>NZ_JBWDNO010000011.1:0-229797 GCF_056269245.1 Paenibacillus sp. J31R98
TGTGAGTTCCGTTAGAGCAGCTCGACCGAACTCCAGCCAATAGCGCATGTGAGTTCCGTTAGAGCAGATCGACCGAACTCCGGCGAATAGCGCATGTGAGTTCCGTTAGAGAAGCTCGACCGAACTCCAGCCAATAGTGCATGTGAGTTCCGTTAGAGCAGCTCGACCGAACTCCAGCCAATAGCGCATGTGAGTTCCGTTAGAGCTACTCGACCGAACTCCGACCAATAGCACTTGTGAGTTCCTTTAGAACAGCTCGACCGAACTCCGACGAATAGCGTTTGTGAGTTCCGTTAGAGCAGCTCGGAACGATATCCACCTAATGGGCTCCGATTCCTCTCGGGCGCAGACGCCACAAACCCCCGCAAGCAGCAAAAAAGCTGCCGTCACAACGGCAGCTTCTAACACCAAGTTTCGCCCCAATCCTGAATCGACTGGATAACGGGTTCTAGTCCCCGCCCTTTCTCGGTTAACTCATATTCAATCCGAACTGGCATCTCCGGATAGACATTTCGTTTAATAATATCGCAGTGCTCAAGCTCTTTCATCCGGTCGGTCAGCATTTTATCGCTCATCTCCGGGATTTGCTCTTTCATCTCTTTGAAACGCTTCGGCCCACCGAGCAGAACTCGTACAATCATGCCGGTCCATTTCTTGCCTAGTAACTCAGTTGCACATTCGTACTTTGGGCACATTTTGGAATAATCCACGTTATCACCCCTCTTTCCCTTACATTCATTGTAACACATGCCCTTTTAAAAGGGCAGTGGTTATTCGACATGGCACAAAATACTTGTTATTAAATATTTACTATACTTTAGTTAGTTGTTATTCGCAAGTTAGTATTTCGCCATAGTAAAATTTTGTAATATTTCTCACAATTAAGTCGTATGAAGCCGAAATATAGCCTAGAATGTTACGGCGTTACCCGTTATAATACAGGATGGACTAGCTGCTCGTATCCTTTTACGAACCTATCTGAGGTGCAAGATGACAGACAATTGGGGTTTCTATGAACGCCGATCGGCATCGGAGCATATGCGTGTATTGGTCAATATTGGCTACAAAGACGCGCATCCGCTTGCGGAGTATGGCGAATTATTATCCATCACTATAAATTTATACCCTGTTCGTGCTAATAACCGCACGAATCGGGATTTTGTTAAGCAATTGGAGCAGCTGGAATCGAAGCTGGAGCATTGGCTTAAGCTTGCTTCCGATGCGATTTACATTGGGCGTATTAATGCTGCCAGACGGCTTGAGTTCTACTACTATGTGGACAGCAGCCGCTTGAACGTGCAGGATCTGAACGTGTGGCTGGAACGGAATTGGAGCTACCGCGCGCAAGTGTACCGTAAGCCGGATCCCGAATGGACCTTCTATACATTTATGTTGCCTGATACGCTTGAGGAACTATTCATTCATAATGCTCAAATGATCTATGCTCTTATTCATAAAGGCGACGATATCGGGCAGCCGCGCAATGTGTATCACTGGCTGTTGTTTCGGGAGGATGTCGACAGGCGGGAAATTACGCTGATGCTGGAGAAGAGGGGCTATGTGATTGAGAAGGAGAGGGAGGGGAAACCTGATCAAGGCTATCCCTATCCGCTCGTCATCAGCCGCTTCGAGGATGTGCGCTTGGATACGGTCAATGAGCGGGTGCGCGAGCTGCACGGTTTGATTGAAGGGAGCGGAGGCCGGTACGATGGCTGGGGCTCTGTCATGAAGCTGTCGGCGATTAACCGGCTGCGCCGTTCCATGAAGCGTTATCTGGAATTAGCAGAAGCGGTTGTACGGAGGCTGTTCCCAAGGCGCGATGCCAAGTAGCATAGCGCGCTTAGAGACGAATGAGTACAAGCCCGGCAATCGTCATGACAAAAGCAATCCATTGGTTCGTGCTAAGCCGCTCGCGATAGAGCACAATTGCACCAGCGGCGACAACGAGGCTGTTCGCGGAGAAGATCGGTCCGGCAATGCTAGCCTGTCCCGTCTCAAGCGAGATCGCGTACAGCTGCAGACCGCCATAGGAGAAGAGGCCGGCAAGGATGCCCCAGCGCATGCCGATTGCAGCAGCGGAAGCTGCCATTGCGTTAGCGTCTGCAGAGCGAAGCCCTTCTCGTAGCTCTTCACGCGGAACAGCAGGCAGCCGCTCTTTCCATGCTGCCCAAGCGAACCAGACAATCGACAAGCTGTATGCGACGAACAGAATCGGCGCACTCTCTAGCCCAAGCTCATCCGTTACTTTAAGCCCGCCGTTACGAATGGCGAATAAAATAATGCTAATACCGACATAGAGATACCACCGTGATTGAATCGCGGACTGCTGCTGTCTGCCCCTGATCGAGACGAGCACAACTGAGACTAGCAACAGCAGAACGCCGCTTAACTCAGTGTTGCTAAGCGGTTCATTGTAGACGAGCAAGCCCATTCCGATGACGAGAATGATGTTCATATTCGTCAGAGGAGAGGTGAGGCTGGCTGGTCCGTTTTCCAATGCTTTCATGAATAAGGCATTGCCAAGCGCTGACCCTGCGCCAATGAGCAATCCACTGAGCCAGACGCGCGGATCGCTGAGCGACGGCAGCAAAGTATGCTCCAAGGCGGCGTGGACGCCAAACCCGCAAGTGCCTGAAATATATAGCCCCAGCAGCAGATAAGCGGATGAACCGCTCTGCATTTGGGACACTTTCATCCACCAGCCCGCCAGTCCGAACAGGACGGCGCTGCCAATGGCTGCTGCAAACCACATCGCCTGCCACCATCTTTACGTTTAATTCATATTTGTTACACAATTGAAATGTTCCTGTTACGCGCCCATTACAATTAGGGGGTACTATAATAAACAAGACCCCCTATTTAAACATATAAATTCGGACCTGCGCTAGCAGGTCCACTTTTTTTTATAAGGGCACGATGACAGGTTGTTTCTCCTTGTAGTACACCCACTGTTTAAAGCCGATTTCCTTAAGCCGCTTCGCAACAAGCTCCCATTCATCGCCGACCCGGCTAGGGCGGTGCGCATCAGAACCAAACGTCACGGACACGCCGTAATGAAGTGCTCGCTCCAATATTGCGTCAGACGGGTACCAGCCTCCGACATCTTTCGTCGAGCCAGAGGTATTAATCTCGATGGATACGTTGCTCTCGGCAATAGCTTGCAACGTTTCGTCAATCGCATCATCCGTGCGAATATCCGAGAAAGCGGGATAATAGCCTTTCATCGCATCAATATGGCCGAGAATTTGGAACATGCCGCTGCGAGCGGATTGGGCGATGAGATTGTAGTACTCATGCTTCTGCTGGACTTGCTGGGCACCTGATTGTCCCTTCCAACGGTTGCGGTTAAAAATGCTCACTCCGCCTGAACGATGAACCGACCCGATAATATAATCGAATGGATAGCCAGCGTAGATATCGCCATACAGCTTCGCATGCTCGGGGAAGAAGTCCGACTCGACGCCAAGCAGCACGTCAATTTTCCCTTCGTACTTGGCTTTGAGCCGAAGCACCTCATCTACATAATTGGCGAAGTCGCTCTTCGCCATGGCAATGCCAGGGTTCTCTTGATCTTGCTTGCTGCCGAAGTAAGGGGAATGATCGGATATCCCAATAACGCCGAGGCCTTTGCTAATGCCGGCCAGAATGTAATCCTCAATATTGCCGTCCGCATGACCGCATCTGAAATGATGCGTATGTAGATCGAATTTCAAACGAAATCCCTCCTTGGATAACAATCATTCGCTGCTAATGAACTGATCCTCTGGCATTCCTTTTAGATCGCTAAGAAATTGCTGCATGGCTGAGTTGATGTATCTCCCCGACTTGTAAACAAGGCCGACCGGATGACTCATATCGAACTCATTCACTTTAATCCGGTTCAGTGTGCCTAGCCTCACTTCGTTGTCAATCGACAGCTTGGATACAACGGCTGCGCCGAGATTGATCTCTACCATCCGTTTCACTTCCTCGCTGCTCGAGAGCTCCATCACGATGTTTGGCTGCACGCCAAATTTGCGGAAGATTTGATCCAGAAATCTTCGTCCTAATGTATCCGGCGACAGCATAATCATGGGAATGTCCTTCAATGATTCTACTGTAGTATGCTTCAAATGGGCCATCGGATGCTCAGGAGCAACGACAAGCTCGTACGTGTCATAATACAGAATCGCGGACTCGAGATTCGGATTGCGCTCCGACAGATAAGTGATGCCGATGTCTACGGAGCCGTTCTCAACGCTTGTCATAACGCCGGAAGAAGGCATCGAGTGAATCGTCGTCTTGATCAGCGGGAACTGATTCTGGAAATACGACAGCACGCGCGGCAAAATCTGAATGGCGATGGAAGAGGTTGTTCCGAGCACGATATGGCCTTGCGGCGTTTGGCTCAGATCGGACAGCTTCTGCTTCAGGTCCTCGACGATGGCTAATATTTTTTCAGCGTGTTCGAGAAATACTTGTCCACGATCGGTTAAGGTAACAGGCTGATTCCGATCGATTAGCACCGTTTTAAACTCATCCTCGAGGCTTTTGACCTGTGCAGATACAGCCGGCTGCGTTAAGTTAAGCAGTTCGCCCGCCTTACGAAAGCTCATCGTTCGCGAGATCGTTAACAATGTTTCGAGCTGATTAATGTTCACGGAATCAATCCCTCCTTTAGCGATTAAAGATTTTTATCACGGTGATATAAGTATATAGGAAAAACAGGCAGACGGCAAAAAAGAGCTGTAATATTGATGCGATTTGCAGCTTTAAAGGAATAAAGCAGGATTTGTTCTTCTCCTTGTCGAATGGTGTTGTTGCTCGGAAAAAGCCCCATAAGGTGCCCTATAAAGGAGCGAATTGACGATGAATACGAAGGCCGTTCGCAGTTGGATTATGTACGATTGGGCCAATTCGGCTTTTGCCACGACCGTAATGGCTGCGGTAATGCCCGTCTTCTACAAAACTGTGGCTGGCGCAAATTTGGAAGGCAATACGGCTGAGATCTACTGGGGTTATACGCAGACAATCGCCATGATCTTCGTAGCGCTGCTATGTCCGGTCCTTGGTGCAATTGCTGATTTCTCAGGCTCCAAAGTGAAGTTTCTGTCGACCTTCATGTTCATCGGTGCGATTGCAACGCTTGGAATGGGGCTGGTCGGCGAGGATGACTGGCTGTTCGCTTCGATTCTCGTTGTCATTGGGACAATCGGGTTCGCAGCATCCAACACGTTCTATGATGGTCTTATTACCGAGGTGTCTACGCCGGACACGCTTAACTCGGTCAGCAATAAAGGGTATGCGATGGGATACTTGGGCGGAGGACTGCTGCTGCTCGTTAATCTCGTGATGATAGAAGGATGGGAGAAGCTTGGTTTTCCGAACAAAACAATAGCCACGCAAATTGTGTTCGTCACCGTCGGCATCTGGTGGATCGTGTTCTCGTTTCCGATTATGAGGAATGTCAAAGAAACGGCGCAAGGCACAGCTGCCGGGTTCGGCGATGCGATTAATAAAGGGATGCAGCGCATTAGCGCGACGATGCGCACGCTGAAATCCTATCCGGAGCTGCTCAAGTATATGGCATCGTTCTGGTTCTTCAACGACGGAATCAGTACAGTTATCGTCATGGCAACGATTTATGGAGCTGGTATCGGCATTGAGACAAGCGATCTCATTGCAGCGCTGCTCATAACACAGTTTGTCGGCTATCCATGCACGCTTCTATTCATTAAGATAGCGGCTCGAATAGGCATGAAGAATTCGCTCTATAGCTCCTTGTTTGTTTATGTGTTAATCGTTATACTTGGATTTTTCATGGAAAGCGCGCTTCACTTCTACTTGCTCGCGGTAATGGTCGGCGTCGTGCAGGGCGGCAGCCAGGCAACGGCCAGATCACTCTATGCGACGCTTGTGCCTCCATCGAAGACAGCGGAGTTCTTCGGCTTCCTAAGCTTGTCGAGCAAATTCGCAGCAGTGGCAGGACCATTCGTCTTCTCCGTGGTCGGAACGATTACCGGATCAAGCAGGTTCGGCATTCTCGCACTATTGGCATTCTTCATCATCGGCATCGTACTGCTCGCCTATGTGAATATCGAGAAGGGGCGCAAAGAAGCTGTCGCGTTGGAGCCTATCAAGTAAGAAGCGCCTTATGTCAGTCATAAGTCTCAGGAGGCAAGCATGAAAGGAACAACACATCTGGCGATTGGAATCGCCATTGGCGTAGTAGGTGCGGCGACACATCCGATAACACCGAAGAATGTAGCCGTATTTCTGGTCGTCGCGGCATTCTCCGCGCTCGCCGCGGATCTCGACGGCACGAGCTTGCTGAGCGGGAAGCTGAGCAAAGCGGCGAAGCTGATTCGGGAGCTGCTGTTATGGGGCGGCTTGATTCTCGCCGGAAGCACGGCGTATATGTACGCGGTGAAGGGGATCTTCTACCCGCTTTACACGGCGGGTGCAGCTGCAGTCCTGCTGCTGGGTTTATTGTCACGTAATGGAGCAATCCGCAATGCGCTCGTCAGTGCGATTGGCGCGATCCTGCTGTACACGGGCTTTAAAGTCGAGATGAACTGGCTGATGGGACTTGGTTTATACATAGCTTGGGTGCCATGGCTGAATCATCGCGGACTTACGCATACGGTGTGGGCGGTTATTGCTTGGGGAGCGATCGGCTGGAGCTTGGAGCAGCAGCTTGGCATTCAAGGGGTTGCATACACGGCAGTATGCGGCTATGTCTCGCATCTTGTCGCGGATACATTAACGCCAAGCGGCGTCAAATGGCTGTATCCGCTAACTAAGAAAACGTTCAAGCTGCCTTTCAGGTAAGAGGAAAGCTATTGAAGGCGAGGGACGGCTATCAGAGCAAGGAGTGATAGCCGTCAATGAATACTTTGACCGCAAGAATCAAGAAGATCAGCGCGGAGAGCAGCGATACGGCACGAACGAAGCCTGTTCCCGCACGCTTGTGCGATATTCCGGATACGATGGCGATGAAGGTCGACCAGGCTAGTCCGGCTGAGAAGAAGCCGATGATGAAGGCAGCCATTGGTCCTGCAGAGTGAACATTCAGGCTTGCAAGAATCGGACCTGCTGCAACGGCGAACCAAATGATGACGGTAGGGGAAGAGAGCGCAAGTCCAAGCCCCCAGGCGAATTCCTTCTTGCCCGCGCGGCTGCTGTCTTCCTCGCTGCTGATCTGAATCGGATCGGGCTTGATCGTTTTGCGAATCATCTGGAACGTGAGGTAGCTGAGCACGATGGTGCCGCCAATCCATAGCACCCATTTGACGAGCGGAATTTGAAAAATAATCGTCACGCCAAGCAGCGCCAGCAGCAGATACGTCAAGTCCCCGAAGCAGGAGCCAAAGCCGAGCATGAAGGAGCGCTTGAATCCTTTCTCAAGGCCGGTCTTAATCATGGCGACATTGACGATGCCAAGGTCGAAGCAGAGCGATAGCGAGAATAGAAATCCTTTGATAAAAGCAAGTGCAAAAACCATGTTACAATAACAACCCCAATCTCGTGTATATAAGCGAAGAGGCTCCCCAGGCGGCAATTGCGACCCGGAGAGCCTCTTTGTTGCAATAGGCGTTATAGCCAATCCTTCTTGCGGAAAATATAGAACATCCCGAACCCCAGCAATAACATGAACGAGAGCAGCAAATAGGAGCCGCCGTGCAAATGGAGGCCGGGGATGTAGTCGAAGTTCATCCCGTAGATGCCTGTAATGAAGGTCAGAGGCATGAATATCGTCGTCAGCGCCGTAAACACGCGCATGATTTCGTTCGCGCGGTTCGCAACGGAGGACTGATAAGCCTCTCGTAAGTTGCCCATCAGATCGCGGTACGTATCGAAGGTCTCGGCGATCTTCACGGCGTTCTCGTAGATGTCGCTGAAGTACTTCTGCAGCTCGTCATCGATGAGTTTGAGATCCTTCTTATTCAGCTTCGCGATCAGTTCCTTCTGCGGCCCAAGCACTTTCTTCAGCCACAGAATTTCGCTTCGGAGACCGATGATTTCATTCAGATGCGACTTCTTCGTGTGCACCAGAATGTCTTCCTCCAAGCTTTCAATTCGCGCTTCAATTCGGTCGCCTACGAGGAAATAGTTGTCGACGACAAGGTCGACGAGGTGATACAGGAACCGGTCAGGACGGCTGACTCGCTCCTCAAGCAGAATCGGCTTCAGAGCACGCAGCTCGTTAATCTTCTGCTTCGTAACGGTAATGATATAATGACGCCCCAAGAAAATATTCAAGGCGCGCAAGAAGATTTCCTCATCATCAAAACGGATACTATTAATAACGATAAAATAATGGCCTTCATTCTCATGAAGTTCAATCTTCGGACGCTGCTCTTCCTCGCTCAAACAGTCCTCTACGGCTAGTTCGTGCAGGGCAAAGAGCGGCTGAAGCACAGCAAGATCGTCCACATCCGCGTCAATCCAGTAAAACCCTTCGATCGGCGGGTAGACAGCCTCCTCAATGTCGTCAATTGGTGTAAACACACCTTGGTTTACGAGACGAATTTTCATCCGCGTTCCTCCTCTCATCACGATGTTACACATTCCCGGATACCGGCAAGAGGAAATAGAACGGGCGCGAGCGTCAAGCAAACCAAGTTCGCCAATAACCTGCTACGAATAATATATCGTGAATAACGGCAGGGGTGCAGGTGCGAATATGGTCGGCTTCATGTTCGGTCCGATGCGCTTATGTCCTCTATGCTGGTTATCAATGCGGTTGTCCGCAGGCCACGGGTCGCCTTCCATATTCGTAAACACCCCTTTAAACACGTTTCGTTGGTAAGTGATTCCAAGCGCTCCAAGCTTGCAAAACATTGAAAATGAGCGCAATTCTTGTCTAGTATACTCCGACAATGTCTTTCCATACAAGCAGAAAGTAGCGGAGGGTTCCACGTTATACAATATGCCGGGAAAAGCCTGTGGTTACGCGGGTTTAGCCCATGATTTCAGGGGTGCTTCTTGACGCGGAAACGCGAATCATTTAAAGTATGAGTTAAAGAATGACCATAACCGAATAAGCAAGCTTTCTTATCAAGAGCAGGCGGAGGGACTAGCCCGATGAAGCCCGGCAACCGGCGTGAAGACGCACGGTGCTAATTCTTGCGGAAACGATCAGTTTCTGAGAGATGAGAGGCGCATGAACGATATGAATTTATGCCCCTCTCTGCCAGAGAGGGGCTTTTTCAATTTGCGCTCCTTCTTCAGGGATCCGACAATAGACAGGAGAGAGTAATATGCCAATTAAAGTGCCAGACCAGCTGCCGGCGAAAGATATTTTGACGAACGAGAACATCTTTCTTATGGATGAATCAGTCGCATATCATCAAGATATTCGCCCGCTGCGCATTGCGATTCTAAACCTGATGCCGACGAAGGAAACGACAGAGACGCAATTGCTTCGCCTCATCGGGAACACGCCGCTCCAGGTGGAGGTTGTCCTGCTGCATCCGAAGACGCATACATCGAAGAACACATCTTCCGAGCATCTGGAGTCGTTCTATAAGACATTCGAAGATATCAAGCATGATTATTACGATGGCATGATTATTACGGGTGCACCTGTCGAGACGCTTGCTTTTGAAGAAGTGAACTATTGGGAAGAGCTGAAGGATATTATGGACTGGTCCGCACGCCGCGTGACATCGACATTCCATATCTGTTGGGGCGCTCAAGCAGGCCTGTACCACCACTACGGCATTCCGAAACATGATCTCGATGAGAAAATGTTCGGCGTCTTCCCGCATACGGTCGAGAAACGGAACGTGCCGCTTGTTCGCGGGTTTGATGAGATGTTCCTCGTTCCGCAATCCCGTCATACTGGGATTCGCTATGAGGATGTCGCTGCAGTGAACGATCTGGATATTCTCTCTGTATCCGAAGAGGCTGGCATCTATCTCGCAGCTTCGAAGAACGGAAGACAAGTGTTCGTCACCGGTCATTCGGAATATGATCCCGCTTCGCTGAAGTACGAATATGATCGGGATGTTTCCAGAGGCATGGATATCGCCCTGCCGAAAAACTATTATCCTAATAATGATCCTTCGCGCCAGCCGTTGTCCACATGGAGAGCGCATGCGAACCTGTTGTTCTCGAATTGGCTGAATTATTATGTATACCAGCAAACTCCGTTTGATCTTGGAGCAGGCATTTAACCTACAATATTCGGTGAGAGGAAGTCACGATCAGATGAAAATTGAAAGCCGTTTAGCGCAAATTGGATCCATTAAAGAACCTGTTACCGGAGCAGTCAGCTTCCCGGTCTATCAATCAACGGCCTTCCGTCACCCGCGGCTTGGCGAAAGCACGGGTTTTGACTATGCACGTACGAAGAGTCCGACACGGACCGTGCTTGAAGAAGCGGCAGCTGAGCTCGAATCCGGCGATACGGGCTTTGCCTGCAGCAGCGGCATGGCAGCGCTGACTACTGTTTTCTCATTATTTAGCCAAGGTGACCATCTGCTGGTTTCCCTTGACCTCTATGGCGGTACATACCGTCTGCTTGAGAAAATCATGACTCGGTTCGGAATAACGGCTTCTTATGTGGACACGAACGACATTGACGGTCTGAGCGAGCTCTGTACGCCTGCGACGAAAGCTATTCTGATCGAGACGCCGACGAATCCGCTTATGATGATTACAGATATTGAGCGCGTATGCGCTTGGGCGAAGTCCAAAGGCTTGCTCACGATCGTTGACAACACGCTCCTCACTCCGTTCTTCCAACGGCCAATCGAGCTTGGAGCAGACGTAATCGTGCACAGCGCGACCAAATACCTTGGCGGCCATAATGACGTGCTGGCTGGCCTGATCGTGACCAAAGGCAAGGAGCTGTCCGCGCAGATGGGCTTCTTGCACAACTCGCTGGGCGCGGTTCTTGGCCCGCAGGATTCCTGGCTCTTGATGCGCGGCATGAAGACGCTCGCGCTGCGGATGGAGCGCCATCAAGCGAATGCAACAGCAATTGCCAACTGGCTGCTGACGCATGAAGCGATTGAGGATGTTTATTATCCGGCGCTGCCGCATCACCCAGGTCATGACGTGCAGAACCGCCAATCCTCCGGCAATACGGGTATCTTCTCGTTCCGCTTGAAGAATGCAGCTTACGTGGAGCCGATTCTGCGCCACATTAAGCTGATCGCCTTCGCAGAGAGCCTAGGCGGCGTGGAGTCGCTCATGACTTATCCGGCAGTTCAGACGCACGCGGATATTCCGCTTGAAATTCGCCAGAAGATCGGCGTAGACGACCGCCTGCTTCGCTTCTCTGTCGGTATCGAGCATGCCGATGACCTCATTGCGGACTTGGCGCAAGCATTCGACGCGGCTCGTCGCGAGATTGGGGAGGCATAAGAAGACGATGGCAGACAACAAAAACAACCAAGAGAAACAATTTGCAACGAAGCTGATTCATTTTGGCTCCGAAATTGACGAGACGACGGGTGCGTCGAGCGTGCCGATCTATCAGGCATCGACGTTCCATCATCATGATATCTTTAACCCGCCGACGCATGATTACAGCCGTTCCGGCAATCCGACCCGCCAAGCGCTTGAGGATTATATTGCGCTGCTTGAGGGCGGCGTGCGCGGCTTTGCGTTCGCATCCGGCATGGCGGCGATTTCAACATCGTTCTTGCTCTTCTCCACTGGCGATCACGTCATCGTAACAGAAGACGTATACGGCGGGACGTACCGCTTGCTGACGACGGTGCTGAACCGTCTCGGAATCGAGTCGACATTCGTGGACATGACGAATGTGGAAGCGGTGAAGGCGGCGCTTCAGCCGAATACGAAGGCGGTCTTCATGGAGACGCCGTCGAACCCGACGCTTAAGATTACCGATATCGCTACGATTACAGCATGGGCGAAAGAGAATGAACTCATCACGCTGCTTGATAATACGTTCATGACACCGTACCACCAGCGTCCGATCGAGCTTGGCGTGGACATCGTGCTGCACAGCGCGACGAAATTCCTCGGCGGCCACAGCGACGTGCTTGCAGGGCTTGCCGTTGCCGCGACGGAAAGCCTCGGCAAGCGGCTGAAGCAGCTGCAGAATGGGCTGGGCACCGTCCTCGGCGCGCAAGAGTCTTGGCTCCTGATGCGCGGCATGAAGACGCTGCAAGCGCGGATGGAGCATAGCGAGAAGAGTGCACGGAAGCTGGCGGAGTGGCTTGACGGCCGCTCGGATATCACCCGCGTGTACTATCCGGGGCTCAAGGATCATCCAGGACGCGAAATTCATGAGAAGCAGTCCAAAGGCTATGGCGCTGTCGTTTCCTTCGACGTAGGTGACGGAGACCGTGCGAAAGCGGTATTAAACCGTGTGACGCTGCCGCTTGTCGCGGTAAGTCTTGGCGCTGTTGAAAGTATTTTGTCCTACCCGACCATGATGTCGCATGCGGCAATGCCTCGTGAAGTGCGCCATGAACGCGGAATCTCTGATGGTTTGCTGCGTTATTCGGTCGGTCTCGAGGATATCGACGATCTCATTGCGGATCTCGATCAAGCGCTGAAAGGCTAATTAGGCGCAAATAAAGCAATACGCGGCAGTCCTAGCGGACTAGCCGCGTTTTTCTCCGTTTAGGCTTGGCTTTACGCTGTCAGTCGCGAAATGACGCTGCTAATCGTTTGTGGTAGTATAAGTTGAAACCTTACTGGGTACGGAAAAGTGGATAGAGAAGGAGGTCTCCCTCGTGCAACAAGTAGATCGTATTTTGGACAAAGCACTGCAAGGAGAACGACTCGGGCTCGAAGACGTAGTAACCTTATTTGAATCCGAGGAAATTGAGAAAATGGGCCATGTGGCCAATCAGCTGATGCTAAGACATCATCCTGATCCGATTACGACATTCGTAGTAGGACGGAACATTAACTATACCAACGTCTGTGACGTGTATTGCCGTTTCTGCGCATTCTACCGTGCTCCGGGCTCGGCGGAAGGCTATGTACTGTCCGATGAAGTGATCCTGCAGAAGATTAAAGAAACGATGGATGTTGGCGGTACAGAGATTCTGATGCAAGGCGGCGTGAACCCGAACCTGCCGTTCACGTACTATACGGATCTGCTTCGCAAGATTAAACAGCACTATCCGGGCATTACCATGCATTCCTTCTCCCCAGCGGAGATTCATAAGATGGTTGCGGTATCTGACGGCCTGACGCTTGAAGATGTCATGCGCGAGCTAAACCGCGCTGGTCTGGACTCGCTGCCTGGCGGCGGCGGTGAAATTCTCGATGACCGGACAAGACGGAAGATCAGCCGCTTGAAGGGCTCTTGGACCGATTGGATGGACGTCATGAAGACGGCTCACCGCGTAGGCATGAACACAACGGCAACGATGGTTATCGGCTTCGGCGAAGAGATGGAGGAGCGCGCGCTTCACTTGCTCCGCGTGCGTGACGCACAGGATGAGTGCATTGCGAACGGCTATGACTCCAAGGGCTTCCTCGCGTTCATTCCGTGGACGTTCCAGCCGGAGAATACGAACATGAAGCGGGAGAAAGCGACGCCTGAGGAGTATCTGAAGACGCTCGCGATCAGCCGCATTACGCTTGATAATATTGAGAACTTCCAATCCTCGTGGGTAACGATGGGACCAGAGGTCGGCAAGCTGTCTCTGTCCTACGGCTGCAATGACTTTGGCAGCACGATGATTGAAGAGAACGTCGTTTCGGCGGCGGGTACAACGCATAAAGTAAACATCGAATCCATCCTTCGCCTTATTCGCGAGACAGGCAAGATTCCTGCTCAGCGTAATACGAAGTATGACATTCTTAAAGTGTACAGCGAGTCCGAGCATGCAGCGAACGACTTCGTGATGCAGAATTAATGAATGGAACATAAGTAAAGAAGCTTCCCCGGCCGGTCCTGGCTGGGGAAGCTTCTTTGCGTTTGCTTGCGATTATGCAAGCTGGCTCTCTTCGGTTTCATGCGGCTGGTCTGGCGATACGACAGTACGATTCTTGCCGTTTTTCTTGGCTTTATAGAGGGCGGTATCGACTCGGTTGAAGAATTGTTCTTTGCCTTCACCGGTCCTATACTCCCCGAAACCGATACTGACGGTAATCGGCCCACCGCCTAGCGATTGCTGCGGCAGCATGGAGAGGGCTTCACGGATGAGCTCGGAGACAGTGAGCGATTCTTTGCTCGATTGATCCGTATACAAGACGGCAAACTCCTCGCCACCGTAACGGGCAATGAAGTCATTCACGCGCGACTTGCTGCGAAGCAGCTCCGAGACGGATTTTAGAATGGCATCGCCGGCGCGATGGCCGTAGGTGTCATTCACGTGCTTGAAGTTGTCGATGTCGATAATGGCTAGCTGCAATGCAAGGCCATAGCGCTCATGCTGATCAATCAGCTTCTCGAAATACTCATGGAAGGTCATATGGTTATATAGTCCGGTCAACGCGTCGGTCTTGGCAAGCTTGTCCATCCAGACTGTCTTGACGAGCAGCTCTTGATTACGTTCGAAGTTCGATTTCAGATTGCTGAGCAGCTCCATACCGCGGCTTAGAATCCCCCATGCGATGAGGGTAAAGGCGCAGAACATGACCGTAATCGTAATGAGGCCGACAATGGAGATGTCATTATTAGAGAAGTAGTTCGTGCCGTACATGACGTATAGCGACACTAATGTATTGCCAAAGGCGAAGAGCAGTTTCTTGGTTTGAAAGTAGAAGATCGACACCATAATGGGCAAGAATAACGCCAGTATCAAGTAATTGATGGTGTTGTGGATATAGACAATCGTGAAAGCGATCAGCGTTGATGTCAGGATGAGGATGTAATCCTGGTATCGTCCGTTATATAAACGAAGACCGAGCTCAGCCATGAGCAGAAACCCAAGCAGCAGCGCGGATGGTCTGATCATATATTCGATGATGAATTGCGTTCGAGGTAGTTCTGAGACGGTGGAGTACAAACTTTCAAGGATGATCGTAATGACGAGAATGGACCAGAAGCCATTCAGCAGCTTACGATTCCAACGGTACCTGTTGTAATTGATTGATTCGTATTCCATAGGTTTCACTCCGGCTTTTGCAGCTTCATTTGGAACTAAATATACCACGATTCCCCTTTCATTCCAATCCCTATCCAGTGCAGGGAGAGCCTACATCGTATATATGCTTTTGCTGAGCCATATACTGTTAAGGAAGCTCGCAAAAGCTTACTCGCAGCCCTTCTTGGCTCCAATATTGCCGCCAGCATGAGCGGCTCAATAGATGCTGCTTCTCCCCTTGACCAGGCTGCTACGGCCGATAGTTATGTGCTTCTGATGTCACCGCTAAAAAAGTTAGGAGTGAGCCTATGGAACTCTTTACTGTATCTTTGCTTTCGGCTTCACAAGAAGCGATCGATCTGCTGCATCAAAGTATGACTGAACAATTCGCTGGTTTACATAGCAATAGCAAGTTAGATACTGTACGCCTCACAAGGCCGGATTATGAATCCATGGAGATCGAATGTCATGCGCAGCTGCCTATGTTTAATTTGGCTGATGACGGTCCGATCGTATATCGCGAAGCCGCTGTGGCCATCGCGCATTTCATTATGCGTGAGTTGGAGCCGATGCTGCTGAAGGCTATTATTCGCAAGCAGTTCCATTACGAGGAGAGCAAGGAAATTGAACTGCTCGAGCGATATTGCCAGAATATCCTTTACGGCGCTCAAGTCCCTGCCGTTCAAGCCGATGATACCGATACGGCGATGCTGCGGACGGACCGGGAGCGGCGGTTGAACAAGGTTTCCGAAGAGGTGGAGGAGTTCCTCGTAAGCAATAGTCGGATTCATCTCGATGGGTTCGTGACCTTCCGCTTGGCTCCATATTGGCAGGAGCTGAAGGAAGTCGTCGCTTATGCCGTCGATGAATATGTGATGGATAAGCAATATCAGGAGTTTATATCGCTGCTGAAGTATTTTGTCCGTATGCAGGAAGTGAAGTTGCCGATCGTCCATGTGCTGCACAAGGGCGGCAGTGACTTTGTACTCTATGACCATGAATTCCAACTCCTCGATACAGTTCCGGCCGACCGGATCGTGGCGGAGATGCTGGAGTCCGAGATGAACATGGAAGATATGATCGTGAGCACGCTGATTACAGTGTCGCCGCAACAGATCGTGATCCACACTCGCCAACCAGAGCTCCCGGTCATGCGCACGCTGGAGACGATATTCGAACAACGGGTGAGACTGTGCTGCACATGCGGACACTGCAACCTTTACTTTGACGAGCAAGGTCAGCCAATTGCAGGCAAGACAGAGACGGCCAAGGAGAAACGTGTTCGCAATGTCATTCCATGAGTCCAGGACATGGATACGCAGTCTCACGGGCTGGGCTTGACGAAGGCAGAAGCGGCGCATTATAATAATTGACATGTAAAAGCATTGACAAAGACATGTACCGCTAGCTTTGCGCGTCCCAGAGAGAGGAAACATTGGCTGAAATTTCCTTATGCTGCAGTAGCGATATACCCCTTTGTAGCTGTGCTGTTGAACCCGGTCCTTCATTCGTAAGGTTGATCGGTAGTAAGCTGCGCCGGGCTGTTCCCGTTACAGAACATCTACAAGGATTGGCGGCTTAAGCAATAACCTAAGCGCTGATTGAACTAGGGTGGAACCACGGGTCTATAACAAGCACTCGTCCCTTCGCGGGATGCGTGCTTTTTTTATTGGGCTGCAACCGCATTGATTGGTTTAGATGTTAACCACAACAACCATGCGGTTCATATGCATGCCGCGCAAAACAAGGAGGACATGAGTAAGATGGCCATTCAAGTAAAACTGCCGGACGGCGCAATTCGCGAATACGAGCAAGGCACTACAATTGAAGATGTAGCAGGCTCCATCAGCACTGGACTTAGAAAGAATGCTATCGCAGGCAAAGTGGACGGTAAAGTTGTCGATATCTACTCGCCGCTTGAGAGCGACGTTGCCCTCGAAATCGTTACGCTTGATTCCGCAGACGGACTTGAGGTATACCGTCATAGTACAGCGCATTTGATGGCGCAAGCGATCAAACGCCTGTTTGGCGGAAACGACGTGAAGCTTGGAATCGGTCCTGTGATCGAAGACGGCTTCTACTACGATATCGATATGGAGCAATCGCTGACGCCTGAGGATCTGGTGAAGATTGAGAAGGAAATGGAGCGTATCATCCAACAGGACTTGCCGATTCGCCGCCGTGTTGTTAGCCGCGATGAAGCGATCGCAACTTTCACAGAGATCAATGATCCGCTCAAGCTGGAGCTGATCCGCGACCTGCCTGCAGAGGCTCAAATTACAATGTACGACCAAGGCGAATTCTTTGACCTTTGCCGTGGACCGCATTTGCCGTCGACTGGCCGCATCAAAGCGTTTAAGCTGCTGAGCGTAGCCGGCGCTTACTGGAGAGGCGATTCCAAGAACAAAATGCTGCAGCGCATCTACGGAACAGCGTTCCCTAAGAAAGCGCAGCTTGACGAGCACCTGCACTTCCTTGAGGAAGCGAAGAAGCGCGATCATCGTAAACTCGGCCGCGAGCTGAAGATGTTTACATTCTCCCGCGAAGTCGGCCAAGGCTTGCCGCTCTGGCTGCCGAACGGCGCGCGTCTGCGCAGAACAATGGAGCGTTACATCGTGGATCTCGAGGAGCGTCTGGGCTACCAGCACGTATACACGCCGGTTCTGGCGAACGTTGAACTGTACAAAACTTCCGGTCACTGGGAGCACTACAGCGAGGACATGTTCCCTAAGATGGCGCTCGACAACGAGGAGCTTGTTCTTCGTCCGATGAACTGCCCGCACCATATGATGGTGTTCAAGAGCGATATGCGTTCGTACCGCGACCTGCCGGTTCGTGTAGCGGAGCTTGGCACAATGCACCGTTATGAAATGTCCGGCGCGCTCACAGGTCTTCACCGTGTACGTGCGATGACACTGAATGACGCGCATATCTTCTGCCGTCCGGATCAAATCAAGGATGAGTTCGCGCGCGTTGTGAACTTGATCCGCCAAGTGTACGAGGATTTCGGCATCAAGGAATACCGTTTCCGCCTGTCATACCGCGATCCGCAAGATACAGAGAAATACTTCCAGAACGACGAGATGTGGGAAATGTCCCAGCGCATGCTGCGTGAAGTTGTTGAAGAGCTCGGCTTGCCATTCTTCGAAGCAGAAGGCGAAGCAGCGTTCTACGGACCGAAGCTTGACGTGCAAATCAAGACAGCGCTTGGCAAAGAAGAGACGCTATCGACTGCGCAGCTCGACTTCCTGCTCCCAGAGCGCTTCGAGCTTGAATATATCGGTGACGACGGCAAGAAGCACCGTCCTGTCGTTATCCACCGCGGCATTATCTCCACAATGGAGCGCATGACTGCGTTCTTGCTGGAGAACTTCGCTGGCGCATTCCCGCTCTGGCTGTCGCCGATTCAAGCGAAGATCATTCCAGTATCGACTGCGTACGAAGCGTATGCGCGTGAGCTGGAAGAGAAGCTGCAGCTAGCAGGCATTCGCGTAGAGACTGACCTTCGCAACGAGAAGCTCGGCTACAAGATCCGTGAGGCACAGCTTGAGAAAGCGCCTTACATGCTTGTTGTCGGCGAGAACGAGATGCAATCCGAATCTGTATCGGTTCGTAAGCGCGGCGAAGGCGACCTTGGCTCCAAGCCGGTTGCTGAGCTGATTGCTCTTCTGCAAGCTGAGATTGCGAATAAAACAATCTAATTCCATATTCTGATGGCTAAGCTGCCGCCAAATAGCAGCTGCCTCACGCATAAAGCTTGTCTCATCGGGGGAACCTTCGTAAATAAGGAGGATAACAAACCAGATGATGACAAGCTTTTTGTCGTTTCAGCGCATCGTTACAGCAGTGACAGCCATGATTCTGATCATGACGCTGCTAATTGCAGAATGCACTGCAGCAGGCAGCCGCGGGGAAGTCCCCCGGCATAAGCTGAAGCACAGTAAACAAGTTAATGAGCTTTCCGTGCAAGTGGTTGCAACTGGCTATACAGCAGGTGTGGAATCTACAGGCAAGAAACCGGGACATCCGCAATATGGGATAACGTATTCAGGCGTGCGGGTGCGGCGGGCTTTTGTCTCCACGATTGCAGCAGATCCGAAGGTGTTCCCGATTGGATCCGTGCTGTATATCCCTGGTTACGGATATGGAGTCGTAGCAGACACCGGTTCAGCGATTAAAGGGAAGAAAATCGATTTATATTTTGAAACGAGGAAGCAAGTATTCAAGCAATGGGGCAAAAGAAAGGTGACGGTACGCATCCTGAAGCGGGGCAACGGCAAGCTGACGACAGCGCGGCTGAACGCACTCAACCAGGCGGTTACGGTCGACAAAACGATCCCGAGAGAGCTGCTTGAATCGTAAAGATTATTCGTAAACGGCTAGCATAAACTAATCCCTGCACTGCCATAATAATGGATGGACGGGGAGGTGAGCTGCGATGGCGAAAAATAAAAACAACAAAATGAAAGCTGCCCAAACGAAATACAATGCTGAGTTTGCTTCTGAGAATGCTGCAGGTGCAACTAGCGCAACAACAAAAGCCGCTTCTCAGAAAGCGGAGAAATAGGATATAAACTTACTTAACCAAGAACCGAAGAGACAGAGGACCTGATGAGGGTCCTCTTTTCTTTTGATCGTTTACACATGGAAGGATGTGGACTATACTATGGTATAATTCCTGACATAATTCTGCAAAAAAGGTGGTTTTTCGATGCAAACACTGCAGCGTATTTGGTCCAGAGGGTCTAAACCTTCTCAAGCGAGCAAGGATGAAGAGGGTGTATTGTCCCAGCTCATCAATGAATCGTTAGTTATTTCGGATCAACTGACTGCCGCAGTGGAGGAAGTGAATCAGTCGATTAGCCAGCTTACAGACATCACAGAACAATCAGCACTTCGAGAAGGCGAGCTGCGCGGGAGCAGCGAGCGGGCCATGGAACGAATCGGTGAAACTTTCTCCACGCTGCAGGAGGTTGCCGCATCCGCAGAGCAAATTAGCGATACGGCGCAGCTTCTGGACACGGAGAGCAAGGAAACGAAGGAAGTTGTACTTGATGTATGCCGTTCCCTCATGAACACAGACAAAGTGATGAATGAGCTTCAGCGGCAGAATGGCGAGATGGATCAGCATATTCGCGCTCTCATTGAACAAACGTCACGCATTAATGAAATCAACAGCTTTATTCAGGAGATTGTCTCCCAAACCTCTCTGCTTGCCCTTAATGCTTCCATCGAAGCGGCGCATGCCGGCGAATACGGACGTGGCTTCTCGGTCGTTGCGCAGCAAATCAAGAAGCTTGCGGAACAGAGCCATGAGGCGGTCAGACGATCCAGCTCGCTCGTCGAGGAGATCGAGAACGGCGTGAAGCAGGTCGTCACTTCGGTATCGCTTGAGAAATCAGCGGTGGAGGATGGCATTCAAGAGATGACGCAGACGAAAGAGCGGATGGATGTAATCTTTAACCGCATCCAGGAAGTTGACCGGCTCGTTAGTAAGAGCTCTGCGGCAAGCAAGCAGCAGACGGAGAGCATGGCAGGCGCGACGGATATGCTGAAGGACGTAGTCGATGCTGTTTCGCACACGCTTGTAAGTGTGGATGTGACATTGGCGGACACGCATAAACAGCGCAGGCAGATTAAGAAGCTGGACCGAATCAGCACGAATTTACATAAATCATCGGATGAGCTGACCAAG
The DNA here is from genome assembly GCF_056269245.1 of Paenibacillus sp. J31R98. Classification (NCBI taxonomy): domain Bacteria; kingdom Bacillati; phylum Bacillota; class Bacilli; order Caryophanales; family Paenibacillaceae; genus Paenibacillus; species Paenibacillus sp. J31R98. The sequence goes on from NZ_JBWDNO010000011.1 coordinate 20,704, forward strand.
GCGATAAACAAAGTCGGCATCAAGAATGAAGTGAAGGGCAAGGATATTAACGTAAGCGGCTCGATGCAGCAGTTGGCGAGACTGGCAACAGACACAGCGATCAGTTCGCTCGACGATGTGTTGCATCAAGCGCTATTGGGTCAGCTGCTCAGCCAATTGCCAGAGGTCGAAGCGATATGGTCCAACAGAGAAGACGGCTCGTTCATCTACTCCCAGCCGGAAGCGGGCTTGTTGAATGCGAAGGGACGCCAGTGGTGGAGGCAGGCGATGGAAGGCAAGTCTTTCACATCGGAAGTCTACATCTCCGCGATTACGAAGAAGCCGTGTTTGACGATTTCGGTGCCGATTCGTGGTACGAGCGGGCAGCTGATCGGTGTGCTCGGAGCTGACATCCGGGTCAAATAATGATCACATTTTGGCTGAAAAAAGATGTTTTCAAACGGGAACTGATCGTGTAATATTAGTTGTGTAACAATTTATAACACGGTGAGGGTAGGGGAGCTATCATGACAGATCCGATTACAAACATACCGACTTCACGTATGAGACATCGTAAAGCAGCTGAAGTGATACCATTCCTGAACAGCTACATTGCCAAGCGTGAGCAGGAAATCGCTGAGATCGAACAAATGGTGGAGCGCTACGAGAAGCGCCGCCAGCAAGAAGAGCGCGCCTATCTGTCAATGTCCACACTGCGCCGTATGCTCTCCGGGAAGAAGCCGGATCACCACTTGGCTGTCGAGTACATCCATTATGTTAAACGTCCGATGGAGAAGGTTCGCATGCTGAGGGCTGAAGTCGAACAAGCGCGGGCGATTCTAGATACGAATAACGCTTCTGACATTATCGCTGTAACGAGCGAGATGGATGATGAATTGCAATAATAGATAACCGTCCGAATAGGGGCGGTTTTTTTGTTTGTCTGAAATAAAAAAATCCTCTCTTATATGCAAGCGCAATCTGCTTACACACAAGAGAGGAAGGTGACTCTTCTGTTATATAACGTAGATTATCTTCCGTTCTTCAGCTGCTCCAGGTCAAGGAAGTCATGATCCTGGTTGTACGCAGGAACGCCGTGTATGCCGACATCCAGTCCGACAAGCTCCTCGTCCTTGGATACACGAACAGGCATGATGCGCTTGATTAACAAGAGCGCACCCCATGTGAGCGTGAAGCCCCAGACGCTGACGACGACAAGGCCGAGTGCTTGTACGCCGAGAAGGTCCCAACCGCCGCCGTAGAACAAACCGTAGTAGCCTTGTCCAACGCCTTTAGTCAGCTCCGGCATGGCGAACAATCCTACCGCGAGCGTGCCGAGACTGCCGCTTACGCCGTGTACGGCGAATGCGCCGACAGGATCGTCAATGCCTTTGCTCTCCAAGAGCTCGGTGACGAGTACCATCGCGATGCCGCATACGATGCCGATTGTAATAGCGGCTACGTCGGAGACGAATGCGCAGCCGGCCGTAATGCCAACAAGTCCGGCAAGCGAGCCGTTGATAACCATTGGCGGATCTGCCTTCTTGTAGCGGAACATCGTGAACAGGATGCACATCGCGCCGCCGGCAGCCGCGGAGAGCATAGTCGTTACGGCGATATGGCCGATGGAGCCGTTCGTTGCGCTAAGCGTACTGCCGGAGTTGAAGCCGAACCAGCCGAACCAGAGGATAAAAGCGCCAACGGATGCAAGCGGCAGGTTGGATGGGGGTACAATATTGCTTTTGCCGTCTGGCGTGAATTTGCCGATGCGCGGGCCGATGAAGATCGCTGCGGCTAGTGCAGCAAAGCCCCCGAGCGCGTGAATGACGGCGGAGCCAGCGAAGTCAATCATGCCGAGCTTGCCGATCCAGCCGCCAACGCCCCACACCCAGTGGCCGGCAATCGGATAGATGAGACCGGTCATTGCAATCGCGTATAAGATGTAAGCTCTAAAATGAATGCGTTCCGCAACCGCGCCGGATACGATCGAGATGACCGCGATAACGAAGGCGCATTGGAAGAGCCAATAGGTTTCATGCGAGATATTGACGACGATGTGAGAGAGATCTCCATTTAATAGGAAACCGGATGTACCGATAAGACCTCCGGCATCTTTGCCATACATCAGGCCAAAGCCGATGAAATAGAAGATGAGTGCGCCGAAAGTGATATCAACAAACACTTTCATAATAATACTTACTGCGTTCTTCTGTCTGACGAAGCCTGCCTCCAGCAGTGCGAAGCCGCCTTCCATGAGCAGAATCATCGCGGCCGTCAAAACGACCCAGATCGTATCCAGCCCTTGGGACAGTGTGTTTACATCCATACTTGCTCATCTCCTGTTAAGATCGTCATGTTAGGTTTTGTCTCTTCATCCAATCCGAAACTCATTATATAAGGCTCACGTTAATGATGTCAACGAACAGAGTTATAAGACCTGACATGAGATAGAATAGATTTCCAGATTCGTTGGAAGAGGTTGCGTAAGCGCTTAACCGTGCTCGGTCTGCAGACGTAGTCTCGTTCAATCGGCAGACCCTTTTATGTCCATATCGCCTTCGGGTATACTTGGAGTACAAACCTTGCAATAGCGATTGGGAGCTGGTGGTTGAACATGCATAACTTTATTACACGATTATTTTGGGGCCTCTTTATTATAGTAGTAGGCGTAGGGCTTATGCTAAGGCAGGCCGGGGTCATTCACTTTGACATCGGTCTGGTCGCTGCTACGTATTGGCCAGCCTTGCTGCTTGTACTCGGTGTACTTAACGTGCTCAGCAAGTCATCGTTTTTCGGTTCAGCGGTGCTGATCATTGTCGGAGTACTGTTTCTTGGCAGGAATTTGGATTGGTTCACTTGGTCCGTTCATGATTTGTTGCAGTTTGGCGGGCCGCTTATCCTTATTCTTATTGGCTTGCGGGTGATTTTTAAACCAAAGAAGAAAATCGTGGCCGATCAAGCTGCTCCTGAAGAGGAGTGGAAGGCTTACAATTACAGCCAGCCTGAAGCGCCGATTCCGCCTGCGCCGCCGCTTCATCCAGATCCGACAAGGCATATGCATCCTGAAGAAGTGGACGTGGACGTGGATGTGGATGTGGATGTCATTCCACCGGTGCCGCCTGCGCCATCCATTCCGTATGGACCGAGCGAGCCGCCTTCGGAGAAGATGGGGTATGAAGCAGTCAAGCCTCCAGTTGAACCGCCTCACGGTTATGGTCCTGTCTTTGAGAAGATGGATAAACATCAGCGGAAGCTGCTAAAGCATCAAGAGCAGGTGCAGCGTTGGCATGAGCGTGCCGAGAGGATGCGGGCACGAGTGGAACAGAATGCGTATCACCGGCATAAGCATCATCATATGAAGCATCACCATCGCAATGACCGCGTAGAATGGTGGAATCACGATCCAGGCGTACAGACCCGCTCGGGCTTCATCGGAGATATCTATCTCGGTCAAGATTATTGGGAGCTGAAGCCGATGAACATTTCGCATTTTATCGGCGACACGGTGCTTGATCTGACGAAGGCGCAAATTCCGGCGGGAGAGACGATCGTGAATATCTCTTCCTTTATAGGCGATGTGAAAGTGTACCTGCCGAATGACTACGAAATCGGCGTGCATGTCGTATCCAGCGCATTCGTCGGCGATGTAGCCGTGCTGGAGCATCGGGAGGGCGGCATCTTCAAGAACATGGACATTCAAACGCCGTATTTCCCGGATACCGACAAAAAAATAAAGCTGCACGTCAGCACCTTTATCGGCGATGTGCGTGTCACGAAAGTAGGTTGATGCGCGCATGATGGTAAGACTGTTTCGGAACAGCAAGTGGGATATGATTCTGCTGTTCCTTGCATCCTCCACGATCTCGGTGCTTGTCTGGCAGCTGGGAGCGGAATTGACGGACGAAGGGCACAGCAAGCTGCTGTGGATCGGCGTGGCCGTCGTATTCCTGCTTATTAGCGCCGTGTTCGGCTACTGGGCAGCCCAGCGCATACAGCGCCAGATTGATTTGCTTGTCCTCGGGCTCAAGCAAACCGCGCATGGCAACTACAGTACCCGGCTGCCAGAGGTTGGCATGCTGACGCCGGCATACCGCGAATTTAACGATATGCTTGAATCGCTCGATGAGAAGATGCAGTGGATACAGAGCTCCGGCGAGGAGCAGGTCATGCGCGAGACAGCTTCCAATGAAGCGGCGGTGCTGGAAGAGCGCCGCCGCTTGGCTCGCGACTTGCATGATACAGTCAGCCAGCAGCTGTTCGCCATACATATGTCGGCTTCTTCGCTGCCTAAGCTGCTGGAGCTGAATGCGGAGCGTGCCGCCGATGTCATGAATCAATTGATCTCGATGTCATCGCTGGCTCAGAAGCAGATGCGCGGCTTTATCGCACAGCTGCGGCCGATGGAGCTGGAAGGCAGATCGCTTCAAGAGGCGCTCGATAAGTGGTTTCCGGATTATTGCCGTCAGAACGGTTTGCAAGGCGTACTCGAATGGCGCATCAAGGAGAAGCTGTCCGAAGCGAAGGAGCATCAGCTGTTCCTGATTGTGCAGGAAGCAATGGCGAACATCGTGAAGCACGCCGGCGCACAGACCGCGCTGCTGACGGTTGCCGAGACGGAGCGGCAAATTGTGATGACGCTTCAGGATGACGGTGCGGGGTTCCGCGCGGATCAAGTGAAGCGGGGATCTTACGGACTCTCTACGATGAGAGAACGAGCGAATAAGCTCGGCGGAGATGCCTCTATCATTAGCAAACCTGGAAGCGGCACACGCGTGCGCGTGACGCTGCCTAACTATATAAATAAAGGAGACGGTCTTACGCAATGACTCAATCGAGCAGCTACAAAATAATGATTGTCGATGATCATGATATGGTGCGTGCAGGCCTCAGGACGTACTTGATGCTGGAGCCGAAATTTGAAGTGGTCGCGGAGGCGGCTAACGGTCAAGAGGCGCTTGAGATGCTTCGTTCGGGGATTGACGGAGGACCTCCGCAGCTTGTTCTGATGGATCTCATGATGCCGATTATGGACGGTGTTGAAGCGACCCGCCATCTTATGAAGGAATTTCCAGCTCTGAAGATCGTCATGCTGACCAGCTTCCTTGAAGACGAGAAGGTCGTGGCCGCTGTGGAAGCTGGCGCGGTCAGCTACGTACTGAAGACCGTTTCCGCGGAAGAGCTCATCTATGCGCTGAACGGCGCGGCGAAAGGCATGCCGGTCATGACGCATGACGTCTCGCAGGCACTGACGCGGGGCTTGCGCCAACGCAGCACGCAAGGAGCAGACGAAGGCTTGACCGACCGCGAGAAGGAAGTGCTGCTCTTGATCGCTGAAGGGATGTCCAATAAAGAAATCGCCGAAGAGCTGCATATCAGCATTAAGACCGTCAAGACGCATGTTAGCAACCTGCTGATGAAATGCGAGCTGGAGGACCGGACGCAACTGGCTGTCTTCGCGCATCGCAAAGGCTGGGTAAAGACGGGATAATGGACCATAGTGGGGGGCATTCTAACGGTAAAATAAGGCCAGAGGAGATGCCCTACCATGATCCCTTTAGACACCAAGCTTGAATCGAGCGAGAAGGAATTTGCGGAAGTCAGAGATATGCTGGAGGAGCATCAATTTGCCGTCGGTGGCAATTGGGACTATGACCACGGTTATTTTGACCGTTTCCTGGATGATGAGCACAAAGTGTGGCTGCGGATGCCTTTTGACGTCATCAATGGCAATATCGACAGCGAGACGCAGGACCTCGATGCGAAGATTCGCATGGGCAAGCCTTTTGTTCTGAAGCATGTGTACAATGAAGGACTCGATAAAGAAGCACATCCGCGAACATTGGGCAGCTTGGTTGACCAGTTCCAGGAACCGCTCGATCCCGATGCGGAGGTCGAGTCGAAATGGGTGACCGAGGCCAAGAAGGTGCTGGATCAGGTCGAAGAAAGACTGCTGCATTAAGAGATTGGAAGAGTTCAAACCGGGATTAGCGAATTTTATTCGCCGAACCCGGTTTTTTTATGTTGCTTTATAACAATTTTAAGTTTGATTTAAGGTAGATTGTGCATGATAGAAACATGAAGAGCAGCAAATAACGACCAACACAACCATGGGAAGCTTAATAATAAGCGAGATGCTTTTAGGAGGAGAAACAAAATGGACGATCAAAACAAAAAAAATGGTTATGATGATTTCTTTCACAATCGCAGCAACGAAGAGAATCGAGATCAGGACCATTCGCATAAAGAGCAAGAGGGGAAGCCGGAACAAGCCGCATCTTCGGAGTCTGAGAAGTCATCGTACTACTATTCCTACGGACCTTTCAAATCGAATAGCGATAGCGCCAGTGAACCACATGGTGGAGCGCAAGCTGATCCTTATGCGGAGGGTAGGCAAGATGCACTACACAGTTCAGTGGAAGTAACGCCACCGCAGCAGCTTCGCCAGTTCGCGCCTTCACAATCCGCATCAAGAAGCGGATGGCAAGTGAAGGAATCGCGCCGCTCCAGCTTTAAATCGATGTTCGCTGCATTCCTAGCAGGCGTCGTGGTTGTTGGTTCGCTCATGTTTGTCTCTGACAAACAGAATTGGTTCACCTCCGATCAGGCAACCGTTGCACAATCAGCGGCGGATCAAGCGAAGACTGCTGTAGGCAACGCTGGTGACAATGGCTCCGTATCCAATGCGGCAGACGTCGTGAGACCGAACAATATCGCACAGCTGTTCGGGAAAGCGAGCCCTGCAGTCGTGAAGATTGAGACATTCACCAAGCAGCGCGCGAACAATCAGGGCGGAAGTGGTATGGATTTCTTCAGCCAATTCTTCGGCGATGATTTCGGCGGCAATGGAGGCAGCCAAGATCAAGGCAACGGCTCAAACGGGAATCAGGATCAAGGCAGCTCGGAGCTGACGCCTGAGGGCATTGGTACTGGCTTCTTCTTCGACTCGTCAGGTTATATCCTAACGAACCAGCACGTTGTCGGCGACGCGGATGAAATTCAAGTTACGGTACAAGGCTACAACAAGCCGCTTGTAGCGAAGAAGCTTGGCACAAGCTACAGCTTGGATCTTGCTGTTCTGAAAGTAGAAGGAACGAATTTCCCGACATTGCCAATCGGCAGCTCGGATAAAATCAATATCGGCGACTGGGTCGTTGCGATCGGTAACCCATACGGCTTCGACCACACGGTAACCGTTGGCGTGCTCAGCTCCAAAGAACGTCCAATTACCATTCCGGATGAGCAAGGCACTCGCCAATATGAGCACTTGCTGCAAACAGACGCTTCTATTAACCCAGGTAACTCCGGCGGTCCTTTGCTGAACTTAGCGGGTGAAGTTATCGGCATTAACACAGCGGTAAGCTCGCAAGCACAGGGCATCGGCTTTGCGATTCCGACAAGCACGATTCAGGAAGTTCTGCAGGATTTGAAAGCGAATAAAGAAATTCCGAAGAAGCCTGTTCCGTTCATCGGCGCGAACCTTGCAGAAATTACCGATGATATCGCCAAGGAGATTGGTCTAACGAGCAAAGAAGGCTCTATCGTATCGAGCGTATTGTACAAATCGCCTGCTTATATGGCTGATTTGAGACAGTATGACGTCATCACAGGTCTTGACGGCAAGAAATATAACAGTCGTGAAGATTTGATCGCTGCCATTCAGAAGAAGAATGTTGACGATACGGTGACATTGAACATCGTCCGCAATGGCGAGAAGATGGATCTGAAAGTGAAGGTCGGCAATAAGAACGAGTTCGAGCAGCAGCAGTAATAGGATGTAGATTGGATCAACGTGGCGCATGCAGTCGTTAAGACTGTCTGCGCCACTTTTTTGGAAGATAGCCCTGTGGACAAGCTGTTTCATGGCAGCGAAATGTTGCGTTATAATAAAATCAACAATATATGGTTATTTGAAGATGGGGGATAAGGATGAGACAGCATATATTAGTAGTGGACGACGATGAAAAGATTACTTCGCTTCTGCGCAGAAGCCTTGCTTTTGAAGGATATGAGGTGACAACAGCAAGCAACGGCCTTGAAGGATTGAAGCAGATGCTCTCAAGCGATCCGGATTTGCTCATTGTGGACGTGATGATGCCGCAGGTGGACGGTTGGGAAGTGGTCAGACGCGTGCGCGAAGGCGGCAGCTCAGTGCCGGTCTTGATGCTGACAGCTAAGGATGACATCCAAGATCGCGTGAAGGGACTCGACCTAGGGGCGGACGATTATTTGGTGAAGCCTTTTGCGCTCGAAGAGCTGCTCGCTCGCACTCGCGCCTTGCTGCGTCGCAAGACAGAGAAGCTTGATGATGGCGGTGCTCGCCTGCAGTTCGAAGACTTGATGCTCGATCTCGATTCACGGGAAGCGATTCGGGGCGGCCGCCGCATTGATCTGACGGCAAAGGAATTCGATCTGCTTCAGCTCTTCATGCAGAACCCGCGCCGAGTGCTCACCCGTGATTCGATTATGGACAAAATCTGGGGCTTTGACTACAGCGGCGAATCCAATGTGCTCGAGGTCTATATTGCGATGCTTCGGCAAAAGACGGAAGACGGCACCGGCTCAAGGCTGATTCAGACGGTTCGCGGAACAGGATATGTGCTGCGGGGCGAAGGAGGCTGAGGGCATCTATGTCGATCAGGCTGCGGCTTACATTATGGTACTCGGTCATTCTGGCTGTAACGCTCATTGCGTTTGGCGTGGCGATATATTTCTTCGTTGGCTACAACACGTATAAGGAAATGAAGGCGAAGATCGAGACGCAGGTGAATGCGATTAACATTACATCTACGCTGGATATGTTCGATAATTTCAAGGTGTCGCCGTCTTCCATCTTTGCCGATGATGAAATTTTCATTCAAGTGATCAATTACAAGAAAGGCGTTGTGCAGACAACGCAGAATTTGCGCCGCCTCGATATGCTGCTTCCTTACCCGGAGCAGAAGAAGGTTGTCGAGGGCGACGAAGGCTTTCATAAATTAAATGTCGGCGGGTATCCGTTCCTCACTTATCAGCATTTGCTGAAACAAAATGGAGAAGTGTTCGGCATGCTGCAAGTTGCGGCTTATTCCGGACGGGAAGATAAATTCTTGACGGAGCTGCGGACGACGCTGATCTTCTCGCTCGTTATCGTCGTGCTGATCTCGTTCAGTATCAGCTTCTTCCAAGCACGGCAAGCGCTGCGTCCAATCGAGAATGTCATTCGTGCCAGCGATCAGATCCAGAACGGCTCCGACCTAAGCATGCGGATACCGCATTCTGGACCGAATGATGAACTGGGCCGATTAACGGATACGCTTAATGGGATGCTCGGCCGGCTTGAGACGACCTACAATGAGCTCGATGAAGCGTATAAGGCGCAGCGTCGGTTCGTATCCGATGCGTCGCATGAGCTGCGCACGCCGCTGACGACGATCCGCGGCAATATCGAGCTGCTGGAGCGGATGTGGCTGCCAGCGCTCGGAGCGGGAGCGGAGCAGCAGGAGCAAGCAGGCAGCTCGCTGCAGCTGAGCGATAAAGAGCGTCAGCGAATCATGCTGACCCGTGAAGCGATGGGCGATATTGCTGGCGAAGCGAAGCGGATGTCGAGTCTTGTGAACGATCTGCTGGCGCTTGCCCGTGCAGATGCAGGCTTTGAAATGGAGAAAAGTATGCAGCCCTTGCTGCCGCTTGTTGAGGATGTTGCCCGCAAGGCGCAGCTGCTTCCAAGAAATGCTGAATGGAGAATTGGGAACTTAAGTGCGATAACGAACGTAGAAGTAGAAGCACATGCTGATTTTTTGCGTCAGCTGTTCTTTATTTTCGTTGAGAATGCGTTCAAATACACGCCAAGCGGCTATGTTGAGCTGCGAGCTGTCCGTTCCGGCAACCAGGCAGGCATCATCATTAAAGATACCGGTATTGGCATGGCGAGCAAGGAGGTACCGCATATCTTTGAACGATTCTATCGTGCGGACGAATCGCGCGGTCAGACGAGCGGCACCGGTCTCGGATTGTCCATTGCGAAGTGGATTATTGATGAGCATGGCGGTTCGGTCGAGGTATCCACGCGAGAGGGAGAGGGGACCACATTTATCGTCTGGCTCCCAGTTGCTTTCCACGAGAACATCAATGAAGTATAATAGTTGATGCTAGGTCTTTAGAATCGTATGGTTTCACGTAGAAAGCAGGGGACGCAAGGTATGGAAATTGTAAAAATTTCTCCGCGCGGTTATTGTTACGGCGTCGTTGATGCGATGGTGCTGGCGCTGCAAACCGCAAAGAATTTAGATTTGCCGCGACCGATCTATATTTTGGGCATGATCGTTCATAATAGTCATGTAACGGAAGCGTTCAAGGAAGAAGGCGTCATTACGCTGGATGGCGAGAACCGGCTTGAAATTCTGGATCAGATTACAAGCGGCACGGTTATCTTCACGGCGCACGGCGTATCGCCTGAGGTGCGAAAGCGTGCCAAGGATAAAGGGCTGACGGTTGTCGATGCGACTTGCCCGGATGTAACGAAGACCCATGATCTCATTCGCGAGAAGGTCGCTGATGGCTACGAAGTGATCTATATCGGGAAGAAAGGCCATCCTGAGCCGGAAGGCGCAATCGGCATTGCCCCAGACCATGTCCATCTTATTGAACGTGCTGAGGAGATCGACCAGCTTCAGCTTAGCGCTGACCGTATCATTATTACGAATCAAACCACGATGTCGCAATGGGATATTAAGCATCTGATCAGCAAGCTGCTCACGACGTTCCCAACGGCAGAAATTCATAACGAGATATGTTTGGCGACACAGGTGCGACAGGAAGCAGTAGCCGAGCAGGCTGGTCAGGCTGAGCTTTGCATCGTCGTCGGAGATCCGAGAAGCAACAACTCTAACAGGCTCGCGCAAGTGTCGGAGGAGATTGCAGGCATACCGGCATACCGAGTTTCGGATGTGACGGAAATCGACTTGGAGTGGCTCAAAGGCAAGAAACGTGTAGCTGTAACCTCTGGTGCATCTACACCGACTCCGCTTACAAAGGAAGTTATCGCTTACCTGGAGCAATTTGACGAGGCGATGCCTGAAACTTGGGAGGCACAGCGCACGGTTAATATGAATAAATTGCTACCTACAGTTCGAGTGAAATCGTCCTTGTAAGTGAAAGGAGCGCATCTAAATTGAAGACTGCAAGAAAACCGCGCTCGATTAAACGTTGGCTGAAACTGAAATATACGCAGCTGATGCGGGCGCCTGGCGGCCCATCCTTTGTTGCACTTGGCTTTGCAATTGGTATCTTCGTAGAGATGTTTACGCTGCCGACTTACGGTCTTGCGTTTTTCTTGATTTTTCCGCTCATCTACATGATGAACGCCAGCTTAGCCGGTGCACTAATCGGATTTGTTTTTGGCAAAATTATCTTTATTCCCATCGCGTTCGTTAATAGTATGGTCGGTGGTTGGGTGCTGCCTAAGCATATGAAAGTATCGCTGCCATTCGCGCCGCACTGGCTCGACCATTTGCTATATATGAATTTGAAGCTGATCGTAGGCGGTATCATTGATGGAATTATCCTCGGCGCACTTTTCTACTTCCCTGTGAAGTTGACGCTGCTATATATGGCGAATAAGCGAAAAGAGAAGCGGAAGCTTCGCCGAAGTGCTATTGAAGTGAAACCTGTGACGGAATAAAGTTGAACGGTATTGGAAACCGGTCTCTTGACGAGGCCGGTTTTTTCTTGTATATTTGCTTTAGTGATTAAAAGCCTAAAAGCATAAAAGCGTCGAAGCTTAAAAGCGTACACGCGTCTAAGTATAACAGTTGAAGGGGAGTCATATCATGATCGTCATAACAAAGAACAGCGCATCCGAAGAGCGGATTGCGGAGATCGTCCAACAGATCGAGAAGGCTGGCGTACAAGCGCATGTATCGCGCGGTACAGACCGTACCGTAATTGGCATCATCGGCAAAGCGGAGCCATCGCTCGCAGAGCATTTGCGTTCAATGAAGGATGTTGAGAATGTCATTAAGATTTCGAAATCATATAAGCTCGCGAGCCGTGACTTCCATCCGGATGATACCGTTATTGAAATTAAAGGCGTGAAGATCGGCGGCGAGCACCTCGCTATTATGGGCGGGCCTTGTGCGGTGGAGACGCCAGAGCAGATTGATGAGATCGCTAGACTGGTGAGGGCAGCGGGAGGTCAAATCCTCCGCGGAGGAGCGTTCAAGCCTCGCACCGGACCTTACAGCTTCCAAGGAGTCGGTGTAGAAGGTCTGAAGATGATGGCTGAAGCCGGTCGCAAGCATGGCCTGTTGACGATTACAGAGGTTATGACGCCGGAGTATGTTGATATCTGTGCGGAATATGCGGATATTCTGCAAGTGGGCACGCGCAACATGCAGAACTTCGACCTGCTTCGCAAATTGGGCACCATTCAGACGCCAGTGCTTCTGAAGCGTGGCTTCAGCGCTACTTACGATGAGTTCCTGAATGCCGCTGAATACATCCTTGCTGGCGGAAATCCGAACGTTATGTTATGTGAGCGTGGAATTCGTACGTTTGAGACTTACACGCGCAATACGCTTGATTTGGCCGCGATTCCAGTGCTTCAGCAGCTGAGCCACTTGCCTGTTATCTCCGATCCGAGCCATGGCACAGGACGCCGGGAACTCGTTGAACCAATGGCGAAAGCTTCGGTGGCAGCGGGTGCGAACGGCCTAATCATCGAGATGCATACTGACCCTGACAACTCGATGACTGGCGACGGCGTGCAATCCCTGTTCCCTGACCAATTCGCGAACCTTCTGAAAGAATTGGAACAGCTTGGAAACCTCGTAGGCAAGCGTTTTGACACGCCGAAAGAGCCAGCGGAGTTCTTCAAAACGTGGAAAATATAATGTTTTCGTGAATGTTTATGCACCATTATGATAAGCTGCAGCCCCTCTTTTCAGAAGGGCTGCAGCTTGTTTTTTGTAGGTAAATAGCGGGTTTTTGGTTAATGTTTCAATTATGTGAAGTTATCTAACAATGCGTTTAAAAAATACCTGACATGACTATTGACGGTTCTAGAGCGGGTATCTATAATAACAATCATAGTTTCAGATCAGAAGTTGAACAATTACTGTCCTAAACATCGCAAATGTTCGGAAATTCGGAAATGGAGGAAATACCTAATGTCAGTTCAAAACGTATTGAACACAATCAAAGAGAACAGCATCATGTTTGTCGATTTCCGCTTCGTGGACCTTTCTGGCCACGCGCACCACATCACGCTTCCTGCTACGGAAGTGGATGCCGAAACTTTTGTTAACGGCGTAGCTTTCGATGGTTCCTCGATCGCTGGTTTCCGCGGTATCGAAGAATCCGACATGGTTATGATGCCGGACACTGAAGCTAGCTTCATTGATCCATTCACGGATCACCCGACATTGAACATTATGTGTAACATCCATACACCTGACGGCGAGCGCTATGAGCGCGATCCGCGCAGCATCGCTCAAAAAGCAGAAGAATATCTGCAAACGACAGGCATCGGTACTACTGCATTCTTCGCGCCTGAGTCCGAGTTCTTCATCTTCGACGACGTTCGCTTCGAAAGCAAAATGAACACTTCTTCCTACTCCGTTGATTCCGACGAAGCGGCTTGGAACACTGGTCGCAAAGAAGAAGGCGGCAACCTTGGTTATAAAATCGGCGTCAAAGGCGGCTACGTGCCAGTTGCTCCAGTTGATGCACAACAAGACATCCGTAGTGAAATGGTTCGCATCATGCAAGAAACAGGCCTTCGCGTTGAGCGTCACCACCACGAAGTTGCTACAGCTGGTCAAGCTGAAATCAACTTCCGTTTCGACACACTTACTAAAACAGCTGATAACCTTCTGAAATATAAATACATCATCAACAACGTTGCTCGTCAATGGGGCAAAGTTGCAACATTCATGCCTAAACCGCTCTTCGGCGACAACGGTAGCGGTATGCACGTTCACAGCTCGATCTTCAACGGAGATTCCCCGTTGTTCTACGAGAAAGGCGCTTATGCAAACCTGAGCCAATTGGCTCTGAACTATATCGGAGGTATTCTGCATCACGCACCAGCGCTGATTGCTATCACGAACCCTTCGACTAACTCGTTCAAACGTCTGGTACCAGGCTACGAAGCACCGGTTAACCTCGTGTTCTCCAAAGGTAACCGTTCCGCAGCAATCCGTATTCCGGTTGCAGCTGTAACGCCGAAAGGCTGCCGTATCGAGTTCCGTACACCGGACTCCACAGCTAACCCTTACCTTGCATTCGCAGCAATGCTGCTTGCAGGTTTGGACGGCATCAAGCGTCAATTGGATCCAGTTGCTCTTGGCTATGGTCCATTCGACAAAAACATCTACGATCTTGCTGATGAAGAGAAGAAAGAAATCCGTTCGGTTCCAGGCACGTTGGACGAAGCGCTTGACGCTCTGGAAGCTGATTCCGAGTTCTTGACTGAAGGCGGCGTATTCACGCAAGACTTCATCGACAATTTCATTGCACTGAAACGTTCCGAAGCTAAAGCGGTAGCGATCCGTGTTCATCCACACGAATTCAGCCTGTACTTCGACTGCTAATTCCGGATTTATATCGTTCATTCCAACGAGCTCTCTACCCAGAGAGCTCGTTTTTATATCCTCATAAATGGGCTAAATCCGAATATTCTTAATAAAACTGTTGGAATATGTTCGACTTTTTGACTTGATGCCAGCCGTTAAACTTGCTATCATACACATAAGTAAATTAGAAGAGTGGAGTGAGCTACATGACGAATCGCGCTTATAACTTTAATGCTGGTCCAGCAGCGCTGCCGCTTGAAGTGCTGCAGCAGGCTCAGCAGGAATTCATTGATTTTGCCGGTGCTGGCATGTCAATTATGGAGATGTCCCATCGCAGCAGCATCTTTGAAGAGGTCAATGACGGTGCTCAATCCCTTCTTCGTGAATTGTTCGGAATTCCGAACAATTATAAGGTGCTCTTCCTGCAAGGCGGCGCAAGCACGCAGTTTGCCATGATTCCAATGAATCTGCTTACGCCAGGCAAAACTGCTGCATTCGTGAACACAGGAAGCTGGGCAGATAAGGCGATTAAGGAAGCGAAGTTGTTCGGCGAGACGGCAATCGCGGCATCTTCGGAGTCGTACAAGTTCAACCGCATTCCGGATCTTGGCGAGATCGAAATTCCGGCCAATGCAGCGTACTTGCATGTCACTTCGAATGAAACAATTGAAGGCACGCAATATGCTCAATATCCGGAAACAGGCGATGTGACGCTGATCGGTGACTTGTCGAGCGACATTCTGAGCCGCCCGGTCGATGTAAGCAAATTCGGCATGATCTATGCCGGCGCGCAGAAGAACCTTGGTCCATCCGGCGTTACGATCGTGATCGTGCGCGAGGATCTTGTTGCTGAGAGCCCGAAATCGATTCCGACGATGCTTCGTTACGATACGCATGTGAAGAACAATTCCCTCTATAACACGCCGCCGTCCTTCTCGATTTACTTAGTCGGTCTAATGTTGAAATGGGTTAAAGAAAGAGGCGGCGTTGCCGCGATGGAGCAGTACAATCGCGATAAGACAAAGCTGATCTACGATACGATCGACCAAAGCGGCGGCTTCTACCGCGGCTTCGCAGATGCAGGCAGCCGTTCGCTTATGAACATTACGTTCCGCCTTGGAACGGAAGAGCTTGAGAAGCAGTTCGCGAAGGAATCGGAGCAGCAAGGCTTCGTCGGCTTGAAGGGACACCGGAGCGTTGGCGGGTTGCGCGCATCGACGTACAATGCTGTGCCGCTGGAGAGCTGCAAGGCGCTTGCCGAGTTCATGGCGGACTTCCAGAAGCGGAACGGATAGAACAGTGCGTGCGAGGTGCCGTGAACTCCGGTCGGTATGGGTCTACATCGCTGTTGTAGTTTCGATTGCTTTCGATTAAATTAGACATTTAGATGTAGCAATCGAACTACAAATGCGAGCGCTAGCGCTTTCCGACTCCATACCGACCTCCGTTCACTTAGGCTGGCGCGGCACAACATTTTTTAAAAAAACAAAGAAGACCGCCGTTCCTTCGTGGACGGCGGTCTTCTGATTGGTGAAGATCTAAGCGAGCGATGAATCGGCGGCGCTGCCGCCTGGGCCGGCTAGTTTATAGCCGACGTTGCGGACGGTCATAATATACTCTGGCGTGCGAGCGTTTTTCTCGATTTTGTCCCGGAGATGGCTGATGTGGACGTCGACGATTCGCGTATCGCCGAGGAAGTGATAGTCCCATACGCCGTGAAGCAGCTGCTGTCTGCTCAGCACTTTGCCGCGGTGGCGACAGAGGAAGAGGAGCAGCTCGAATTCTTTTGGCGTCAGCTCGACTTGCTTGCCGTTCACTTGCACCTCACGCTGCTCGGTGATGACGGTCAAGTGACCGATCTCATGAACAGATTCGTCGCTCTTGCCTGGAAGCGACTGCGTACGGCGGAAGATCGCCTGGATACGGGAAAGCAGCTCTTGCGGTGAGAATGGCTTCGTCATATAATCATCGGCGCCATTATCAAGTCCGGCAATTTTGTCAGTGACATCCTGCAAAGCCGTTAACATAATAATCGGCACCGCATTATTTTGCTTTCGCAGCTCTCTGCATACTTGAATGCCATCCATCTTCGGGAGCATTAGATCGAGAACGATGAGGTCGGGACGAAACGGCTTCAAGAAGTCGAATACGGCTTCACCGTCAGTAGCGCAGCGCACCTCGTAGCCGGCAAGCTTCAAATTAAATTCAAGCAGCATGGAGATGGAAGGCTCGTCATCGACGATTAATATTTTCTTCTTCATCGTTTATGATCTCCTTTTCGTGCAATTATAATTGTATTATGACAGTCATTTTTTTGCAGGAGATTAAACAAACGTAAAAGCTATGTAAAAACTAGAAGGGTGAAGATTAATAATGGCATTTCATATCGTACTCGTCGAACCGGAAATTCCGGCTAATACAGGCAATATTGCGCGTACTTGCGCAGCAACAGGAACGATTCTCCATCTTGTTAGACCGCTCGGCTTCAATACCGATGACAAAACGCTCAAACGCGCCGGTCTGGACTACTGGTATGCCGTTGAAATTCATTACCATGATTCGTTCCAAGAGCTGAAGGACCAGTACCCGGATGGGCGATTCTTCTGCGCAAGCACGCGCAGCTCGCAAGTATACACGAAGCATAGCTACCGGGATGGAGACTTCTTCGTCTTCGGCAAAGAGACGAAAGGGCTGCCGCAGGAAATTCTCGACGCCCATCTGGATACCTGCATTCGCGTGCCGATGACGGACAAAGTAAGATCGTTGAATTTGTCGAACTCTGCGGCGATCGTCGTGTTCGAGGCGCTGCGCCAGCTTGATTTTGCGGGATTAGAATAAACGTTACTAAATTGTTAATTTTTAAAACATTAAATGTTGCACAATACTAAGAAATTTTAAAAAGTTGAAGGAATTACAGTTTCATTATCGAATCCTTGTAGAAAGCGAAAATTGTCATAACATGTTAGCTTTCAAAATGCAACTTACAGGAGATGTGGAATTGTGAAACCGGCTGGCGTTGTGCGTAAAGTGGATCAATTGGGCCGAATTGTATTGCCCAAATCGCTGCGCAAAAGATATCAAATGAACGAGGGGGATCCTGTAGAGATCTTGGTCCAAGGGGATCATATTATTCTGGAGCGATACCGTCCTCGCTGCGTATTCTGCAATACGCTTGACGATGTACGCGAATTTAAAGAACGTTACCTGTGTGCAATTTGCATGACCGAGATGACTGGACTTCGTCGAGTTTAACTCGCAAGCACGCATGTGTGGTAACTTGAATGAGCTCAAACAAAAAGAAGCTTCCGGCGAGAGTTGAAGAACAATCGCTGAAAGCTTCTTTTTTTACGCATAGAACTTACGCTGCCACCTCATAGGCGAAAGCGGCTGTTCTTGCTAATGTCCATTCTTACAGGCCACTCGTCTTATCGTCGTTGTAAGACGCAGTGCACATTGCAATTAGGAACAAGGCTGTAACGGTGAGGACAATGAGAAAATTAATGGTCATTCTTCTTACCTCCTATACTGCATGTATCATAGGTCTGGCCACAATAATGCTCCTAATTATTATAACCAACGGTGTTCAAAAAGAAAACGATCTAAGTTGTGAACAAGTTGTTACAGGAGAATGGTAATTCAACTACCAAGTTGTCGAACTTTGTTGTGGTTTGGAGTTGCCCGCTTACCGCTTTGAGCGTAAAATGTTTGATAAAGGAAAGGGAGTGTACGATAGTGGAATATCGGTTCTCGAGTAATGTGCAGCGGCTTCAATCTTCGGCCGTTCGCGATATACTTAAGCTAACGCAAGGTAAAGAAATCATTTCGTTCGCCGGCGGTCTTCCGGCGGAGGAGCTATTCCCACTCGAGGCTGTTCAAGATGCGGCAGAGCGAGTGTTCCGTACAGGCAAGAACTCGCTTCAATATGGCCTGACAGAAGGCTTCTTGCCGCTGCGCGAGCAGCTGTGCGTTCGAATGGCGCAGAAGAATATGCATGTTGCGCCTGATGAAATGATCGTGACGACAGGTTCGCAGCAAGCGATTGACCTCGTCGCGCGCGTACTTATGAATCCCGGCGATGTCGTGCTCGTCGAGAATCCGACCTATCTGGCAAGTTTGCAGGTATTTGGCCTCAGCGGATTGAATGTTGTGCCTGTTGAGAGCGACCAAGATGGCATGGTTATCGAAGAGGCTGAGCGCTTGATGAAGCTGCATAAGCCGAAGATGGTGTATGTCGTACCTACTTTCGGCAATCCGACTGGCCGTGTTTGGAGCCTGGAGCGTCGCAAAGGACTGATTGAGCTATGTCATCGTTATGGCGTCCTTGTACTTGAGGATGACCCATACGGCGAAATTAAGTTTGATCCGAATGCCGATTATCCGACGCTGTTCTCGCTTGATGGCAAAGCGGGACATGTTATTTATACGAGCACGTTCTCGAAGACGGTTGCTCCGGCGCTGCGTACCGGCTGGGCAATCGGTAACCGCGAAATCATCGGTAATATGGCAAAAGCGAAGCAAGCCGCGGATCTGCATTCCAGCACATTGGATCAGCAGACGCTGGATCAGCTGCTGCAGCATTTCCCGCTGGATGATCATATCCGTACGATCAGCAAAGCTTATGGCGAGCGCTTGCAGCAGATGCAGACGCTTCTTAAGCAGCAGAGCTGGAGCGATGTGAAATGGGTAGAGCCGAAGGGCGGCATGTTCCTGTGGCTTGAACTGCCGGAAGCTCTTGATACAGAGGCGTTGCTGCGCGCAGCAGTGCAGAAGAACGTTGCATTCGTACCAGGCGCGTCGTTCTATGCGGCTGATCCGCAGCGCAATAAGGCGCGGCTGAACTTTACGTATACGTCGGGCGAGCGCATGGCGACGGGTATCACCCGATTCGCCGAGACGCTTAATGAATTTCTGGCACGCTGTTAGAGCGTGAAGGGCAATTGCTGCGCAGTTGAATGTTCTTTCGATCGCTGTTGTATTCGGAATTTTTGAACAAGTTTTCAAAGGTTAAATTCCTAATACAAAGGCGAACGCTAGCGCTTCTCCAGAATCATTCAACTTCTCCGCTATTGCTGGCACGCTCATCGTGTTTTTATAGGAACAAAAAACCTCTAGCGGCTTTGCAGCGCTAGAGGTTTTTGCGTTTCACTACTCAATTGATTAGGCCTCGACGAGGACGAATTTGCCGTCGCGGATTTCTAACGGAGCGCACTCGAGCGTTTCGCCCGGTACGTTCGTCGACTCGCCTGTATGTGCGTCGAAGCACCAGTAGTGAAGTGGGCATACAAGCTCGTTCAGATGCGGGCGGACGATGCCGCCAGCATGCGGACAGATTGCCGAGATCAGGCTGTAGCGCTGCTCTTCGCCTTCTTTGCTTGGAGCTTTTACAATATAGTGCGGCTGCATATCCACTTTGACATGCGCCGGGAAAGCTGTGAAATCCTCAACACTTCCAATTACTTTCACTGCATTTGACTCGCTCATTCGTCATTTCGCTCCTTTTATAATATGTACTTATTATGGCTGTTTGGTCCCTTGTTTCTTCCGCCACGCCTCCACGATTTCCTCGTGTGCAGCAAGTGCTGCTATTCCTTCGGGTTTGAGCCCATATAAGCCGCGTTCGATGCGCGTGAACCATCTGTAATAATCATCCCGCACGATTTGGCCCACATTGGCCACTTCTGTCAGCTTCTTGATTGCGCTGGGGGATTGATGCCCGTGCTCCCTGATCGCCCAAGCGACCCGAAGCGCTTTCTCCTTATACGCGGTCATGAGCTTGCGTCCCGTGCTGCCGCCGGTATTGTAATCGCCGGTTCGCTCGCGGAATTCTGTCAGCAGCTTCGCCTGCCTCGTGCGCCGCTGCCCGCGGACAGGAGGGTCGCCTGGCTCGCAAAGCATCTCAAGCAGCGGCTCCTTCGTCTTGAAGAAGGTGACCGTCATCAGCCCGATCCCGAGCATCCGGCATAGCTCTGCAAGATCGCCGAAGCGCTGGTTGTGCGAGCCGCCTTTCTTGCGATTACGCTCTACCGCAAGAATCACGTTGCCGCCGAGCCGAAGCCGCTCGACCCCTTGCAGCAGCAGGGCGAGATTGAACGTTTTCTTCATCTCGACGAGAATGGTTTCTTCGGTTTGCGGATGAATGGCGACGAGATCGCAATGCATGATTTCACTCTTCACTTCATAGCCTTGGTTTTCAAAATATGACTTAATCGGCTTGTACAGCTCAGTTTCATGTGTGATCGCCATGTACGCGAACGCCCCTTTCCTTGCCGGCGCACGAGTCGCCGCTTCGCGCAAGACGTAAGTCTTTGGAGATTATAACACATTCCTGTCCGCTCCTTCAGCCTCATTTTTGGGCTAACACCAGATGTAATAACTTTATTGTGTCGGGTTAGAGCGACTTTCGTCGATTCCTGCTCCATTCGACATGATTCCGGTAGGTACGCTGTGTCGCATGCAGGGCAGCTTTTCCAGTGTTTACAATCGCCTAATAGAGGTGAATAAGCTGTCTGAGCTGACTGAGGAGGTGTCAATTCATCGCAAAGTGACGCGGAAAATGACGGAATCTTGTTTAAAAAATAGGGCAACTTCCCTTAGTAAAGCGCATAGAAATGTAATACTTCAATAAAAAATGCCGGGCAGCTTTAGATGGCTTGATGGTCACCGACCCGCATTCGTCGTCTTGCAATTTAGCACCGGATGGACCGCTTATATGCTAACGAAGTGAGTTTTGCTTCTAGCAAAACTTATAGGAGGTTACGGCATGGATATTTTGAAACGAATATCGGCGTACAAGGCGGAAAGTGAGAAGCTAACTTGGAATGGTTCCTTTAAAGACTATCTCGAGCTGCTAAGGCAAGACCCTACTCCAGCCATGACTGCGCATGCTCGTGTCTACGAAATGATTGAGTCATTCGGGGTGCTTGAGGATGGCGGCGGCACGAAGAAATACAAGTTTTTCGAGCAGGAAATATTCGGGCTCGATCGTGCTGTAGAGAAGCTGGTTGAGGAGTATTTCCACTCATCGGCGCGCCGTCTTGATGTCCGCAAACGGATTTTGCTGCTAATGGGTCCAGTCAGCGGCGGTAAATCGACCATTGTTACGATGCTCAAGCGTGGACTCGAACAATTCTCGAGAACAGAGCGAGGCGCCGTCTATGCGATTAAAGGCTGCCCAATGCATGAGGAGCCGCTTCATCTCATTCCGCACGAGCTGCGGGCCGAGGCAGAGCGCGAGCTTGGTGTCCGAATTGAGGGCAATCTGTGCCCTTCCTGCCAAATGCGTTTAAGAACCGAATTTGGCGGCGAAATTGAAAATGTTCAGGTTGAGCGAGTCGTTATCTCTGAGGAGAGTCGAATCGGTATCGGTACATTCAGTCCGTCAGATCCGAAGTCGCAGGACATCGCGGATTTGACCGGCAGCATCGACTTCTCGACGATTACCGAGTTCGGCTCGGAATCCGATCCTCGCGCCTACCGTTTCGACGGAGAGCTCAATAAAGCAAACCGCGGTCTGATGGAGTTCCAAGAGATGTTGAAGTGCGATGAGAAATTCCTCTGGAATTTGCTCTCGCTAACCCAAGAAGGCAACTTCAAGGCCGGCAGGTTCGCCCTGATTTCAGCCGATGAGCTCATTGTGGCGCATACGAACGAAACGGAGTATAAGTCGTTCATTGCCAATAAGAAGAACGAAGCACTGCAGTCCCGGATGATCGTCATGCCGATTCCGTATAACCTCAAGGTTTCGGAAGAAGAAAAAATCTATAAGAAACTGATCGGGCAAAGTGATATGAAGCATATTCATATTGCGCCGCATGCGCTCCGTTCGGCAGCGATCTTCTCGATTCTGACGCGTCTGAAAGAGACGAAGAAGCAGGGAATGGACCTCGTCAAAAAAATGCGCATGTACGACGGCGAGGAAGTGGAAGGCTACAAAGAAGCCGACCTCAAAGAAATGCAGTCGGAATACATTGAAGAGGGTATGTCCGGTATCGATCCGCGGTATGTCATCAACCGGATTTCCAGCGCCCTCATTAAGCAGGATCTGCAATGTATCAATGCCCTTGATGTGCTTCGCGCGCTGAAGGAAGGGCTTGATCAGCATCCTTCGATTACGAAGGAAGAGCGCGAGCGGTACTTAAACTTCATCTCAACGGCAAGAAAAGAATATGACGGACTCGCCAAGAAAGAAATTCAGAAGGCGTTCGTCTACTCCTTCGAAGAGTCCGCAAGAACGCTGTTCGAGAACTATCTCGACAACATCGAGTCCTATTGCAACTGGTCGAAGATCAAAGATCCGCTGACCGGTGAAGAGATGGATCCAGATGAGCGGCTCATGCGCTCCATCGAAGAGCAAATCGGCGTATCCGAGAATGCGAAGAAGGCGTTCCGCGAAGAAATTCTGATCCGTATCTCCTCCTATTCGCGCAAAGGCAAGAAGTTCGATTACTACAGCCACGAGCGGCTGCGCGAAGCGATTGAGAAGAAGCTGTTTACCGATCTGAAGGATATCGTCAAAATCACTACTTCGACGAAGACGCCGGACGAGAAGCAGCTGAAACGAATCAATGAAGTGACCAAACGGCTGATCGACGAGCATGGCTATTGCCCAGTATGCGCGAATGAATTACTGCGCTACGTAGGAAGCCTGCTTAACCGGTAAGTAAAGATGCCGCAGTACGCTGCCACAAGCGTGCTGCGGCATTCCTTTGATAAGAGGTTATGGCATCTGCGTAATGTTAAGCGGCTGTAATTATGATAGAATGGGAACATAAGTTCTTATTTTATCATGAAGGAGTGTTGGACATGCAGCTGCTGCTACTGAATGAAGGCGACCAGCCGATATGGCTTGGCCTGGATGAGATTTGCATGATCACGTCATCCCCGAAAGGGCCGGTTTTTATTGCGAAAGACGGGACAAGCTGTCGATATCCGCTCTCGATGGAGCAGCTTGCTGCGGCTTTCAGTCATTACGGATACGAAAGGCTCGACCGGAACGTGATTGGTAATGTAGCGGCGGCTACAAGCTATGATCCAGCCAGTCGCAAGCTGGTATTTCAACAAGAGGATTCAGATGCGGATGAGCTGCTGTATGCGACGGTCTCCACGACGAACGTTTCCAAAGTTAAACATCTAATTGTTCGTGAAGTTGATCATTGGAAATGCGCCTATCTCGCTGCATGAGCATAGTATGAAAAGATGGGCAGATGGGCGTCAGATCAGACATGAATTTATCGTAAAGGGTAAAAGAACCATCGATTATCGCCACATCTTTGTGTTATATAAGTTGACATGAATGTTCGGATTGGGTATCATTTAAGTAAATAACAGGCAATTATTTCTTTATAGCTTGGACAATTTCGGACAAAAACTGACATGAGAATGACACTGAAGGTGTTGGAGGCGGTAACGATGTCGATGGCGATGAAATCCGGGTTTAATCAGTACGATTCGCAATCATTCTACGACGAAATGTTCGATCACGAGTTAAAGGTGCGAGACCATTATGAAGGTGTTCATCGAACGTTCGACCGTATGAAGCCGCCTGAGCTTGCAGCGCGCCACACAAAGATCCAGCAGCGCATGCTGGAAGAAGGAATTACGTTCACGTTATATGCCCAGAATCAAAATGAACCGCTCGAGCGGACCATACCGTTCGATTACATTCCGCGCATCATTCCGCGCCACGAATGGGAAGAGATCGAACGGGGCATGAAGCAGCGCGTGCAGGCGCTGAACGCCTTTATCCATGACATCTATCATGAACAGCGGATTGTGAAGGATGGCATTATCCCTCGGCAAATGATTATTAGCAACAAGTACTTCCGCCCGGAGATGGCGGGGCTACACGTGCCTCAGAACGTCTATATGACCGCTTCCGGCATAGATTTAATAAGAGACGAGATGGGCCGGTATTACGTGCTTGAGGACAATCTTCGAACCCCGTCCGGATTCTCATACTTGTACAAAGGGAGAAGCCTTATGAGCGAGCTCTTCTCCGACCTGTACCTGTCTAACGCGGTATCGGACATCGAACGAAGCCTCAATGTATTCCTCGGTTCGCTGCGCAGCTTGGCGCCTTCAGGGAAGCGGGATCCGCTTATTGTGCTGCTGACGCCCGGCGCGTATAACTCCGCTTATTTCGAACATGCCTTCCTGGCACAGCAGATGGGCATCCATCTTGTTGAAGGGCGCGACCTCGTGTACAAGGATCACAAAATCTATTTGCGCGACCTTCGCGGATTACGGCAAGTAGATGTCATCTATAGGCGGCTCGACGATGATTACTTGGACCCGCTCGCCTTTCAGCCGGACTCGCTGCTTGGTATTCCTGGGCTCATGAATGCGTACAGGGCAGGCAATGTCGCGATTGCGAATGCGCCGGGAACGGGAGTTGCGGACGACAAAGCTGTCTATGCGTATGTGCCGGACATGACTCGGTATTACCTTGGCGAGGAGCCGATTCTGAACAATGTGCCAACCTATATCCTATCTCGCAAGGAAGACCGGGACTATGCGCTGGAGAATTTGGATCAGCTCGTCGTCAAGGAGACTTCGCTATCCGGCGGCTATGGCATGCTGATCGGACCAGCGGCAAGCGCGAAGGAGATCGGCGCTTTCGCCGATGCTATTCGCCGTGATCCGGGCCGCTACATCGCCCAGACGACGATGAAGCTCTCGCGAGCGCCGGTCATGCTAGGCGGCGCAATGCAGCCGCGCCATATTGATTTGCGCGTGTTCGTGCTGATGGGGGCGCAGACGCATGTTATCCCTGGCGGGCTCACACGTGTTGCGCTGCAGGAAGGCTCGCTTGTCGTCAACTCCTCACAAGGCGGCGGCGTGAAGGACACCTGGGTGCTGAATCGCTAATGTCGTAAAGAATGAAGCGGAGGGATCTGTGATGCTGAATCGAAATGCAGAGGCGTTGTTCTGGATCGGGCGATACATGGAACGAGCGGAGAACCATGCCCGGCTAATAGATGTACATTATCATTTGCAAGCTGATGATTTGTCGGTCATTCCAAGAGGTGAGCTTGGTGAGAAAGCGCAGACCCTCTGTAAATGGGGGCGTATCGTGGATGCGCTCGGCAGCCGTGATGCCTATGAGCAGCAATACGGCACTTATACGGAGCAGGATGTGATTCATTACATCACGCTTGACCGTGACAATAGCAATTCGCTTGTCACTTGCATCAATCATGCGCGCGATAATGTAAGGACGCTTCGCGAGAAGCTGCCAAGCGAGCTGTGGGACGTGACGAACGGATTCTATCTATGGCTGCGCGAGAAGCAGGCTGGCGACTTTACGAAAGAATCGCCGCATCAGTTTTTTGGCCGGATTAAAGAGTGGACAGCGCTGTTCCACGGGGTTACACAGTCGGTTATGCCTCGTGAGAATGAGTGGCATTTCATCGAATGCGGGCGCTATTTGGAGCGGACGGAGAATACGCTGCGCATCCTACAATCCGCTATCATGTCTCGGACGATCATCTACCCGGATATGGAAGGTGGCAATGATCTCTATCCATTCCTTCAAGCAGTGCTCCGTTCGGTGAGCGGCTACCAGCCGTTCCGCCGTTATTATGCCGATGGCGTCTCGCCTGAAGCGATCATGGAGTTTCTGATCTTGAGCGAGGTGTTTCCGCGTTCGGTTCATTACTCGCTTGATGCGCTCGATGAGCATCTGCGTGGCATTCAGCTGCAGGAGAAGCAGCTGCGCGCTGCTCATGACCGGATTATCCGCCAAGTCATGAAGCTGAAGGCGGAGCTCGCATGCCTCGAGCGGGAAGATCTGCATATCCAGACCGAAGGCCAAGTGACGGGCGCATTGCTGCAGGCGGCAGGGCAGCTTGGCGGATCGTTCGCATCTACCTTTTTTCGAATGGGGGAGGTTAGCGCATGAAGCTGTTCATAACGCACACAACACAATATTCGTACGGAGATCCGGTGATGGACAGTGTCAATGAGCTGCGGCTGACGCCGTTCACGAACGAGCAGCAATCGTGCTATCAGCATACAATCTCAGTGGAGCCGAACGCGCCTCTCTTCAGCTACAACGATTATTTTGGCAATCGGGTCCATGTGTTCTCGGTGAATAATTCACATAGAAGCTTGAAGATTCGGACGCAAATGACCGTTGTGACGAAAGAGGCGATCAAGCCGGAGCAAGGTGAGAAGGCGATGATGCCGCAGGAGGCATGGGCGTATCTGGCTTCTGATGTGGTGGCTAACGAGTTTGCGGAATATTTGCTCCCGACCGAATATACCGGTATTACGCCTGAGGTGGCTGCTTTTGCAGAAACGCCAGTGGGAGGCGGCACGAATGAGATGGAGCAGCTAGGCGTGTTTGTTTGGCTATCCCGCGTCTCCAATCGTATCCGCAATGAGTTCGTGTACGATCCGGAAGCGACGAACGTGTACACGATCGCAAGTGATATGATTCGCAGGCGGCGCGGCGTATGCCAGGACTTCGCTCACCTGATGATTGCAGCATGCCGGGCCAAAGGAGTGCCTGCCCGTTATGTGAGCGGGTATCATTTTGTCGGAGATTTGCAAGGCGGCAGCGCAGACTTCGAGCAAGCTTCGCATGCATGGGTGGAAGCTTACGTGCCGGGACTCGGTTGGTGCGGCTTCGATCCGACCAATGACGCGCTAGTCGGCGAGCGGTATGTGAAGCTCGGGCATGGACGCGACTATAAAGATATTGTGCCTGTCAAAGGTGTCTATCGCGGAACAGCTGAGGCGGAGCTGGACGTTGCTGTCGATGTGAAACGGATCGATGCGGGTTGAGGATGAAGTATGGCGAGTGTTTTAGTTGGAGCATGGAAACAATAAGATTGCATTCCTGGGAGTCGTTAGCATGACTAACTTCAGGGGATGCGATCTTTTTTATATGTAGAACTTTAAATGAGTAAAAACCCATCCAAAAAATGGAAGTTAACAATGTTGCAGTATTGAAAATAATTGCGATTTCTTATTTTGCAGAGCATACGTGGACAGAAGCATGTGGTAATATTAGAAGTGCTTCAGGGTTTATTATATATGAAAAAAATGAAATCTAACGGCAACTTATTACGTATACACCTAGTGTCGGACCAAGCAACATAATCTACATCTGACTTTGGCGCTTGGCTATACTTACGATGGTTTAGAAGGGAGAATCCGAGTTGGATTCATTATGGTTGGAGTACGCGTGGGCTTTACTCATTCTTATCGGTCTGGAAGGTTTATTGTCGGCCGATAATGCGCTCGTGTTGGCGGTCATTGCGAAGCATTTACCAGACGAGCAGAAGAAACGAGCGATTAATTATGGTATCATGATGGCTTTTGTCTTTCGGTTTGCCGCTCTTTTTGCGATTTCCTTTATAGCGAATGTCTGGCAGGTGCAGGCAATTGGCGCAGCCTATCTGCTGTACCTAGGCCTCAAGCACATCATCGGTGCGCGACTTGGCAAAAAGGATACGCACAAGGACGATAAACAGGAGGCTTCCGGAAAAGGTTTTTGGCCAACTGTCGGCAAGATTGGGCTGGCCGATCTCGCCTTTGCGATTGATTCGATTCTTGCTGCGGTCGCGCTCGCACTTGGCTTGCCGGATTCACCGCTCGGCGAGTTTGGTGGCATGGACGGGGGGAAATTTATTGTCGTGGTCCTTGGCGGAATTGCCGGGTTGGTGTTAATCAAGTATGCGGCTACTTGGTTTGTACAGCTGCTTGGACAACGTCCAGCGCTCGAGACAACGGCGTATGCGATCGTTGCATGGGTAGGGGTGAAGCTTGCTGTCATTACGCTTGCTCATGAGGATATTGGCTTGTTTGATCCCCATTTTCCTCATAGCACGGGCTGGACGTTAGTGTTCTACGCTGTCTTGATAGCGATTGCTCTGCTTGGTTGGTTTGCACCGAGTAACAAAGCTTTAAAGGTGGGTAAGTCGTCCTGAAGAGTAATGCGGTAATGGCTACTTCTCATTAGGATCTACAACGCGCTGGACTCATGGTCTGGCGCGTTTTTTTTATTGTCCCAATCCGTTGAGCGCCTTTGTTCAACAATTAAAAAACTCCGGAGAGAAGTTCTCTCCGGAGTTAGTGGCGTGACTAATTGATAGGAACGAATACTACCTTAACATTGCCAGCGTTATCTTTGACTTCAAGACGTACATGTTCTGTATTGCTGTTGTGGAGAGTGTTGTACCAGGTCGTATCTCCATTTTTCACTTGCGTGCTAATAGCAGTATTGGCAGGAACGATGTTGCTAAAACTTGATTGAGCAGCGCCTTTTGAATATTTGACCTCTGTGCCAGTGCTAGTGTAAGAGTTCAGGTAGCCGTCCCACAATTTGTTTTTAATAATAGGTTGTCCATTTGCTCTGAGGGCGTCTTGGAAGTTATTATCGTCCACTCCTATGCCGTAGCGGACAACGATGTTGCCAGTGCTTAACGGTCCTAGATCGATAGCTTCATTCGTTTTAAATGAAAGGAGTACTTCTTCGCCTTCATATCTAGCTGAAACTTCTGTAATTTCTGGTGCTGTCGTATCAACTACTGGCGTAGCTGGGATCGGCACGCTGTTCGAAGGGAAGAAATATGGCGCCATGTAAGCAGATACACCGGTGCCTACTTGATATTCATTGTTACGAGCTTGTACGGCATCGATTACGATGTTAATTGCACCAGATTGATTTTGGTAGGAATTTCCTGCATTAAGCGGCATTGTATACGTAACGTTCAGCGTTGCTGTTTGACCTGCGGCAACTCGCTTTGGAGCGGTGTCGTAGGAAATTTGCAGCGGAGAAGTGCCTCCGAATAAGTTGCCGATTCTGCTGCTTTGTGTTAGAGGACCGTTTACGCCGATATAGGCATCTAAACTGCCTTCATTCTTGACTGTAATGACTTTAGTATCCGTATCTCCAGGTGCGAGATTGCTGAAGTTGAGCATTGTTTTTGCGACTGCACCGCCGGAATAATCGCTAATCTTGACAGTTCCGGATGCGAAGGAATTGCCGCCGTTTGTTACTTGATCGCTAAACAAAGCGAAAGTTCCTCCGGCAACCATGGTAGCGCCTAAAGCAGTTACTGCTGTTAATAGGACAAGCTTCGTTTTGATACTCATACAAGAATGCCTCCCATGAATTTTTATTTCCCTTATAGGGTTGTATTTGAAACCTTCCAAAGCTGCTGCCGGAAAGGTGACAAAACGTAAGGTAGCTAGCTGCTGAGTGTGGATTCCTTTGGTTTCGCGTTCTTTTCTAGCTTTAAGATTTCACGAATCACTTCAATGATGGAAAGAAGCATGAGCAGGAACCCAGGGATGATGAGAAGCAAGGCGAGTCCCAGTTTGGTCTTCAAGAATTCGATATAGTAGCCAAGATACGGGATTGTCACATTGCTGTACTTGGCTTTAATCGCAGAGGCTTGTATGGGCGATGAATCAGCCGAATCATTGGCGTCACCCTTCGTTACATATTCCGTGGTTCCATTCACGTTACGTATTTCATGGATTCGATGTGTGATCAGGGTGTCTGGAGATTCTGGAGATTGGAAGGTAATGACATCACCGATCTTCAGTGTTTCAGCGGAAACGTTAGGCTTGGTGATGATGAGAGAGCCTGTATGGATCTTCGGCTCCATGGAGCCTGACAGGACTACATACAGCTGATGGCTGAACAGCTGGGGCGGACCATCTGAATGTCGAGAGGAAAGTGCAAAAATCAGTGTGACCGCTAGCATTAAACTTAGAAGTACAGTAATCAACCGGTTAAACCATTTTAGACTTGTGCGCATGACGGTTTCGCGCTCCTTTTCAGCGTTCAAGGGTGGAAGTTGAAGTGTCGTTCTCAATTAAGAACTTCATGAGTTGACTTTACTAAAAGTATTCTCAATTGTAAACGAGGAAAACGAGCCGGATTTCACCGTTTCGTTCTTTTTAAGGAACATTTTCGTTCTTTATAACGTATTATCTTTTATTTCCTTCTATTTTCGTTCTTTATTTAGAACAATTTGTTGAAGAGGCACTGAATGGCTGCCATTGACGATCAAAAAAAAGATCGCATCCCCAGAGCTCCTGAGGATACGATCTTCTTCTTTACCCTTATATAAACTTCCGACTCGTCTTCTTGCCGTCACAGCTGAACACAATGCGTTTGTCCTCGACGATCGTTTCCAGATGGACTGATTTGCCCCATAGCTGCACGACATGAGGGAGTGTGCGCTCCACATATTTCAGATCGAGCTCGACGCCCTCGTACTTATGAAACATGAACAATTCGCCGACTCGGTTGAAATCGCCGTCTGTGACGACGATGCTCGGGA
Organism: Paenibacillus sp. J31R98; assembly: GCF_056269245.1. Lineage (NCBI taxonomy): Bacteria > Bacillati > Bacillota > Bacilli > Caryophanales > Paenibacillaceae > Paenibacillus > Paenibacillus sp. J31R98. Next base: position 51,536 of record NZ_JBWDNO010000011.1, read on the forward strand.
AACCGCCGTTGACGCGTGAGAACACGAGCTGCTGACGCACGGACTCCCAGGCTTTCTCGGTGATTTTCCACTCTGCGCCTTTCTTCTCGAAGATATACAGGTCGAGGTCGTCGACGAGCTTCTTCGTTAAGTAATTGCGCAGGAACGAGATGTCGGAATCGAACTCGCGCACCTCGAATATTTTCTCGCGGCCCATGCCGGGCTTGCGTCCTTGGCGTTCCTGTTCTTCGCGAGTCGGATTATCCCAGCGGCGTTCGATATCCTCGAAGATCTTTAGCCCTAGATAGTAAGGGTTCAAGGAGTGGCGGGATGGCTGCACGACCGACGAGTTGAGCATCGCGAACTCGATCGTTTCGTCGCTCGTTAGGTCAAGCTCCCGGATAATCCGCTGATGCCAATACGAAGCCCAGCCTTCGTTTCGCTAAGGTGCTTAGTTTGGTGTTTTTTCCAAAGATAAAGTTTCACTCATTATGTCTGTTTTATGATTGCTCTAAGTTATAGATGTTTTACTTCCCTTGATGTATAATATTTCCGTTAAAGAAGAGTGAAGTTCGTGTGGGTATGTCGCACGGCAGTGACATGAGGAGGTCAATATGTTAGTAACTAAATACACATCAAAAAAATCTTCAAATAATCAAACAACTTGTTACTTCTGTGGAACTTCACTTAAAGAGTATATTGAGAATTTGCCTACAGATTTTATGCAATATGATATTCAAAGAGGTATTGTCAATAATGTATATCTAGACAGAATTGTTGATACTGTATTACAAAAGGAACACATTCCACCAATAACTATTGTAAGTGAAAGTATCAACAATAATTTGGAAGATGCAAACAGAATGATCGTAAATGAATTTAAGATTCTTGATGGACTTCAAAGAACATTTAGGTTGAAAATTTTATGGGACACAGTCATATATCTAGAACATATTCTTAAAGAATACCCAGGAATATCTGAGTTCTCAAAATTAGAAATATCTCGCAGGTTCGGTAGGCAACTTAAAGAGTTCTCCTCATCAACATTAGTCTTAGAGCGATTAATTAGCAGTAAGAAAGAAATAAATGAGATAAAAAATTGTTTCAATGAAATTCAATGGGTAGAGATTTGGGAAGGACTAAGTCCACAACAAGAAGTTGAGAAAATGTTATTGTTAAATGCAGGTCACAAGCAGGTCTCTTTAAAACATCAATTAGAATTGTTATTTTTAAATCTAGTATCATATTTCGATGATATTAAAAAGAAATATCCAGATTTTTCACTAATTAGAGAAAAAGAAATTAGTTCAATTAGCTATAGTAAGGGACGAAAGAAATGGGAATTTCATTTTTCACATTTGATTACATCTTGCCTGGCATTCTTAGAAAAAGATACTATTACAGCAAATGCATCATTAATTAAAGAAATTCAAGATGAAAAACTCAAGAATGGTGAATTTGCAGGTGTCATTTCTTACGATCTAATAATTGGGCTTATTGATTTTTTAATGAAATTTGATAGTTATCTTGAGAAAAATTATTTAATGGATGAAGGAATTCAATGGGTATCTCGCGATACTGTAACAATTGGATTGTTTGCGGCACTCGGAAAATTTTCATATGAAAATAAAATTGAAGATCCTAAAACAGTGTTTTCACATTTTATGGATCTGCTTGATTCTAGTGATAGTAACGTACTAAACATTCATGAGTACAATAAGGAACGAGCTAACATTGATTTGAGCAAGGTAAACGTAGGTGAATTTACAAAGAATGCAGTTTATTGGGGCGTATATCATTATTTAAAAAACAAAAAAATAATTAGTTGGTCAGAGAGCTTTAGAGGTGTGAAACATGGCAACAACTAATACAGTAATGACACCGATTGACATATATTACTCGAAACTTGAAACGTTGATTAATTTTGTTATCGCAGAATACGAAGCAAACTTTATGAGTGCAAAAATTGCGGTATTAGATACTTATATTGCTGCATTAAATGACAGCCTTGACACTGTTAAAGACAAAAAAGCAGCTGGAGAAATGTTTTATGAACTAAGGGAAATTCATGAGATTTTTGAAAAGCTAAATGATGATTTTCCTGACGTGTTAAAAGAAGCAAAAAATTATTTTAGAATAATTTTTGTGTTGCTATCTAAAATCACTACTCTCGACATAAGTGTTTTTCCATCAATTCCGTCGATTGACGAAGAGCTATTTAAACTTATACCTTTTGATACAACGTTTGAAGAGTTTTACTTCAGTCCAACAAGTATAGACAAGACGATTATTGTTTTCTCGCTTAATAATTTGTCAGGCATTAATGATTTCATAAATAAGTTTAAAGTTGAGTTGTTATTTCATGTACTAGTTAAGATAGATTTTAGAATTGAAGCTAATGAGAATCAAAAGTTTTTACTGCTTGCTAAAGATAGCCCTGAGAATATTGATCAACTTCAGTCTTTTATGAATTTGTTTGAGGTATCAGCCGGTAAAGAAATTCATAATCCTCATAGATATGAACAGGTTCCATCAATTACCTCTAATGTTGAATGGAATTACTTACATGGTTATCAGCAGTTCGATGACACTGTATATATTTTAAGTGAGTATAACTATCAAAAAAATATTATTGATAAATATTTAAAACTTTATCAGGTTATAGAGAATTTCATGTTTAGAGAGCCAATATGTTCTTTGGTAAATTCCAGTGGAGATGTAATGTTCTCAATCAGAGAATTTCAAAATCTGTACAAACGAGTTATGGAAGGAGAACAGGATACTTTAAAAAAGTTCATGAAGACAGCATTAAATGTTACGTATGAACAGGTAGCACCTACAAGTTTCAAAGATATTGTGTATCTAAAGTGGAGGAGTCTGATTGACACTCCTACTAAAGCTGCTGAAATAGATAGTTTCCTTCGCAAACTAGGTTATAAAGGGGAGCATTCTCGCAATGTAAATAGTGGGAATATACAAGATTTCTTTTCAGAGGTAATTTATAAGCTTAGAAACTGTATTGTCCATAATAAAGAAACTGAATTCCATTTAACTTATGGAAATTTTTCTGAATATCCTGCTATCTCGAAACTATTGGAGGATTTTATAATTTTTTGTTTAGAAGAACTGATATTTAATTTGCTAATTAATAAAAGTCAATTAATCTCATATAATTACCCGCATATTAAGCTTTATAGATAATCTCAGTTCAAAAGTTTGCATGGCGCATCTCATCCGCATATGTGTGGAAGATGCGTCTTTTTGTATAATAATATGGTTTCAATATCCGACCCAATCACCGAGAAACGTTTACCAAACTAAAATCCTGTCCATACTGGTGAATAGGAATTCCGGAGAAACCTATGGGACAAGCGCATTTTGAGCATTCCTTCTCGGTATACGGGTAGTCTCCCGATCGGCAGACTACCCGTATACCGAGATTTTTGGACATACCTACCCAGTAACCGAGAATTTGTCCTCCACTAAAATAGTTTACTAAGGTAACAAAAAACCGACCGTCCCTTCAAGGACGGTCGGTTAACGGATGGTTGTTCGAATGAGGCTGCTTCGCGTTTGAATTGCAATATCACCATTGATGATTTTTTTCTTTTCATCGACCATTTTCGGTGTAATGATTGCTTTTTGGACCAGGTACGTAATCATCTTTCGAATATCATGATTATGTTCACTTCCGGTTATGATACTCATGGATTTTATGTTACTGGTTATGACTGCCGGATTCCCCTCAACTGTTATAAGATATTGATGAATCTTTTTAAGTCGATTTAACTCGGCGTTGAGCTTACAAATTCGACCGCTAAGGTGATGCTTTTCACTCGTGAGGATCTGAACCATATTCGTATTGTCGTCAATGGTTTCGAGGTCTTTTACCAGGGCAGCGCGCTGCTTTGCTTTTTCATTAGCGAGAGCCAGCAATTGATTTGCCTGTTCAATTTCTGATTCCCTAGCTACTATTCTTTTTGAAATGGCTTGAAGCTCATCGAGCATTTCCTTGTACACTAGCGAGCATAATGTCTCGAGGTTTTGCGATTTTAAATCGGTCAGTACCGCGTCAACAACGGCATGGATCCGATCTGCCTCAATTTTATAACTGCAGGCAGGGCAGAAATACCATCTGGCACCATAATTTCGCTTCCTCTTCGTATCATAAGTGCCCTGATCCTTACAATGCAACACACCTTCGCAGACAGAGCAAAACAACAGCTTGCTAAGAAGAAAGCTTGTTTTGTACATTTTTGGGCTAAGTTTACCGGTCATTCTCTGCTCATAAATCGTAAAGGTTTCTTGCCACTCTTCGAGACTCATGATTGGCTGGATTAGATCGCTTCTAACCATCAACCAGCTATCCATAGAATTAATCGAGTTGCGGTAGTCCTGATGTTTACGTTGATGAGTCATGTAGCCGGCATAGAAGGGATTCGTAATAATCCCTTTTATAGCTGATTTTTTTAGGGGCTTGCCTGTTTCATGGTTGATAATCGAAGCAATTGACTGAAAGCCTTCCTGCTTACGGTATAATTCGTAAATCCGAAGAACAATAGCAATCTCTTCTTCGCACAGTGAGAAGGTTTTTGTTTGTTTGTCATAGCGATACCCAAAGGGGGCTGGACCGCCAGTCCATTTACCGCTCTTTAGCATGGTTCTAGCAGTATCTCGGGTTCGGATACGTGTATTATCGACTTCGAGCTTAGAGGTTCCATCTTTGATTAAATCAACGATGAAATCTCCAGAGTCGTATAAGGTTTCTGTACTGCTAATAACGACCGGGATGTTGTAACTTGCCAAGAGCATACGAACTCTTTGGTGTTCAGCAGGATTACGTGCGATGCGGTCGTGATGGTTGACTACTACAAAGTCAAACTTCTGATCAATAGCGTCTTTCAACATCGAAGAAATGCCATCTCGGTCGTTGAGCTGCTTCTTTCTTGCAGATACTCCAGCGTCGATGTATTCAAGGACAATCGTACATTCGTATTTCTTCGCGAATTCATACGCCATTGATCGTTGCGCGTCCATTGTTTGCTTATCTGTAGAATGTCGCCCATAGAAGGCACCATTCATCCCTGGTTGAATGATATTAGCTAATGGCAGCATGACCCATCACTCCATTGAACGGTTCTCGAAGCTGTATTTTTATTGAAAGTGCATTTAATTCAATACGAGAGACGATGTCATGAATCAGCGCTCTTCTTCTGTCAGCATCGTAAGAGAACACCTCAGTAACCAGATCGACGGATTCATGAAGAGTCTGCATGAGTTGAAATTGTTTCTGAAATGCAACTAGCGTATCGGGGTAGTGCTGCTGCAAAAGCTCCTCACGCTTGATTTGGTTGTGAAGATATAACATATGGCTCTCCAGCTCAGGCGCCGGATTTTGCAGCCATTGTATGGTGTACTTACTAAGTGCTTGTTTGAGGTCTTTAACGGCTTCATGACTCTCGACGATCGAGTTCTCATAGAACTTGATGAGATCACCATGCACAAGGTCATAAATCATAGGAAAGTCGGTTTGAAATCGCTGTGTAAGGTGTTTTGCAGATCCCTCTAAAACTGCTGACTCTAATAGGTCTGGGCTCTGCTGAACATTACGATGAACCTTGCAGGTATAGAAGCTCCTGGTGGTAATATCGGTCACTTCTTTTCCGTACATAGGTTCGCCACATTTGCCACAGTAAAGCAGCCCATCAAGTACCATTGGGATGCGATTGTTACGACGGGTTCGAGTTGGTTTAAGGCTGTTCATCTTGTCGTGTGCCCTTTCCCAGATTGTTTCGTCGACGATGATGAGGCTGCTGTTCTCGATTTCAACATGCTCGCCGAACTCCTCGGTTCTGCGAATACCTTTATAGATGGTATTACCGATTACGGATTGTATTCGCTGTGAATCCCATTCGGAAGGAAACCAGGACTGCTTCTGGATTTCTCGCGCAAATTCAGCTAAATTTGTGCATTCCGTATCAACCATTGAGTTGTACAGCTTTCGGATAACCTCAGCTTCATCTGACTCTATTTGATATCTCTTTTCCGCATCTACACGGTAGCCATAAGCAATGCGCCCTTGGGCGTGTTTGCCTTGCCTAGTCATCGTGTATTTCGTTTCTTTGATGCGTTGAATGATTTGATTTGCTTCTCGCTGGTTGAAACCGGCAATGAGTAATTCGAAAAATTCTCCTGCAGGAGAATATTGAATCGGGATTTCGTTGTCAGCAGTAAACACAACCTTCACCTGATGAGTCCTAAATAGGTCGAAGAGTTCCATTGCTTGAATTACATCGCGAGCAAGTCGATCACGCTTATAGACGTAAACAGTCGTAACCAGACGGTCCTTGATGTTTTGCACTAATCGATTTAACTGTGGACGCTCTTCAATCTTGGTTTTTCTTGCTGACACAGCCTCATCTAAATACAGGTCGTCGAGTAGCATGCCTTTCGCCTGGATTTTCTCCAGTGCTAACGCTTTCTGCATATCGATCGAATGCTCTTGGGTTTTAATCGAGCTGCGCGCGTACAATACAGTTTTCATTATTGCTCCTCCTTTCTAGACGTGTCGTCTGCATGATCAGCTATAAGCTGCTTCTTCAATAAATCAACATACAGCTCCATCCATTTACGTGCCGCATTCGGGTCGTGTATATGACTAATGGATGAGATTTGTAATTCGGTGCTACGGGTTCTTTTACGAGCCGTTGTTATCCCTCCTATGGTGGTGAATGAAATGAGTAATTTCGGTCAGCAGCTAAGACAAATCCGACAACAGAAAGGATTTGGTTTAAATGAGTTTGCTAAAGAGCTGGGAGTTTCTCCGGCTTACCTTAGCAATCTTGAAACAGGCAAAACGCAAACCATTCAGCTAGGCATATTAAGCAGGCTGCAAGGACAATTGCAAATGTCTGTCGACGAAACAGAGCCAGTAAGCGATCAGCTGTCCGCACGAATTGTTCGGATCGGTGAATTGCTGAAAGCCATACATCGCTCTAAACCTGACGTTGCCGAATATCTAATGGCAATGGTGGAACAAGGTGTCAATGTGATGAAGCTTGAGGAATCATCAGGCATTTAACAAGATGCCCCGTTTGTCGGAAAAGTATTCATTATAGTAAATAACCATTTATCATAATGAATAAAGTAGCTGAAATATGGAGAGCCTAACTCCTGTCATGGAGTTAGGCTCTTTGTGTGATTGGACTCCGGTGCGGTAGCCTTCTCTTGGGTAAATGATATTTGGAATGGGATATGGTTCGACGTATTTAATCGTTGCTGTAACCATTGATTGGCAGCCGTTTGTTTGAAATGTTCTTCGAAATTGGCGATTCGATTAAGGAGGATATCGGCGTATGATTGCAATTTGAGTTCATCGATACATGTGAAGCAACTCTGTTCGTTGTGATGTTCAACTGTGAAGCGAACCTTCAGTTGTCTCATATCATCACCTCGATCTAGTCTATGCAGCTTGATCGAATGGACAATCCCCGATTTTGACATAAATTCGACAGGACAGGCATAGGAATGGACAAGAGGTGAGGTCATGAACGTACAACGACATAAAGCGGCTCAAAACATTAGTCTTCGTTCAGTGGCTCTGTACTGCAGGGTATCGACAGATGAGCAAGCGCGCGAAGGCGTTTCACTTGAGGAGCAGCAAGAGCGGCTTAAAGCTTATTGCCGTGCAATGGGATGGAGTGACCAGATACAGGTCTTCGTAGACGATGGTTTTTCAGCGAAAAGCTTAGAGCGCCCACAGTTGAAGCGACTGCTTCATGCGGTTGAAAATGGAGCCGTTTCTCGAATAATGGTCACGAAGCTGGATCGGATGAGCAGACGATTATTGGACTTGCTTAATCTGATAGATATGTTCCAGAATTATGAAGTCTCATTCGTATCGATAAGTGAATCATTCGATACAAACACGCCTTCGGGGCGATTGACACTTCAAGTGCTTGGTGCCGTTGCCGAATTCGAACGGGAGCGGATTCGAGAGCGCGTGTTTGAAAATATGTTGCACGCTGCTACGACGGGCAAATGGTTGACGCAAAGTCCATACGGATATGACTTGGTGGATAAGTACCTAGTTATCAATGCTGCAGAATCACTAGTTGTGAAGAGGGTGTTTGATATGTATTTGAATGAGGGACTTGGCTTTTATTCCATTGCAAAACGATTGAATGAGGAAGGAATTCCATCAAGGCAGCAGAAAGAATGGTCGATTCGAGCCATTAAGCTAATGCTGATGAATCCGGCATATAAAGGCATGCTGGTCTGGAATCGCGTGGATTCTAGCAAAACGCAGCGTAAGGACAAGGATGAGACAGAGTGGGTGAGCGTGGAGGACTGTTTGCCTGTCATTATCGAACCGTCGATATGGGAGCGGGTACAGAGCAGAATCGGTCAGCCAAACAACATTGCTCCTCGAGCACAGACAAGCCCTCATTTGCTTGGTGGAATGTTGAAATGTGGAAAATGCGGGTCGGGTATGAGTATCGGATTTTCTGGTTCGCCAAATAAAAGATATCGGGTATATCGCTGCTCTGCGAATAAAAATAAGGGGACGTGTACCAGTAAGCAGTATCGTGCGGACGAAGTAGAAGCCTGGTTCAAGGAAGGCTTACTGCAGCTTGTTGAGAATCAAACTGGTGTACTGACGATAATGGCGAAAGAAGCGATGGTTAAATCGGAACTTGAGCAGCTCGAACAAAGAGTCAGCACGGCAAAAGCGCGATACAAGCGTAAAGTGGAAGCCTATACTTCGGGTTTGATTGAACTGGATGACTTGAACGAAGAAAAGGAGCGGCTTGATCAATTCCTGCTAGAACTCCAAAGTTTGGACGCAGACGGCAATGAACCAATTAATATGGATCAGGTTCAAGAAGAGCTGAATGCGAAGATAAACAACATTCAATCGGCAATTGATTTGCTGCCTGCCGAACAAGCTAAAGGGATCATTAAAACATTAGTCCAGTTCGTTGTGGTTCATGGCGAGGAGGATATCGAAATTCGCCTGCAGCCGGTGTAAGTGATGTAATCTCGTTTAATCACCAGCCGAGTTGCCGTTGTACTTACTGAAGCAAAGGAAATGGTATCAATTAAATATCCCCCGCCGAAATTAGGCGGGGGATAAGTATTTCATGATTCGTGATCCGGGTCAGGCTGTTCAGCAACATGCTGTTCTGTAGTAGGCTCCTCAACAGCAGGCTGTTCAGTAACATGCTGTTCTGTAATAGGCTCCTCAGCAGCAGGCTGTTCAGCAACATGCTGTTCTGTAGTAGGCTCCTCAGCAGCAGGCTGTTCAGCAACATGCTGTTCTGTAGTAGGCTCCTCAGCAGCAGGCTGTTCAGCAACATGCTGTTCTGTAATAGGCTCCTCGGCAGCAGGCTGTTCAGCAACATGCTGTTCTGTAATAGGCTCCTCAGCAGTAGGCTGTTCAGTATCCTGTTGTAAGACATTAGGAAAGTCTTGTGAATCATCGTCATGATCAAAAATGTAGCTATCCTCATCGGTATCCTCGTCTATTTTGTCTACCTGCTTGTTGCCGGAAATAGCTTCCGCTGTGAAGTTGTCTACAATTTCAACGTCAAAAGCTGGCTGTAGTCCGCTCACTTTCAGATTACTACTACCTTTCGGAGGGCGACCACGACCACGCTTTGCTTGAGTTGGATCTTTTGGATCCGATTCATCGCTTATGCCAAATTTACGTTGAGTGAACTGAATCTGAGCGTCCTTTTTAGCTAATTCCGTTTTCATTTGCTCGAGTTCAAGTTTGTATTCAAAGTCCCTTTGTTGAAACGCAATTTGATGACTCTGTTCTCGGAGTTGTTGTTGAAGGGAACGGTTATCATCAACTAATCGTTGAAAATCCGACATGCTCCATTGATTACGTTCTTTTCTTAATGACTCAATCTCTGCTTCCTTGTCTTTAAGTGATTGTTGAAGTGTCGAGTTGTATCCATCGTAAACGCTGAACCTCGATCTCATATCCTCTAATTCGGAGCTGAGTTGAGCTGTTCTCGTTGTTAACAAGGCTAACTGTGATTCCGCGTTGTCGCGAGCTTCGTTACTCTTTTGAAGCTGATTTTGCAAATCATCGGAGGTTTGCTGCCATATCAATTGTTTGTCTCTGAAATTATCTACAGATTTCTTTACGATGTGCACAATTGTCTCATGGATACGTGTAGAATGTTGCTCGATATTATCCAAATCATCCGAGTATTGCTTTGTCTCGTCATTTTTTTTTAACTCATGCATTTCGTAGATGGAAAGAACATGTTCAAACCAGTCACTTTGCGTTTCGAAGTTTGCTTCACTTATAAACCGTTTTACTTTTTCAATAGTTTCTGGAGTTAATCTGAGCCCCCACGTTGAATTTGCCATGGATTTTTACGACCTCTCTTATATCAGTTAACTTTGAAAGGCTTGATTTTACTGGTGTTAACACGTTAACTGAGTAAACATGGATTTGCTTCCTGTTAAAAATGTATATGCAGCAATTATTTGAAAAATGTAGTCTGGACCAAGCAGATTTATTGAAGATGCTAAATTTATGGCTACTTTCCCACGCAGCGGCGAGTATAAAATTTGGGGGTCATTTCAACAAAATGGAAAAGTCTTCACTTTCCTATTTGATTTCGAAGAACCATGATTTAGTTATAAAGAATTGCAATGAAGCGAAATCCAGACAATGCAGCTCTTCATTTTTGCGCTGTAACCTTGATCAAGCAGTGTTATAATTTACGGAGAGATTTGTTAATCCCATAGTCAAGAGGCGATGCTTATGAAGCAGCTTCATGAAATGTCGAAACTATTTAAAATACTTAGCGATCAAACAAGGCTTACGCTAATTGTCCTATTGCGTGAGCAAGAATTATGCGTGCAGGATTTAGTCACTCTTGTGAAGATGTCTCAACCAGGAGTGAGTCAGCATTTAAAAAAATTGAAGGATGCTGGACTTGTAAAAGAAAAGCGAATAGGCACTTGGATTTATTACTCTCTAAATATTGAAAATAAGCCGCATCTACAAGCACTTCTTGAATACATACAACATCATGAGTTGCTTGATAAGGAATCAATAAATAAAGATTAACAAACAGCCCTTAATTCCAAAGTGGAAAAAAGGGCTGTTTGTTTGCTATGCTGCTTGTTCTGTAAATCCGATTCGCATGATGAAGCGACTGCTGCCAGGCGTTAACTTGTATAAGTTATAGCCGTATTGTTTTTGCATTGCCCTAGTAAGCCGGATCCAATACCGTTTACATTCTGGTACAAACTTCATATCATCTGCGTTCTCGCACTCGAACAGAGGAACGAACTTGAAATTGCTCTCACCGAATTGATCCCACTCATGTTGAAGATTAGCGTTCGGATGCTTTCCAGAGCGTAATTGACTCCAAATCGAAGCTTTACGGGAATACAAATTGCCAGAGCCGATGAACACTTTGTTATTTAACTGGTTCAAAACTGCAAATACTCCAAACGTCTTAGTGGATACGTTTGCTTTGGTTACAGGAGCGAGCGCTAGTGGACTAATTGTTATCACCTCGATACTAGTATATAAACGACCGCTTATATATATGACAGAATTCTAGAAGTTTTTTCAGCAGCTTGTCTAAAAAGAGCGTATTAAGCTGAATGTATGAAATGTGCATTTAAGGGACAACATGAGTAATTGAGAGGATAGTGATACAAACTTGAAACCGCTTTTACCTGATTACTCATTTAACGTCCACCCCGTAACAGATGAGGTCATTGAAGTACGGCTTTTTGAGAAGGGTTACAGAATGTACCCTGGTGAGAAGCTGTATGGTAAGTATGCTGCGAATGAACTGAACGAGTATCTTGGGGTATCGGTTCAGCAAGCCACAGCGATGATGGTAGGCTCTTTCGCCGGATATGATTGCCCGGCAGCCGACCCAGACTTTTATGATAGCAATGGACTACCGAAGGATTTCTAATTATTCGGCAAATCCAATAACTGACCGATGAACACTAGATTTAAGCAGCATGTGGCTTGATATTAAAGTCCAATTTTCCGAATATGGAGGATTGGTCTTTTTTTATTATTCTAGCTTAAGCGCCTTTGCGTATGAACTTAAAGGTTTTATTTGTTTTCATGTCGAACACTTCAATTTAATGGCAATTGATGATGAAATTTGCTTTTTACTTCTGGATTCGTAAGGGGATAGCCTTAATGAAAGAAGAAATCGTATTATTGAAAATTCATAATGGAATCGATGAAGGTAAGACTCTTTACGAAGCTTCCAGGCACCTTTGGGTGATTAAAAAAGAGCGAAAAGATTATCTTCAATATGCAGTCGGAATTAATCGTGGCAAAGTCGAATGTGTTTTTGAAATCGATGAATGGTTTGAAGAAATAGATGGTGACGGCAAGGAACGATTATCATTCAATGGTAAAGAAGGACCAGCCTATCTGTTGCAAAAGCTTCGAGAGCATACAGAGGCTTTATTATTGAAGTTCGGTTCGAAGAGTGCGGTAGCATATCTTTCTCTCTCCGAATTGAAGGATGAAGTTCCTGCAGATCCAACAACATGGATATTCCAAGGGAATCCAAACAAATTCAATATTGACGGTTACGTTTCGGACCGGAAATTCATATGGTGGAGCCTACGACAGAAACATTTCGAGAAGGTAATCCGTACTGGGGATGAAGTATTCCTGTGGCGAGCCGAGGCAGGTCATCCAGGAAGTGGAGGTCTCATTGCAAGGGGGGTTATAATTGGTCCGCCGATCCTTCGAACTGATGAGGATGCCAAGCAATATTGGAAAACAGATGAATGGAAAGAGCCTGGTCTCAGAGTACCGATAGAACTGCTCGAGGTTAAAGTAATAAACGGTTTTATTCCGAGAGTGACGGTTATGCAGATTAAGGTGCTTGAAGATTTGCTTATTCTTCGAATAGCGAATCAGACAAACTATAAAATAAGCGAATCTCATGCAGTAGAATTGCACAAAATATGGGGTATGCCTGATATTGAATATTTTGAAGATGCGGAGGAATCGGAGCTTTTCGCGGAAGGTAAGAAGGTGTATCGATTACATCGGATTACTGAAAGAAATCCGTATCTTATAAAAGCAGCGAAGGAGAAGTATAAGCAGCAGGATAAATTGCTAAGCTGCATGGCTTGTGGATTTTCATTTGTAAAGCATTACGGAGCAATTGGTGAAGATTTTATCGAGGGGCATCATACGATTCCGATCTCCGAGATGTCGGGAGAATACCATGCGAAGGCGGAAGATATCGCGCTAGTCTGTTCCAATTGTCACCGAATGCTTCATCGCAGACGCCCCTGGCTGAAGCTAGATCAGTTGAAGCAGCTCTTAAATAAATAATGATGTAGTAATCGAAGGAGAGCTAGCTCAATGGGAAAGAAACTTACGATATTCCTAATCGACGGATTAGCGACCGGTCCGAGGACGATTGAAATTGGAAATTGGTCCGGCAAAGCCATTTATACTCTCCGTTCTTCGCTGTCCAAGGTGTTGGATCGAGAAGAGTTCGAGCGACCTGGCGTTTATATACTGAAGTCAATGCCGAACAGCGATAATTTCAATGAACGAATCTATATTGGGGAAGCCGAGAATCTCAAGAAACGGTTAAAGCAGCATCTTGCCAACTCGGACAAAGATTTTGTTGAACTTGTCGCTTTCATAAGTAAGGATGAAATGTTGACAAAAGCACATATCAAGTATCTTGAATCAAAGATCATTTCGCAAGCTCGAGAAGCTAAGGCTGCTGAAATCGATAATAGTGTGAATCCGGAATTAACGACGCTTCCGGAATCAGATCGTTCCGACATGGAATTTTATCTGGAGCAAATCAAATTGATACTGCCTGTTGTTAATTTTATGTTCCTGATACCGTCTGTATATAAGCCGTTAAACGAAATTCGCAATGGACTTGAAAAATCAACCGATAACAAGCTGTATTATCTAAAGAGCAAATCGGCGGAAGCTAGGATGCTTGAAACCGAGGAAGGCTTTATTGTTCTCAAGAATTCGCAATGTTTAAAGCAAACGCAGAACTCGTTATCTGAGGGCTATCTCAAGCTCCGGGAGAAGTTGATCGAAACGAATATTCTTGAAGAGAGCGGTAACATATATGTTTTTAAAGAGAATGCAGTCTTCTCGAGTATAAGCGCAGCTGCTGCGGTGATCTTGGGAAGGTCGGCAGCGGGACCCATTGAATGGGTTGATTCAGAAGGTCTAACGTATAAGCAAAACTTAGAGAAAAAATACAGCAATACGATATCACAAATATAAACGAGGTGTTAATCAAGAATGGATTACGCACAATTGAATAAGCAAATGCTGCGGGATCGTTACATAGATATTTCGTTCAATAGATACTTAGCTTATAAAGATTCCGATATGTATGATGAATCATACAAATATGAGATTCTTCCTCGATTAAACCAATTCATTAAGGGTCAGGACATCAATGAATTCACTGTAAGCGATGTTCTAAAAAAGATTCAAAAAGAGAATCCGCAATCCGGCAGCTTCGTGCACTGGAGCAGCATAGCTGACTTGATTAAATATGCAGAAGATCGTCCGGTTGAAGTTGCTGAACTGTTGAACGAGCTTTATTTGTCAACGTCTAGTGTTGAAGACAGAATTGAACAGTTTAGAGAAAAAGGAAAACAGTATAATCCCTCGATCTCACTTGGAGCACCGTTATTTGGGTACCTCCTTTCAGCTTTGAACTGCGAAGATTACCCAATTTACAAACAAGAGGTATTTACAAATATAAAGTCCGCTTTTGGCGTAAATGTCAAGCTTGGGAGTGTAGGCAGCAATTATCAAATGTTTTTAAATATGTGTCAGGTTGCTAAGGAGCACTTATCAAAGACATATCCTCATTTAACGATGCTCGATATTCAAGATTTCTTCTTCTGTGCTACTCAATATGATCAGATTATTGTAGAAAGTGCCGTTAAATACTTATATGAATTAGCAACGGAATTAGGTGTTTATATGAAACACCCAGAACAAATGTTAGCAACCATCGCACAATTCGATTCCGACATGCTGATTAGTTTGCGGGAGAGATATCGCAATCAAGAAAAGGTTAATCGTATCAAGTTTGAAGTGGTTAACAGAATGATTGAATCCGGGTCAGTGGTGATTGATGATCTAGAGGAGATCAAACAGCATGTGAAAGGGAAGTATGATACGAATATACTGCAATCATGGAACAATTTCACGATCCTGTTTCAGTTGTATTATGCGAATGTGAAACAGAAAGTTCAAGAGGAACTACGTAAGGTCCATGAAGCCGTTCGCAATATGGACGTATTCGAAAAGATCGATTTTGAACCGAATAAGGTATTAAACGGATTTGATTGGAATCAAAATTTTGGGACTAGCGAATGCTGGCTGGCAGTCTATAATAGTAAGCATCTTAATCATCGTACAGCCCCGCAGTGTTTTCTTGGAATTGATTATGATAAGGGGATCCGATACGGACTCGTATTTGGCGACCAACATCCCAACAGAGGTATAGAGAATTTAGTGAGTCATATGGAGAGCGAAACCTTCACGTATGATTCGTTTCACCGTCAAATGATATCGATTGCGCACGTTTTCTTTAATGAACAAGCTACTGATGAACAACCAACATTCCCGGAAGAAGTTGAGAATATAGATTCCACAGCAACAGAAGATGCAATCAGTGTGAAAACGTGGGAAGAACTTCTCCAGAACGATCAGATCTTTAGAACGAGTGATTTAGAGTTTATTTATAAAATATACGAACTAGGCGGAAACGCAACAGCTACAAATCTTGCCGCAGCAATGGGCAAACATTCTTCCTCTTTCAATGCACCAATCGTACAACTCGCAAAACGAATTTATGAAGCAACGGATATCCCTCTAATAAAGGGAAATGACGGGAAAACATCCTATTTTCGAGTGCTGTTCGATTGGGAAAATGCGGAGAATGGTCATTTCATCTGGATACTAAAACCAAATCTATATGCTGCAATAACATCAATGGCTGAAGGTTCAGGCTTAGTTATCGGCAATTTGGATTCTTTACCGGAGTATACAAAAGAAAATTTCTTGAATGAAGTATTTATTAGTGAAGAACTATACGATCGCATGGCTAACTTATTAAAATATAAAAAGAGCCTGATTTTGCAGGGTCCACCGGGAGTCGGTAAAACTTTCGTATCCAAGCGTTTGGGTTATTCGATTATGGGAGCTAGAGATGAAAGCCGTATTGAAATGGTGCAATTTCATCAAAATTATGCTTATGAAGATTTCGTGATGGGTTATCGACCTAATGAAAATGGGTTCAATTTGGAATATGGCATATTTTATGAGTTTTGTGAACGCGCGTTAAAGCAGCCAGAACAAGATTTCTTTTTCATAATCGATGAAATAAACCGAGGCAATTTATCAAAAATATTCGGCGAGTTATTCATGCTGATCGAGCGCGATAAACGCGATGAATTTGTAACCATGAGCTATTCAAAGGCGAAGTTTACTGTTCCGAGCAACGTCTACTTAATTGGTACGATGAATACAGCAGATCGATCTCTCGCGCAGATTGAAGTAGCTCTTCGCCGCAGATTTGCGTTTGTGACGCTCGAACCGAATTTTAATGAAAAATGGAGTCGCGTTCTTCAAAAATCCGGCGTTTCCACTAACCTTGTGCAACGTATACTTCATGATGTCGGAAAGATTAACAAAGAAATTATTGACGATTACCAATTAGGTAGAAGCTACGCCATCGGTCACTCCTTCTTTGCAGAGAAACCGGATTTCCTCGACGAAGCAAGCTGGTACGAGGGAATAATCGAGTTTGAGATCAAACCCTTAATTGAAGAATATTTCTATGACCGTCCTGAAATTGTAAACTCTTTATTTATAGGGCTGCAATGATGGAGAACGAATTTAAAGTACCGATCCGCAATCTATTTTGTATGCTGAGCTATGTTCATGAAATGCCGGAGCTCATCAAAAGTATAAATGACGTCGACGAGGATTTGATTACGTATGATTTTATCTGCAAACAATTTTTGCGGGAAGCTGTTTCTGTAGTTCGCCGTGGACTCGTTAAAGACTATGTAGCAACCAGGGAACCGACTGATCGGTTAGGCGGACGGTTGTTGATGAATGAATCACTGTCATTTATTGCTGCGAGAGCACCGGTCATGGTATGTGAAAAGGATGAATACACAGCAAATATTAGGTTAAATCAAATCATGAAATCAACATTGCTTGCAATTTGTATGAACAGATACGTGAAAGAAGAGACCAGGCAACGTGCATTTAAAATTGCGGAATCTTTGCCGGAGGTAGACTCACCGCCACTTGGGAATGAATTATTTGCACAAATTAGCTATAACCGGTTTAGCATGCAATATAGGCGTATGATCCATATTGCAAAGATATTATTTGATTTTACGTTGCTTTCTCATAAAGCTGGGCAGTGGTCTCTATTTTCCGCAACCGTTGATGAGACCTCTTTAAACCATATTTTCGAGAAATTCTTGTTCCATTTCTTTCGTATGGAGCAACGTGATTACAATGTCTCTTCAGAAACTATGAAATGGCGACTTGAGGGATCCAATTCATTCCTGCCAGCCATGAGAACGGATGTATCTCTTACCCATAAACTTGGGCATCACAAAATCATCATCGATGCGAAGTTTTACAAAAATCTTTTTCAAGAGAATTTTGGGAAATCAACTTTCCATAGCCACAACATGTATCAGCTCTTTACTTATCTGATGCACCAATCAGTTACATTGAGCGTTAGAGGCATATTGATTTATCCGTTTAACGGAATTGAGGTAGACGAAACGTTCAGATGGAATGCTAATGTTACAATGGAAATAATGACGATTAATCTGGATCAATCGTGGAAGGAGATACATCGTGCATTAATGAAAGTAGTCAACAATGGATAGTAATTAGGAGGCACATTTAATCTGCGGATTGAATGTGCCTCTTTTTGCAATTAAACTTGGATTTAATGGAAATAAAGGATTTTAAGGACTTTTCACCGAAATTATACTCGGATCTGGAACTTAGGAACTATTTAAGCCTAGCTGGACAATTGATTTATTTGCATTTAGCAACCAATTGCATGATATCAACTTAGCATTGAGGTGTTGTGAATGGCTGGAAACTTTGACTTCTTACATGATCGTTGGGAGATCTTATCGACTCTTGGAGAGATGGCGGAACGTAATTTGTTTGTTGATCCCAATACATCGCTTATAAAGCTGCGTATGTTTGGTGAGACGTTGACTCAATATCTTTGTGCACTTGAAGAGATGATTGAGACGAAAGATATGAGTCAATTAGATCGCTTGAACAAATTAAAGCGTGATGACCTTGTCACTGATGAGGTTTTGGATCTTTTGCATACTCTCCGGAAAATCGGCAATAAAGCTAGCCATGATACAAGTATATACGGGACAACAGCTGAGGCGAAGCTTCTTACAAAGATGGCATTTCGTACTGCCGTATGGTTCATGCAGGTGTATGGTGATTGGAACTACCAACCACTTGAGTATGTTGAACCTACTCCAGAAGAAGCTGCAGGTAATGAAGAGCAATTGGCTGAATTAGCGAAAGCTTATGAAGCAAGACTAGCTAAGCAGGAACAAGAGTTAGAAGAACTTCGTAGACAACAAGTTATGGTGAGTAATGAGGATAAGAATAAACGCCATACGAAGTCCAAGCAAGCTGGCAGTGCCTTTACGCTTACCGAAGCCGAGACACGGCGCATCATTGACGATAAACTGAGGCAAGCCGGCTGGGAAGTAGACTCACAGACGCTGCGTTACGGACTAGGTATCCGTCCAGAGAAAGGGCGCAACATAGCTATCGCAGAATGGGCGCTTAAGACGGGCTTCGCCGATTATGCACTGTTTATAGGATTAGAGCTGGTCGGCATTGTAGAAGCAAAGCGAATCAGCAAGAACGTTGAAGCGGATATCGCTCAAGCTAAAAAGTATGCGATGCAAGTCGTACGCCATGGCGATGAAATCATTCACGGACCTTGGGGCAACTACCAAGTACCTTTTCTGTTCTCTACCAATGGTCGACCGTACTTGGAGCAGTTGAAGCATATGTCCGGTATTTGGTTCCTCGACGCTCGCAAATCGACCAACCATCCACGCCCGCTGCAAGCGTGGTATTCCCCGCAAGGGCTGAAGGATTTGCTACGACAGGATGTAGAGAAGGCAGCCAAAGATTTGCAGGACGAGACATTGGATTACTTGAAGCTGCGTCCATATCAGGAGGATGCAATCCTATCAGTCGAGGGTGCGATTGATAACGGGCAGCGGAACATTTTGCTGGCGATGGCTACGGGTACGGGCAAAACTCGCATGGCAATCGGGCTTATTTACCGACTCATCAAGCATAACCGCTTTAAGCGTATTCTGTTCCTCGTGGACCGCTCGGCGCTTGGGCGCCAAGCTGAGGCTGCTTTTAAGGATTCTAAGCTGGAGAGCTACCATTCGTTTACGGAGATTTTTGAGCTAAAGTCATTGGATGACAAGAAGCCGAATCCGGAGACCAAGGTACAGATCGCAACCGTTCAAGGAATGGTTAAGCGCATCTTCTATAATGAAACAGACGAGGCGGATATCCCGCCCGTTGACCAATATGACTGTGTGATTGTCGACGAAGCCCATCGAGGATATACGCTTGATAAGGAAATGTCCGAGCTGGAGCTGGAATTCCGCGACCATGAAGACTACGTCAGTAAATATCGCAAGGTGCTGGACTATTTCGATGCTTTCCGGATCGGATTGACGGCAACGCCGGCTCTGCATACGGTTGAGATATTCGGTCGTCCGGTGTTTAACTACTCGTATCGCGAAGCGGTTATCGACGGGTATTTGATCGACCATGAGCCTCCAATGCAGTTCGAGACTCAGTTGAAGAAGCACGGGATCAAATGGCAGGTTGGCGAAGAGGTTGCCGTATACGATATTTCGTCAGGAAATATTGAGAAAGAGATGCTGCAGGATGAAATCAATCTGGAAGTGACTCAGTTCAATAAAACGGTCATTACGGAGAATTTCAACCGCGTCATTCTGGAAGAACTGACGAAATACATCGATCCTGAGTCAGATGGGAAGACACTTATTTTCGCTGCGACTGATGATCATGCGGATATGGTGGTGCGAATTTTTAAAGATGAGCTGGAGAAGGCTTATGGAGCGGTAGATGACAATGCCGTACTCAAAGTTACCGGTTCAATAAAAGATCCATTGCATGCAATCAAACTGTTTAAGAATGAACGGCTGCCTAGCATCGTCGTAACGGTCGATTTGCTGACAACTGGTATAGATATTCCAAGCATCACAAATCTCGTCTTCTTGCGCCGCGTGCGTTCGCGGATTCTGTATGAGCAGATGCTAGGCAGGGCGACGAGACGATGCGATGAGATTGGCAAGGATCATTTTATGATCTATGATGCAGTTGGAATCTACGAAACGCTTAAGCCATACACGGACATGAAGCCTGTAGTAACGAAGCCGACTGTATCGCTTGATGTCTTGACGACTGAGCTTACGCAGTTAGAAGACGAAGAGCAGGGAAAACCGCACAAGGATCAGATCATTGCCAAAATACAGCGCAAGAAGCGTACTTGGACACAGAAGGATCACGACGACTTCAAAGCGCTGTCCGGCGGGATGAGCATTGAGAAGTTTATTGACGACTTGAAGAGCATGAGTGCACTGCAAGCAAGCGCAGATCTGAAGGCGAAGAAGCCGTTGGTTGCTTTTATTGATGAGAATCAGGGCAGAGGACACCGAATTTATATATCGGAGCATGAAGACAAGCTGATCTCCACTTCGCGAGGATATGGCAATGCCGACAAGCCGGAGGATTATCTGGAAGGATTCCATGCCTTTATCACAGAGAACATGAACCTCATTCCGGCACTTACGATTATTTGCACTCGCCCGAATGATCTGACGCGCGATGAGCTACGTAAGCTTCGGGTGGAGCTTGACCAGAAGGGCTACTCAGAAAAAATGCTGCAAGCCGCATGGCGGGATGCGAAGAACGAGGATATCGCTGCAGATATTATAAGCTTCATTCGTCAGCAAGCGCTCGGCGATCCATTAATTAGCCACGAAGAGCGCATTGAGAGTGCGATGAAAAAGATATATGATATGAAAGTCTGGTCGAAGGTCCAGAAGGATTGGTTGAAACGGATTGAGAAGCAACTGCTGCAAGAATCGGTGCTGGACCCGAATCCGGAGAAGGCTTTTGAAGTCGAACCGTTTAAGAGCAAAGGCGGTTATAAGCAGTTGAACAGAATATTTGATGGTGAGATGAACGCAATTGTAAGCACAATTAACACGGCACTGTATACACCAAGAAAGAGGGATTACGCGTAAATGGGCAATCAGGATATTGTACAGAAGCTTTGGAATCTATGTAATGTACTTCGGGATGACGGTATTACATATCACCAATATGTAACGGAACTGACGTACGTGCTGTTCCTCAAAATGATGAAGGAAACCGACAACGAAGGTATTCTACCGGAACAATATCGTTGGGATTCGCTGACAGAGCGTCATGGTATGGCGCTTCAGCAGCATTACCGTCAACTACTGCTAGACCTTGGCAACCAAGGTAATGAGACGATCAAGCAAATCTATATGAATGCAACCTCTAACATTAATGAGCCGAAAAACTTGGAGAAAATCATTACTTCCATTGACCAGCTCGACTGGTACAGTGCGAAAGAAGAAGGTCTTGGCGATCTCTACGAGGGATTGTTGGAGAAGAACGCAAGCGAAACGAAGTCGGGAGCAGGGCAATATTTTACACCACGTCCCCTCATTGATGTGATCGTTAAGCTGGTTGACCCGCAGCCTGGAGAGCGTTGTAACGACCCTGCGGCAGGGACGTTCGGGTTTATGATCGCGGCGGATCGTCATGTACGGAGCAATACAGACGATTACTTTGATCTAGGTGAGAAGGAAGCAGAGTTCCAGAAACATCAAGCATTCACTGGTGTTGAACTAGTTAAAGATACGCATCGCCTGGCGATGATGAACGCGATGCTTCACGATATCCATAGCGATATCATCCTTGGCGATACGCTGTCTGATGATGGAACCAACCTGAAAAACTTCGACGTCATCCTGACGAATCCGCCGTTCGGCACGAAGCAGGGCGGTGAGCGTCCGACTCGTGACGACCTGACGTTCGCAACAACGAACAAACAGCTGAACTTCCTTCAGCATATTTATCGTGCGTTGAAAGTCAACGGTAAAGCTCGTGCTGCTGTTGTTCTGCCGGACAACGTTCTGTTCGAAAGCGGTGTAGGTACGAAAATCCGTGCCGACTTGATGGACAAGTGTAATCTGCATACGATTTTGCGTCTTCCGACAGGCATATTCTACGCGCAAGGTGTTAAGACGAACGTCTTATTCTTCACGCGTGAGAAGACGGATAAGGACAGTACCAAGGACGTTTGGGTATATGATCTGCGCACTAACATGCCAAGCTTCGGGAAGCGTACGCCACTGACTGTGGCTCATTTCGATGCGTTTGCGGCGGCTTATACGGCAGAAGATCGTAAAAATGTGGAAGACGAACGCTGGAACGTATTCACCCGAGAGGACATTCTTAAGAAGGATGACAGCCTCGATATTGGCTTGATCGCTGACGAATCTTTGTCCGCCTATGATAACCTGCCTGATCCGATCGACTCGGCTGAAGAAGCAATGGCGAAGCTGGAAGAAGCGTTGGCATTGCTTGGCGAGGTTGTTGCTGAATTGAAGGCAATTGAGACGAAGCCGGTTAGCTATGAGGAAAGCAAAACAGCGGTGGCTAAAGTCGCGGAAGCATCCGGGGTATACAGCAATGAGTAAGAAGGTTGCGAAGTCGCAGGAAGAACTGTTGAAAGAGGCTTTGGTGCCTTCAGAAGAACAGCCTTATGAAGTGCCGGGTAATTGGATTTGGGTCTATTTTGGAAGAGTTGCTAGTCTGAGTAATGGATATGCATTTAAAAGCACAGATTATTGTGATGATGGAATATCGATTATTAGAATCTCAGATTTAAATGGTGAAGAAACTTCCACTGAAAATGCTGTTAAAGTTCCTGATAACTTGTATGACGAGAAATTTTTAATACGACGTGATGATCTTTTAATAGCTATGTCCGGATCGATTGGTAAAATGGGTGTTTATAAGAGCGATGAAATTGCTATGCAAAATCAACGAGTTGGTAAAATTGAATCAAAATCAGAACAAGTTCTTAATAGAAATTTTATGAAATACTTCATCTACAACTCAAAAGAAACGATTATTAAATTAGGATATGGCGGGACTCAACCGAATGTTAGTGGGAAGTTAATTGAATCACTGTTACTTCCACTGCCACCAATATTTGAACAAAAACGAATTGCTGATAAAGTCGAAAGACTTTTGGATAAAATCAATCAAGGCAAACAATTAATTGAAGAAGCCAAAACAACCTTTGAACTTCGTCGAGCGGCAATTTTGGACAAGGCTTTTCGCGGGGAATTAACAAAGAATGAGAGTTATATTTTAGATGAAGTCTTACTAAATTCTAATAAAGGTCAAATGACAGATGACGGAAAGAGTGAGGATTTACACAAACAGTTAGTGAATTTATCCCCAAAAAACTGGGCTATTTATCCTTTAGGTAATTTACTACGTCAGGATACGAGTATTTGTTACGGAATAGTTCAAACAGGTGAGAATACTCCAAATGGAGTACCAACTGTGCGTGCAGGTGATTTAAAGAATGGTTATATTGATATAAAAAGTTTGAAAAAAGTTGATAAAGAAATCGAAAATAATTATCCACGTTCAAGACTTTCTGGAAGTGAGTTATTAATTTCAATACGAGGTAGTGTTGGATACGTTGGTATCCCTACTTCTGAAATGCAGGGAATAAATGTATCACGAGAAGTAGCAGTAGTACCAATGAATAGGTCTTTAATACAGAAATATTTATCTTATTATTTCCAGTCCCCCATTGTACAAAATTACTTAAAATTGATAACCAAGGGTGTAGCCCAACAAGGAATAAATTTGAATCAACTACGTACTTTACCTGTGCCAGTACCCTCAATTGATGAACAAAATGATATAGTAAGGTTTTTAGATAACTTATTTGAAAAAGAAAAAAAAGCTAATCAGAATTTTGAAATGCTAAATGAGGATAATCTTAATAAATTATCGCAGACTTTGCTTTCGAGGGCTTTCCGTGGTGAACTGGGAACAAATGATTTAGTTGAAAAAAATGCTCTGTGCTAAAATAAAAGAAATCATCTGGATGGACCAATGGGTTCCAGATGATTTCTTTTTATTAGTTCGATAGCTTACAAAAACTTCCGACTTACCTTCTTCCCATCATACATAAACAATAATGCCTTATCCTCTACGACTGTCTCCAAGTAAATCGTCTTCCCCCACAACTGATAAACATGTGGCAGTGTCCGTTCCACATATTTCAAATCCAGTTCAACGCCTTCATACTGATGATATAAGTAAAGTTCACCATTGCGTAAGTAATCGCCATCCTTAACAACGAGGTACGGGAAGCCGCCGTTCACGCGCGAATAAGCAAGTTGGTCCCGAATATTCTCCCACGATTTATCGGTTATTTTCCACTCTGGACCTTTCTTTTCGAAAACATACAGATCCAGGTCCTTTACCAGATCTTTGGTTAAGTAGTTGCGAATGAATGAGATGTCCGCATTGTTCTCACGAACTTCGAACATTTTTTCTCTTCCGCGTCCGGGAACTCGCCCGAGCCGATCTCTTTCTTCCTGAGTAGGATTATCCCAACGCTTCTCAATATCTTCGAATATCTTTAAGCCCAGGTAGTAGGGGTTCAGTGAATGCCGTGAAGGCTGCACCACAGAAGAGTTCAGCTTTGCGAATTCAATAGTCTCATCAACAGTTAAATCAAGCTCACGCATGATCCGTTGGTGGAAAAAGCTTGCCCAACCTTCATTCATAATTTTTGTTTCGATCTGAGCCCAGAAGTACAGCATTTCATCGCGCAACATCGTCAAGATGTCACGCTGCCAAGGTTCCAGTATCGATGAATATTCCTCAATGAACCACAGGATATCTTTCTCCGGCTGAGGAGGGAAGGAGACTGCCTTTTCCTGTTTCTCCGGCGACTCAACCTTTTCCAATAACCAAAGATCGTCATATGGCGATGGGATCGGAGCAGATTCAGCCGGTGCACGTTTCTTCATGGAAGTGATGTAATCGTCTTTGGACATCCGATACGGTTTTACGATGGAAGGATCAACATGTTCTTGGATGGCGAGGACTGCGTCAATAAATTGCTCAACGGCAAGTGTTCCATAAGTCATCTCATACTCTCGAACCCGTTCTGCAGTAGCGCTCATGCTCTCGACCATGTTTCGATTCGTTTTTGAAAAGCGAGCATTGTTTTTGAAAAAGTCGCAATGGGCAAGAACGTGGGCGACGATCAGCTTATTCTGAATAAGAGAGTTGCTATCAAGCAGGAAGGCGTAGCAGGGGTTGGAGTTAATGACGAGCTCGTAAATTTTGCTAAGTCCGAGATCGTATTGCATCTTCATTTTGTGAAACGTTTTGCCGAAGCTCCAGTGGCTGAAGCGGGTGGGCATGCCATAAGCACCAAAGGTATAGATGATATCAGAAGGACAAATCTCATATCGCATCGGATAGAAATCAAGTCCTAGACCTGTCGCAACTTCCGTAATTTCATCAATGGCATATTCCAGCTCTTTCAAATCAGTAGATGGCATTTCCATTCCTCCAATTCTGATGGCGGTTATCTGGCTTCTTACCTCGAGTTGTTAACTGATTAAGCTTAGATAAATTATGATCACATTACGGATGCAGGTGAATTGATTTTTTATGTCGAATAATGCAAGGAATCTGTGGTTGGATATGAGTTTTGCTAGGAGGCAATATTAATGAGTCAGTTCTTGGGAAGTGATTTCCATAAGTCACTAATCGAGCAAGTAGGTAAGAGTACCCGTTCCATTACCATTATCTCACCATATGTGACGCTACCGGCTGTTAAAGAATTAGTTAAAAAGTTGCCTAATACGGTAAAAAGGCGTTCCCTGATTACGGTACCGCCTGGCGTGGAGTATGTGAATGGAAGCGTGGAGGTTGAAGCGCTTGAGCAGCTTAATCAACATGGATTCGAAATTCGTTGGTTAACTAATCTTCATGCAAAGATTTATTTGATCGATGAGAAAATAGCATTTGTAGGATCTGCGAATTTCACCAAAAACGGCTGGGAATTGGATAAGGGTAATGTAGAGGACATGATCAGCATCGAAACAAGCAATAGCGACCGTAATCATATCAATTCACGGTACATAACCACTTCTAATTTGCTTGATTTGAATGGAAAATGGAAAAAGGATGTAATTTCACAAAAACAGAAATTTCAAGAATTGAACAAACAGTTAATGAAATCCGTGCAAATTGATTTTCTGAATAATTATGGAGCAAACGAGCTCGCGGTTTTTTCTGACTATAAACTACCGCCAAACGGATATCAGTTTTACTTCAAATTCACTATTGCAAAAGTGACATGGCAAAAAATTAAGAAGGAAAAATCCACAATCCAACTAAAATTAGGCGGAGAGAAACAATCGTCTGATGCAACAATTACAGTTCCTTTTAGTAATTTCGGAAAGTATTTGACCAGTCAGTATACTACTGATAAACGACAAGATTGGCAATTTGGGCTATACGTTGATTACGAACAAAATTTAACACTCAGAATACGTGATAAAGTCATTGCAATTAATCGGAAAGATTTAAATGGCGCATTTAAAGTAGATATCTCTGTGACTAAAAGCACAAGAGCAAATGGATAATTTTTAGGAACGACCTTGGATTGAGGTCGTTTCTTTTTGTAATTAGAGCTAAGCACCTTTGCGATACGAAGCCCAGCCTTCGTTCATAATCTTCGTCTCGATCTGCGGCCAGAAGTAGAGCATCTCATCTCGCAGCATCGACATGATGTCCCGCTGCCAATCCTGCAAATTCGGCGAGTACTCCTCAATGAACCAGATGAGATCCTTCTCAGGCTGCGGCGGGAACTTCTTCGCGTCGGAGGCGCTTTTAGCCGAAATGCCTGCAGCTTGATCCTTCTCCTCTTGATCGAGATTCCAGAGATCGTCATACTGCGATTGGCGAGGCGCTTTAATCAATTGATTCTCCTTATTCAGCAGCTCAATGTACTGTGTTTTGTCCAGCTTGTATGGCCGAATCAGCGTCGAATCTACATGCTCCTGAATCGCCAGAACGGCATCGATAAACTTCTCAACCTCATCGGTGCCATATTCCATCTCATATTGGCTGACACGCTCGGCAGTAGCCGACATGCTCTCTACCATATTCCGGTTCGTAGCGCTGAACCGCGCATTATTCTTGAAGAAGTCACAGTGAGCGAGCACGTGAGCGACGATTAGCTTATTCTGGATGAGAGAGTTGCCGTCTAGCAAGAAGGCATAGCAGGGGTTCGAGTTGATGACGAGCTCATAGATTTTGCTTAGCCCAAAGTCATATTGCATCTTCATCTTATTAAACGTCTTGCCAAAGCTCCAGTGGCTGAATCTCGTCGGCATGCCGTAAGCGCCGAATGTATAGATGATATCGGCGGGGCATATTTCATACCGCATCGGGTAGAAATCGAGGCCGAATCCTTGGGCAATCTCCGTTATTTCATCAATAGCTCGTTCGAGCGCTTTGATCTCATCCTGGTGCAAATTCGTTTCCCCCTTGTCGTGCAATTGTGCTTCATAGCTATATGTATGGGGACGAAAGTGGCGATATGTGCTTTTTTTGACCAACGGAAATGCTAGATGAATATTTAACCAAGCCGTGATATGATTAGTTCAATAGAACTATAAGAGGCGAGGTTGAACTATGTCTAGAGAGCTATCTGTCGCCCACTGTCCTGGCTGTGGCAACGTATTTCAGAGGAACTTACGCAATATGTGTTCACAATGTTCAGCAGATGAGGATGCGGAGCTGACTACAATTGAACAGACGCTCAGACGCAGCCGCCAGCTGACGAATGAGCAGCTCTCCGAAGCTACGTCGATCGGTGTTACCCGAATTCGTTCGCTCATACGCCGCGGACGGCTGAAGCTGTACGATTATCCGAACTTGTCCGATGCCTGTGATCTGTGTGATTCGCCTGTCCGACAAGGCAAGCTGTGCGCGAAGTGCGTGAGCAGGCTTAAAGGTGATATTGCGAAAGACTTGGAGCAGAAGAGCCAGAAGAAAGAGCATGTGTTCTTGTCAAAGTTTAGACACTAGAGATGAGCGCCAGCCTGCTCCAGCAATGCTGCGATTTCGTTGAAGCGTCTGTGCTTCGCATGTCGGAGCGGGGTAACGCCATCCTTATCGGGGATGTTCACATCTGCGCCGTGTTCGATGAGCAGCTTCGCGACTTCGATATGATTCGGGCTGTTATTCCCGAGGACGATGACTTCCATGAGCGCTGTCCAGCCAAGGTTGTTAATATGATTGACGTCAATATCGCTAGTGGTCAGCAGCTCCCTCACAACATCGACATAGCCATGCTCCGAGGCTGGGATAAGCGCAACACCGCCGTAACGGTTTCTAATCCGCGTATCTGCACCGGCAGCGAGCAGCAGCTTAACCATTTCTAATTGACCCTTAGCTCCGGCATACAAGAATGGGTTGTCTAGAATATGATCCTGTTTGTGAATATCAGCGCCAGCATTGATCAATATTGCTGCGATAACCGGATTGTTCGCATGGGTAGCCACTAGCAGCGGCGTACGGCCGCGCTCATCGGTCGCATTGATATCAGCGCCTGCGTTAATCAGAGCTTGAACGGCCTCGGCATCGCGGCGAGCAATCGCTTGGAATAGATTGTTCATAAGGGATTATTGCCTCCTTGTATGGATAAACTTGGATTCCATTATACGATGCGCTCTATGATCAGAACAATGGACTGCAGAAATAGGCGGAGCCGCAGTTGCGCAACGACTGCAGCTTATGTTAAAGTACTCGTATCTATTGAGAAGGAGGTGAAGGTAGGATGAATGCAGAGAAGGTGAACGACCGTGTAAGCCAGCTTCCAATTGCGATGGCTGGCATCGTGCATGTTTTTGGACCTAACGGGATCAGTCTGTCCACAAACACGAATACGGTTTCACCACTCATGCGAAGACGCCTACCTTAGACCTCGATCGGATCAAGAACCGAAGAGTCGCGGGCCATTTGCCTGCGGCTCTTTTTTGCGTACCTGTATGAGAGATCAGGCTGTGGGGTGGCGGTGCTTCCGACTTAACTAGGAGGATTTCCACAATGATTATTGTAAATGGCGGCCATATAAAGAAATACTACGGGGCGAACCTCGTGCTCGAAGATGTAACTTTTGAGATTGGGGAGAAGGAACGAATCGGTCTCGTCGGCCGCAATGGAAGCGGCAAGTCGACGCTCATCTCGCTGATCGCCAAGCTGTCGAAGCCAGACGTTGGGCTGTTGACGATACGAAAGGAACTCCGAATCGGCTATTTGGCGCAGATTCCAGCTCATTGGGACGATGGAACGGTGTACGACGCGCTGGCATCTAGCTGCAAGGAGCTGCTTATGTGCAAGGCTCGTATGACAGAGCTGGAGCAGCAGATGTCTGATCCGAGTTCGGAGGATGGCGATCCGCAGCGCCTTGAGCGCCTGCTCGCCGATTATGCGAAGCTGCAAGAGAGGTTTCAGACCGAAGGCGGCTACGAGCTCGATGCAAGGATTGATACGGTGGCGAGCGGTCTGCAAATTCCGAAAGCGATGTATGAACGCAACTATGCGTCGTTATCAGGCGGAGAGAAGACGAAGATCGGGCTTGCCGCACTGCTAATCAGTAAGCCGGAGCTGCTGCTGCTCGACGAGCCGACGAACCATCTGGATCTGCAGAGCGTCGCTTGGCTGGAGTCGTATCTGAACAGCTTCGACGGCGCATGCTTAGTCGTCTCGCATGACCGGGCATTCCTCGACAATGTCGTCCATAAAATCATTGAGCTGGAGGATGGCGAAGCGCAGAGCTATCATGCCAATTACAGCGGCTATGTGCTGGAGAAGGAAGCGAGGCTGCTGCAGCTGTTCGCTCAATATCAAGAACAGCAGAAGCAGATCAAGAAGATGAAAGAATCGATCAAGCAGCTGACGGAGTGGGGACGCAATAGCGGTAACGAGAAGTTCTTCCGCCGGGCGGCTTCGATGCAGAAGGCGCTGGACCGAATGGAGAAGGTGAAGCGGCCGGTGCTTGATCCGAAGAGCGCCGAGTTCCAGCTGAAGCCGGAGGATCGCTCAGGGAAGCGGGTTGTTACGCTGACTAAGGTGAGCAAGCGTTACGGCTCTAAAGAGCTGCTGAACGAAGCTAACGGGCTGCTGCAGTATGGCGACAAGATTATGCTGCTCGGGCGCAACGGCACTGGAAAGTCAACACTGTTCAAAATGATTACCGGCGAAGAGCTGCCCGATGGCGGCGCGATTGAAGTAGGAGCGAGGGTCGAGATCGGCTACTTGGCGCAGGAAGAGTATCCGGCTGACAATAAGAAGAACGTGCTCGCTTACTTCCGCGAGCAGGCGGCGATGGAGGAAGGCGAGGCGCGGTCCCATCTGGCTCGGTATCTGTTCTATGGTGCTGATGTGTTCAAGGGTGTAAGTCAGCTCTCAGGCGGCGAGTGGACGCGTCTGCGGCTCGCGCTTCTCATTCTGAGGAAGCCGAACCTGCTCCTGCTCGATGAGCCAACGAACCATATGGATATTGCGGCGAGGGAAGCGCTTGAAGAGGCGCTGGAGGATTTTCCAGGCACCATTCTCGCGATATCGCATGACCGCTACTTCATCAATAAGCTTGCGAGCCAAATTTGGGAGCTGCGCAGCGGCAGTATTCATGTTTACCGGGGCAGCTATGACGATTATGCTGCGAAGCGTGAAGAGCTGCTGGCTGCGGAAGACACAGCTCCTGCTACTGTCGCTGCTGCTGTAAGACCGACTGCGGCATCGCAATCATCCGCGTCGCATTCATTCAAGAAGGAGCGGGCCAAGGCTGCTGCTCCTGCGGATGGAGCGAAATTAGAAGCTCGCATTGAGCAGGCGGAGAAGGAGCTTGCCTCGCTTGACGCCGAGCTTATGGAGCAAGCGCTTCAGCTGGATCCGGCTGAACTTGCGAAGCGTTGGGAATATAGAGAGGGACTGCAGCAACAGTTGAACGAGCTGTATGAGAGCTGGGCAAAGCTGTAACTGTCGAATGATACAAAAATTACTGGTAGTTTGTGGTGGGCATTGTGATATAGTTAGAGGTAAAAATAGATATATTTACCTATTTAGAACCAATTTCTAATCTGGGGAGTCGATCACAGCTACTATGCTTTCCATCTTGATGCATGAATTTCGTGGTTTGCTTTACATTCTGACAGCATGTATGCTGATCCTCATTGTAAAGCCTAGAGCGATGGTTACGGTGAAGCAGAGAGGCCTGCTGTTCATTGGAATATTCGTACTGCTAAGTATCTGTTATATGTTGATGGAGCCGTCCGATCCGCTCGTGTTCGCTCTGTTCCTGATTCCGATTCTGACTGCACTTAGCTCGATGTTTGAAGGATGGCTGGCAGCTTTGGTTGCCTGGGCTGCTTTCCTCGCTTGCGGGTATTGGATTGTAGGGACGGAGCTCGTTGCGACGGTTGTAAGCACATCCCTGCTGTTGCTGCTCGGTATCCTGTTTCATCATAGGTGGCTCCGCACCTGTGAGCTAAGCCAGCTCATGTATAAGTCGCTTCTGCTCATCTCCATCTACGAAGCTGTGTATATCGGCATCTACTATATGCGCGGGTATGAGGTTGATTTTAATTCTCTTGCTGTGATATTGGCGGGGACGTTCTTGTCGACTGCGCTCGTCTTCTTCGCATACTACCAAGTGAGGAATCACGAACGGATGCAGGAGGAGCTGTACAATGCTGAGAAATATCATATGATCGGCCAGCTCGCCGCTTCCATCTCGCATGAAATCCGCAATCCGTTAACGACGACGCGAGGGTTTCTACAGATGATGGGTAGGCCGAGTATTGACCAGGAGACAATGGAGCGCTATCGGATGCATGCGATTGATGGCATTGAGCATGCGAATTCGATTATTACCGACTATTTGAACTATGCAAAGCCGTCAATTGAGGATGCTCGCCCGATTGATGTGAAAGCAGAGATTAATGCGCTCATCCCATGGATTTCGCCGTTGTCTGTCATGTCGAGTATCGAAATCAAGATTATCCATGAGCAGGAGTCAAGCTTCTACATTATGGGGGAGCCGAAGAAGTTCCAGCAGTGCTTGCTCAACTTGATTAAGAACGCGATTGAGGCGATGCCTGGGGGCGGTGTGCTCACCATCACGACACGCGTTGAACAGTCAAACGTGTATATCCAGATTGCGGATACCGGTATTGGCATGAACAAGCTGCAGCTGAAGCGCATCGGCATGCCGTTCTTCACGACGAAGGAGAAAGGAACAGGCCTCGGTCTCATGGTTGTCGTCAGCCTTGTGAAAGTGATGGGCGGCCATATCGTATTCAACAGCAAAACCGGAAAAGGCACCGTTTGCGAAATTCGTTATGGACTCTATAGTTGATATCAAACGCAAAAACAGCACCGCCTCAATAGGCGGTGCTGTTCTTTTAGCTAAGGCTGGTCAACCGGCGGCAGCTGGCTCACATAACTGTCCGAGAGCTGGAGCAGCTTGAGTGCGCGGTTGTACTGGTCCTCTGAGGTGCTGGAGTTCGGCTGTACTGTGCCTTTCAGCGGGTGATGCGTGCCATCTTTATAGGCTGTGCCTGGGATGAACAGTTCATGATCCGTGATAAGCGAGCCAGACGGTAAATAATAGCGTTCTGGCAAGATATTCGAAGTCTGATTAAGCAAGTCTTGTCCGAAGTGAATATGATCGGCTAAAGAGAAGCCAAGCAGATTCGAGACGGTCGGCATTATATCGGATTGCGCTCCAAGCTGAGGTAGCACTTGATGCGGCTGGTCGATGCCTGGGCTTGAAATAATGAGCGGAATGTTAATCATATCCGTGATTCCATAATCACGACCATAAATTTCATGCATAAGCGCTTTATCATCATTATCAAGCGAGTAAATCGGTAGACCGAGATGGTCGCCGTAGATGACGAAGATGCTGTTGTCCCACAATCCGCGCTTCTTCAAATCATCAATGAACAAGCCAAGTGAATAATCGGCGTAGTTCTGTGCCCGAATATAATCACCGACGAAAGTGCCGTCATAACGGTCAGGCAGCTCAAGCTTGAATTTCCCCTTTGGAATGGTGAAAGGGTGATGCGACGACATCGTTATTAACTGTGTATAGAACGGCTTGCCCGACTTCTGCATCGTATCCAGCTGCTCTGCAGTCTTCTTGTACAGCACTTCATCGGAAGGACCGAAGAATACCATATCGTCTGTGCCAAAGAAGGATTGATCGTAATATTTGCCCCATCCTAATGCTTTGTACAACTCTTTGCGATTCCAGAAGTCAACGACATTCGTATGGAATGTTGCGGTTTGATACCCGTGTTCCTCAGCCAGACGCGGCAGGCTAGGAAGCTTACGATCGCTGTACATCATTGTAGCGGCGCCGGTTGGCGGTGTGTAAAACGACGTATTGACGACGAATTCAGCATCAGATGTATTGCCTTGTCCGACTTGCTGATAGAAGTTGGGGAAGTACAGGTGCTCATGCGCCAACTTGTTCATATTCGGCGTAATCTCTTGACCATCGATCTTCAGGTCGATCAGGAAGTTCTGGAAAGCCTCCATCTGAACGATGATCAGGTTTTTGCCAGCAGCGCTCTTCCAGTACTTCGGCGCTTGAGGCTCCGTAATGCCTTTCTCTTGGTCGATCGTTTGCTGCGTAATATCGGCCAGCGGAATTTCCGGCATTTTGGAATCGGCAAAGATCGTGTAGAGTTCATAATTGAGAATGCCCATATCTTCGGCTTTTACCAATTCGTTCATACTGGCACGGTTAGGCAGAATGTTGAACAAGCACAGCGCAAGCGAGCATATAAACACAAGAGAAACGACCGCTTTGTTCAGCGGAGCTTGGCTGAATTTCTTCCAATCTTGCAGCTTCGACTTACGAAGAAGCAGAACGATAAAGACGATAATATCGAGGAAAATAAACAAATAATAAGGGTCGAGAAGCGAGAAGACGCTGCTCTTGACCGCTGTTACCTGATTCGCTTGCTCGAGCGCATGGTAAGTTACGATAATGCCGAAATATTTATAGTACATGATGACCGCGAATAATATGGCCGTCACGAATAAATTGACTGTCACGTATAAGGCGAGCTTGCGTTTGGTAGCGAACCATTCAATTAAACAGAAGAGGAGCCAGAAGAATGGGAGCTCCGTAATGAACAATGTCCAGGATAGGCCACCGTCAAAGATGACGAGGTAGGCGAGCATGCTTTTGACAACGAGAATGAGTGTGAAAAAAAGAAACGGCCTCATCTGCAGCAGCCGTTTAAGTTGCCTAATCGGCATG
Source organism: Paenibacillus sp. J31R98 (assembly GCF_056269245.1). Lineage (NCBI taxonomy): Bacteria > Bacillati > Bacillota > Bacilli > Caryophanales > Paenibacillaceae > Paenibacillus > Paenibacillus sp. J31R98. The sequence goes on from NZ_JBWDNO010000011.1 coordinate 86,110, forward strand.
ACGAAATCCTCCTACGAAATTAATGTACGATCGTTCCATTATAAACTCTCATCGTACATTATGGACCTGTGCTAGATAGTTTGTCAAAATGGTAAATGCACACAAAGGCCCAGTATAAGTGTATACTACTATTAATCTATGAATTTTTTATGAAGGGTAACGATTCCACTATGAACAGTATTCGAGCGATGGTCTCATCGCTTCGTTTGCAGCTCGGGCCAAGAGCGTGGCATAATTTCAGCTTTGATGTAACCGCTTCCTTGTTATTTAGCTTCTTCAACGTCGTCTTCAACCAGTTCTATATTCCGATGGCGATCCAGCAAGGAGCGTCCAACATTCAGGTTGGCCTATTATCAGCTGCACCGGCAATCGGTTTACTGTTCTCCCCGATATGGGCGGGCTGGATTGAACGCTCGCATTCTCCGAAGCCGTTTATCATCGTGCCGAACTTTATCGCCAGAGCACTCATTCTGCTGCCTGCATTCTTCGGCGTTCCGCTTGTTTATGTATGTGTCGCACTCATGTTCCACATGCTAATGGGCATTCAAGCACCGGCCTACGCCTCGCTTGTCGTGCGCATGTACCCGCCTGAGCATCGCGGGAAGCTGATGGGGAATACTCGGGTCGCGATGGGCTTGGTTATGATTCCGACCGCGTTCTTCATTGGCAAGTGGACGGATGTATCCGGTCCGTCCGGTCCGCTGCTGTTCGCTTCCGTGACGGGCGTTATCTCGATTCTGGTCTTTAATCAGGTCAAAGCGCGCAAGGTTCCACCGAGTGTGGGACAAGCTAAGAAACGGGCATCGCTCCGCGAGCAGCTGCAGCTTATTAAGCAGAATCCGGAGATCGGCATCTTCTTCCTTGCTTGTATGTTCAGTGGCTTCGGCAATCTTCTTGCGAACCCACTTTATCAGATTTTCCAAGTTAATCGACTTGAGCTGACGAATACCGAGATCGGCTTCGCGCGGATTGCTTACTTCTCGTGCTTGCTCTTCTCCTATTTAATTGTCGGGAGTGTCATAGATAAACTGTCCGCCAAGCACACGGTCGTGTACGGGTTTGCTACGTTCGCAACCGTCCCGCTGCTCTATGCATTCCTCGGTAATTATCCGGCGGTGCTTATCGGCAGCGGTTTGCAAGGAATGGGCGACGCGATCTGGGACATCGGCTTCCTCGCTTATATGCTGCGCCTTGCTCCTGGACGCGAAGTCATCATATTCGGGCTGCATCTCATGTTATTCGGCATCCGCGGCACGATCGGTCCGCTGCTCAGCACGACGTTGTCGGAGGTCATCCCGATTGCGGATATTCTATATGCTTCGGCGATTTTCGGCTTCGCAGGGGTGCTGATGTTTATGTTGTTTAGCCGCAGTTCGGCTGGGCGAATGCGGAAGGCGGAGCGTGTTTAAAACCTCTAACGAATCGTATAGCGCTTATTCGCCCCAGATAATCCGGTCAGCAATGCGAAACGTCTGATTTTGACCAGATAGCGACGCTAGGATTCGTTAGAGACCGGACACAAAAAAACCTCCTCACCACAGAAGTGGAAGGGAGGTTTTCATGCGTAGGACGAAGTCCCCGATTATTCACTCAAACAACCAACTCCCGCTTACGGAAGAACGACTTCAGCGCGTTGTACACTTCGCCTTTCTCGCGGATGACGTAGTGCATGAAGTTCGGCAGGTTAATGTGCTTGTAGGCCGACATGAGCGTGCTGGAGCGATTGTATTGGTTCACCTCGCCGTAGCCGAACAGGTTCGCACGCTTGAGCAGCTCGCCGATCAGCTTCACGCACCGCTCGTTGTCGCTCGTCAGGTTGTCGCCGTCGGAGAAATGGAACGGATAGATGTTGTACACCGACGGAGGGAACCGGTTGTCGATAATATCGATCGCCTTAATATACGCTGACGAACAGATCGTACCGCCGCTCTCGCCGCGAGTGAAGAACTCCTCCTCGGTCACTTCCTTCGCCTCGGTGTGATGCGCGATAAACACGATTTCTACATTCTCATACTGATGCCGCAGGAAGCGGGTCATCCAGAAGAAGAAGCTGCGCGCCACATATTTCTCGAAGGATCCCATCGATCCGCTCGTGTCCATCATGGCCAGAATGACGGCATTGGACTGCGGCTTTATGATTTCCTCCCACGTTTTGTACCGCAGATCATCTGGAGAAATGCCATGGATACCAGGAGTGCCATGTGTTGCGTTGCGCTTCAGGTTCTCGAGGATCGTCCGTTTCTTATCGATGTTGGACATGATCCCTTTCTTCCGTATATCGTTAAACCGAATTTCTTTCGTCTCCAGCTGATCGCGATCCTTCTGCTTCAGGAACGGCAGCTCCAGCTCCTCGAACAGCATCGTCTCAAGTTCCGCCAAGCTGATCTCTGCTTCGACAATGTCCTCGCCTGGCTGATCGCCGGCATTCTCGCCCTTGCCGCCTTTCTGGGCGGATGCGGGGTCGACGCCGAGCACGTCGCCGACTTGGCTGTCGCCGTCGCCTTGGCCGACATGCTTGTTTTTGTTGAAATTATAGACGAAGCGGTATTCATCTAGACTGCGAATCGGTACTTTTATGACATGCTTCCCGTCGGACATGACAATGTTCTCTTCCGATACAAGATCGGGCAAGTTCTGTTTGATCGCCTCGCGGACCTTCTGTTGATGTCTTGCCTGATCCTGATGCCCTTTGCGATGAAGCGACCAGTCTTCACGCGACACGGTGAAAAGCGTTCCATTCTTATCTGCCATGCCTCCAGCACCTCCTCATACCGTTTAAGCTTGTTGTTATTCATTCTATTCAAGTCTCGGACGGTTATGTGAAAGAAAAAGCGCGGAACTTCTAGCAATCTGGCAAACTATTCAATCCTTTCTATAATGGTGCTTCCCCAAGGGGCGACTTTCACATCGACGATGAGGTCGCCTGAACGCGCACGCTCCTCCAGCGATTTGCCCGTATTCTCCGCTACATAATATTGCTCGAGCCCGTAATGAATACGAATGGTCTCGTCGGTGACATACTGCACACGGCCTTTCAATACCGCTTCATCAGCGCCGTGAGAGGGTTTGCTGCGATAGATGCCCTCCATCTCGTATGACCCGCCAGCACCTGTTTCCTGCAAAAGCACATACACCGTATCACCGCGCTCCGCCTTCTTGCCATTAGCCTTCCATTTGGACCAATCCGCATTGTTGATCTTGTAATTGAGCTGGACGTAATCTCCGTAGAGCTGGTCTCTCGGATCGACCGGAGCAGTCTGCAGCCGGATCTCTTTGCCTACCCAGAGCGCTGAATAATGGAAGATCGTGATGCCGGTGAGGAAGAGCAGCTGCAACGCCACGAGCACGATGAGCCAGAAGCTGCCGCGCCGCAAGCGATGGTTATTTGTCGTCATGACGATGCTCCTCCTCTTCATGCAACTCGTTCAGAAATTGTTTCTTCCGCCGGTTCAAGAACCAGCTGAGCACAAGCAGCAGGATGCCGCCAATGATGAAAAAGATCGATTTGTCCATGAAATCCCACGCCAGCTTGCCGTAAGCCGCCATCGTACTGGTGAGGAACAACAGCGTGCCGAGGTTGATTTTGACCGCCCATTCTTCCGCATAACCTCTCCAGAGAAGGTAGAGGGAGAAGAGGAACAGCGTAATCAGGTAAGCTCCATCCGCGCCATGAGCCAGGTAGAAGAACGGCAGTGCCAGAATCCAGTCAACTCCCGAAGAGAGCCGGCCGCTGCGATACTTGCCTGCAAGCGACAACCCGCAGAGAAGAACGAGTGCGAGCACATACCAAACGGGCTGCGCGGCCAAGTCTTTCAAGAACGAGGAGTCGTTCGAATCATTCCAGAACAGGACGATAAACAGATTGTGTACGAAAGCGGCGACGAGTGGGATCGCTTGGAACGGATAGACCGATTTGCGTTCTTTGGTCCAGTCCATCGCGGTATATAGCAGCCAGACCGGAATGAAGAACCAGGAGAATGCCCAGTCATGCACGGTGACGAGCATTAAGCTCTGAATCGTGAAGCTTGCGGCGAGCAACCACGCGAGCAGCGTATTCGGGTTTCTCATCCAGTAATAGCCGAGCCCTGCAATCATGATTACAAAAGCAACAAAGCTGAACTGACTGAATTCCGTAGCGTTGTACCATTGCAAGCAAGTGAATATAAGTAGGGTGATAATAAACAGGTAGCGGCTCTTGATCAGCCAAGTTAACAGAAGACCGGCTGTTCCCCATACGATGAATGACGTCACGTCGTAGGCTTGCAAATGGAACATTTGACCGATGAGCACGATGCCTGCACCGAAGGTCAGCAAGCCGAGCCCAATTAGCGCGACGCCAAGCTTGTCATGGCCTTTTCTGCGGAATGCTTCGCCTGATGTATAGAAGCCGATCATCGTAACCGCAATGATGAGAAGCCGGATAAGCTGCGGAATCTGCTGCCAGTTCGCAGCGACAAAGCTAAGGATTCCGAGTCCGACAAGAATGCTGCCCAGCAGCGGAATGATGCCGATCGCGCGATTCTGCTCAGGGTAAAGCGCCAAGATGCGCTGATATTGCTCTGTTGTAATAATGCCTTTCTGCGTCCATGATTGTCCTTCTTGCTGCAGCCACTTTCTACTCATGTGCGGCACCTCTTTCTTGCTTCTTACCTCAAGTATAGTCAACGTACTGGCAAAACATAGTACTAACTTTCCCTAGTACCGGCGATCTGTCCACTTTACGCTTGATCAAAATGTTATATTCGTTATAATACAACTATACAAATATTGCTAGTAATCGTCGGAGGGGTCATATGCAGGACGGACGAATACCAATCTACCAAGTCATCCAGGAATATATTCGCAATCAGATTACAGCTGGTTACTGGAAGAGCGGAGACAAGATCCCCACCGAGAAGGAATTGATGGAGAAGTTCGATGTAAGCCGGATTACGGTTTCGAATGCGCTAACAGGACTTTCGAAGGAAGGCTGGCTGCACCGGATTCAAGGAAAGGGCAGTTACGTGAACGAGATGAAGAATCCGCTTGCGCGCGTGAGAGCAAGCAACGGCGGTTCGTCGGAACAAGCAAGCGCACAGCAAACGGAATCTCGCCGAATGATCGGCTTAATTATGCCGAACTTAAGTGATTTCTTCTCCATTCGGCTTAATAATGGCATCAGGAAGGCGTTAACGCAAACAGGATACGACCTCGTATTGATGTTCTCGGAGAATTCAACAGAGCGTGAAGCTGCAGCCATTCGCGAGCTGCTCAGCATAGGCGCCGCAGGCCTTATCATTTTCCCAGTTGATGCGGAGACGTACAACGAAGAGATTCTTCGCCTGAAGCTGGATCGGTATCCATTCGTCATTATTGATCGGTACTTGTCCGGCATTGATACGCATTTTATCGGCTCAGACGGCGTGGAGGCATCGCGTCTGGCGGTTAATCATCTCTATGAGCTTGGGCATCGCGACATCGCCATCTGCTCGGATGTGCCGCTCTCAACGACAACAATCGAGCAGCGGATTTCCGGTTATATGCGAGCGCTCAAGGAGCGGGGCGAGATGATTAATCCAGCTCTTATGCTGACCGAGTTCCACATCAATCATGGTGAGGGAGAACTCGACCAGCAGCATCCGCTGTTCCGATATGTGAAGAACGGACTTGCCACAGCCTATATCGCCTTAAACGGCTATATGGCCATTCATTTGTACAAGATTGTTCGCTTCCTCGGGCTGGAAGTGCCGAAGGATCTGTCGATCGTCACATTTGACAGCATATCGCCGAGCAAGGAGTTTAACTTCTTCACCTATATCGACCAGCACGAGGATGAAGTAGGTCGAACTGCAGCCTTGCAGCTGCTGGATTTGCTGCAGCAGAACGGCAATTCACCGAGCGAAACAAAGTACCGCAAAATCATTATGCAGCCGCATCTCGTGCCAAGCCTGTCAACGGGGCCGTTGTCACTGCGCGCAAACCATTAACGCCGCTAGATTCTTCGACAAAACCAGTCATTGACAGAAAATCGTTATTCGCAGTACTATGACGACATATCCTATAGTACAAGTATGCAGACGCCCGTAATTAACCAGAGTTAGGAGAGATGCTTCAATGCTTAACCCGGTAGTTGCACCAGGAGCGCTTACAGACACTGATCGATTTATTTTTGAATCATGGGGATATCTCGTTATCCCTGACGTACTTAGTCCAGAAGAAGTGCAGGCATGTCTCGAAGCTTCCAAACGCATTCACGATGCGGCTGGAACAGATGGGTTCGGGCAAGTCGGCCGAGGTTATGAAACAGAGCTCGCGCTGGAGAAGCTGATGGATCATCCAGCTGTGCTGCCGAAAGTGAGAGGGCTGTATGGCGACCGATTCATTATGCAATCCGGCTGGAATACGAAGCAACCTGCATTTGGCAGCGTTGGCGGCTGGCATCAAGACGGCTCCGGCGCATATGACTTCAAGAAGCTGAGCTTACAGATCCCGCTACTTCAGCTTCGGGCGTCGTTCTTGCTGACTGATCAGACGAAGCCGAGAATGGGCAATATGGAGCTGATCCCCGGCAGCCACCGCGCGCAGGTGCCAATGCCGGATTCGATTCGCAAGGAGAAGGGCGATATCTCCATCGGCCATGTCATCTGTGCCAAAGCCGGCGACGTCCTGCTGTTCCACAACGCGGTATGGCACCGGACTTATGCGCATGACGGAGACTATGACCGCTACACGATGCACTATATTTACAGTCCGCCTTGGTTGACGCCGTCGGATCGGCTGCAGAACTCGCAAGCGTTCCTCGACCGGACGACGCCTTTGCGCCGTGCGCTGATGGGCGAATTCCATCGCCCGGACGCTCCGTATGGCGCTGGCTACGAGCCGCCTCCGTTTGACGCGCAGGGCGAATAGATTGTAGTACCCAAACAAAAAAATGCCTAGAAGTTTCGTGACTTCTAGGCACTCAGAGTTTAGCGCAACCCACGTTCATTCTAGAACGGTGGGTTGCGCTTTTTTGTATATTTCACTATCAGGTTTTCAGAGATAAGGATGCTCCAGATATCGGCAGCGTGCGAAGCTGAGAGTGCAAAAATCGAACGCTCAGCAAGGAAATCGGCCGATTGCTGTTCTGAGAGTGTGAAATTGGAACTCTCAGACTGGGAAGCAACTGATATCGACTGCTTGGCGAAAGCTGAGTACACAATCTCGACAGTCTATGTGCCTAGAAGTTTCGTGACTTCTAGGCACTTTTCTTAATTATTGCGAACCGCCCAGCAGGATCCCGATGAAGAACAGGCCGATAAGGCCAACCGGCAAGATCGCATTCAGTATGATTCCAAGAATGGAGAACGCCTTCTTCTTGTTCTTCGATGCGACACCGACAATGCCGAGAATAAGTCCGACGAGTCCGACGATACCCGACAGGATGACCATAAGTCCGCCCATAATAACTGGCGCGAATTCCGCGAAATCTTCTTCTTGCGCTTCAATTCTATCCTTGAAAGTGTTGATGTCAGGAAAGTTGTGGTTCATAATAAATGATGTTATAACTAGGATGGCGACGATGAAGCCGATAATGCTGATGAGTCCAAGAATAAATGACGCGATGCCAAGCTTGGATTGGGTTTTGACCGGCTCGGCTGCAACCTCAGGCGTTACCGGATTGAATGGATCTGGCGTATACGGCTGTCCATTATCATGTTCACTCATTGAGAGATATCTCCTTTATCCACGTTATCAATCGTTAGCTATTGTTTCAACCATACTTAGAGATCATAGGATACGGAAAGGAAGGAGAACTGCATGTTTAATAAATATGGCGCTTATGGAGCCATCCACGCCCTTGTTGCTGTCGTGCTCGGCGCATTCGCGGCACACGGCTTGAAGGATCGGCTAACAGCCGAAATGCTGAATGTATTTGAAACAGGCGTGCGCTATCATATGTACCACGGCATTGGACTTCTGCTTATCGCGCTTGCTTCTGATCGGATCGGCCAACAGAGAGGCATTCGCTGGGCTGCCCGGCTGATGCATCTCGGCATCTTCTTGTTCTCGGGCAGCTTGTATGCGCTTAGCTTGTCTGGCATTAAGCCGCTGGGAATCATTACACCGTTTGGAGGTCTTGCCTTTATTGTGGCGTGGGCAATGGCTGCTTATGCAATCTGGAAGGCGAAGAGCAATCAGGAATAACGGGCTACGCTGCTGCCCAGCTCCTGAATCTGCTCGTTCAATTCACTCATGACAGAGGTGATTCGGCTCACGGAGGCTGCTCTAGCTTCCGAGATGCTGGTCACCTCTTTTGTTAATTGCGCTGCATTGCGCGACACTGTTTCTGTCTGCTCGACCATCGCCGCCATCTCTTGGCTGCCGGCAGTCATCTCCTCTGTAGCCGCCGCTACTTCCTGCAGCTTCACGTTCATGGATGTGATCGAATCGGCGATGCGAGAGAAGGAGTGCTCAGCGGTCTGCACGAGCTGCGTGCCTTCACTAACCTCGATATGTCCCTGCCTGATATGAGAGACAGCTTCTTCGATCTGCTCGCGAATCGTCGTCACTCGCTCTTGCACCTGACCGGCTGCTTCACCTGCCTGCATCGCGAGCTTACGCACTTCATCCGCAACAACCGCAAAGCCTTTCCCATGTTCGCCAGCTCGCGATGCTTCGATGTTCGCATTCAATGCGAGAATGTTCGTCTGCGATGCGATCTTGCCAATCCATTCGGCGATTTCTACGATGGATTCCGAGTGCTGCTCAAGCCGCTGCATATCATTCACGACCTGCTGAACGGAACTGCTCGCTTGGTTCATTTGCACGACAGCCTTGTGGATGTTCGTGCGGCCATCTTCGGCGAACCCGGTTGATTCCGTCGCATTATGCGCAACGGAGATCGTACGCTCATAAATTTGATGAATGCCATCCGCGATGCTGGTCATCGCTATCGTGCCGCTTGCTGCGCCTGCGAGCTGAGCTTCAGCGCCTTCGGTCAACATGTGCATATGATCCACGATTTGTCCAATGCCTGTCGTTGTTTCTTCGGTTTCGCCCGAGAGCACCGTTGCTGTCGAGGAAGCGGAAGAGGATGTTGTCTCGATGCCGCGCACAATGCCGTGCAGATCGGACACTGTCGTTTGCAGCGTTCCGGTTATAAATCCAATTTCATCACGGCGTTTCAATTCGCCCGCGGGAGCTTGAGCCGATAATCTACCTTCGGCAACTTGCTTCAAGTAGGTATGGATCCGTTTGAGCGGCGAAATAATGCGGCCTTCGATGAAGAGTCCGATAATCGCGATCAGAATGAGGGCGGCAGCGCCTGCTTGCAGACTTAGTTTTCTTAAGCCTGATGCAACCTCTGTGCTAACGCGCAGCTCTCTGGCAACGGATAAGACACCGATCGGCTTGCCTGCATAATCATTTACCGGCATCATTTTGACACTGTAAGAGTGGCCGTTCTGCTCCAGCTCGGAGATGATGGGTTGCTCAGGCGAAGCCGAGCTCATCTGCTTATCAAAGAGATGTTCTGCGGCAGCAGCTTCTTTGGTTCCTGCCTTGCCCGAATCAATCCAACCGGCATTGCCAAGCTTCGAGTAGAACGATACGTCGACACCTACGGTGTGCGCAATGACCGCCAGCGCATTTGCATCAAGAAGGCGACCGAAGATAAGCACGCCTGGAGACGAGAGTTTGTTCTCTTCGTCGGTTATTTTTGAAGCAGCAATGAACGCGATGCCTTTGTTCGTCACAAGCAGTCCGGAGAAATCGCCGTCTGCCTTTGCTTTCTGCACGATGCCGAGCTTGCTGATACTCGGGACTTTGAAATCCGCGATGTCGCCGCTCTGCTGTACGACGTTGCCGTCATAGTCAGCCGTAACGGTGAAATCCACATTCGGAATGATATCGACCGCTCCGGACACATTGTCCGTAATCCATTCCAGATCGTGGGTGAGGAAGGCAGTGCGGAAATCGCCCCAGTGGGAATTGGTAACGGTTACATCCATAACGTGAGAAGATAGAATCGTGAGCATTCCTTCAACGGATGCGGCTGATTCGTCGGTTGCGCCGCGGTCCATGACCTCAAGCTTCGATGTGATGGAATGATAGTAGTAGAGGCCTATGCCGGTTATTGGCGCGAGCAGGATTACCGCGATGAGCAGAATGATTTGAGAACGGACGGAAAAAGAACGCATAGTAGAAGAAGTCTCCTTTGATCGCCAAATGAAAGTGAACCAAACGAAAAATGAAATTACACCTAAACTCTTCCACCATTTTGACAGCAGACGACATGATAATCAATACCTATGTCGAAAGTCCCCGCCGCTAGGCAAAAGAAAAAGCCAAGCTCGCTTATTTAAGCGAAGTCATTGGCTTCATGGCGTGCTATACAAACTCATCGATTTCGAAAAGCGTGAACGTATAGACTTGTTTCTCATCGACATGGTAAACGGTTATCGTCTGGGAAGCATCATCAAGATTAATGATGCGGCAAGGCATGCTTAGCTTCTTGCCGAAGCCTTTGTTCACCGTTAGTCGGATTAAGCGGTTCTCCGCGATACAAGCTTTGATCCGTTCCGTACTAAAAGACAAGTTGGAGTCAGGTGCTGCTGAGGCAGCTTCAGCTTTCTGGCTTGCTTTCGAGGCTTTAGTCTCCTTCTGCTTACTCGAGGAGGTTGCTTCAAGCGTCTCGATTAGACGGCCTAGCTCAATACCGGATTTTATTCGAAAATCCGCAAATCCAGCTTGGTTTAGCGCATGCAGAAGCCTCTCCATCGCAATTGCGTTACTGTCACCCTGCACGAGAATGTCAACATTGAATAAATGAGCGGATGTTTGTTTGTGAAGTTTATCTGATTGATTCATTGTGCCACTCCATGACGTCATAAAGTATTCTAACTATATCACTATCGCTTCAAATATTGTAGTGTCCCAAATTGATTTTTTGCTGCAAAAGCAGGCGCGTTGGTCAGGCTAATGCCAACACTCACCAGCAGACGCGCGCATATAGTGGAATGAAAATGCGAGCGATGAGCCGAAAGTGGCGGCTGGCGGGTAGAAGGAGGTGTTTTTCGTTTGATGCGGATGGTTCCAATTGTGCTCGCTGACAATACAACGGTTCTTGGCGTAGAAGTTCTTCTGCCCAAAACGACCTTGCTTGCGGTGACGACGGATAAGGGCTACATTATGTGCGGTGCTCTCGATGTTTCACTTCTGAATGAACGGTTGAAGGATAGAGGCATCATTGCAGGGCGTGCAGTCGGTGTCAAAACGCTGGATGAGCTGATGGCAGCGCCGCTTGAGTCGGTGACAAGTGCAGCGGAGGCGCTTGGCATAAAGCCTGGCATGACAGGTGCGGACGCGCTGCTGTTAATGGTATAGAAGGTTAGATAAAATAAAAAGGAAAGGGCCGCCTCAGGCAGCAACGAAAGCTGCAGCTAGGCGACCCTTATTTATTATTCGGATGTAATTAGTTGTCAAACAGTTTCTTGAGGTTCACGTCGTACGGAGGCTTCACAATGCCTTTCTCCGTAATAATTGCCGTTACATACTCATTCGGCGTGACGTCGAATGCCGGATTGAACACTTTGACGCCGACTGGCGCTGTCCGTTTGCCGAAGCCTTCCGTAATTTCTTCCGCATTGCGTTCTTCAATCGGAATCTCCGCGCCAGATGGCGTGTTCAGATCGATCGTCGAGAGCGGACTAGCGACATAGAATGGAATGCCATGCGCTTTGGCAAGCACAGCAACGCTGTATGTGCCGATCTTATTCGCAACGTCGCCGTTTGCGGCAACGCGGTCAGTGCCGACGATAACGGCATCAACCCAGCCTTTGCTCATGACCATGCCGGCCATGTTGTCGCAGATGAGCGTGACGTCAACGCCTGCTTGCTGCAGCTCGAAAGCCGTCAAGCGAGCGCCTTGCAGCACCGGACGAGTCTCATCCGCATAGACGCGCAGCTTGATGCCTTGCTCAAGTGCGAGATAGAAAGGAGCGAGCGCCGTGCCGTATTTGGCGGTTGCGAGACCGCCGGCGTTGCAGTGCGTCAGGACGCCCATGCCGTCCTGGAACAGCGTGAGCGCATGCTCGCCAATAAGGCGGTTCGTTTCTTCGTCTTCGCTCTGAATCGTAATGGCTTCTTGCAGGAGCGCTTCCTTGCATGCAGCGAGGTCGCTTCCGTTTGTCGCAAGTGCATCCGCACGCGCGGTCATCCGATCAAGCGCCCAGAACAGGTTCACCGCTGTTGGGCGGGAAGTTGCAAGATGGGCAGCAGCTGCTTTAACCGCTGCCAGCCATGCGCCAGCCTCATCGGCATTGCGGCTGCCAAGCACGACTCCGTATGCGGCAGCGATGCCGATTGCCGGAGCCCCGCGTACTTTCAGATGGCGAATCGCTTCCCATACATCTTGAGTGTTCACAAGCGGAAGATAGACAATCTCTTCCGGCAGCAGGCGCTGATCGAGAAGATCCAGTTGCTCGCCCGCCCAAATGACGGACTGTAATCCTTTATAGCTTGTTGCTTCTGTAGTCATAGTAAGTGGATTCCTACCTTTCGTTTAAGCCTTAACAGCAGTGGAAGCTGAGAGCACCGTATCGATGAGTTCGTCGATGGAAGCGGCTTTGCGTCCTTGTTTAATGAGCGATTTGCCGATGCTGAGGGACAGACGATGCGCGCGCTCGCGTGCAGCTGCATCTTCAATCTTATCAATGTCCGCCACGTGTGCGAGACCTACGATGCGGCGAACCATTTTGCAGCCTGCGTAGCCGATTGTGTCCTGCAGCAGGCGCTGCATGTAATTCGCTTTGTAGCCTGGAGCCGCTCCGGCAAGGCGGTCAACGCCATGCGCATCCCACAGAATAAGGAACTTGCTCTGGAACTGGGTCCATACATCCTTGACCGTCTCCAGCAAGTAAGCGCGGAATTCTTCACGCTGCGATTCGCTTGCGTCGCGTCCTTCGCGTGCCGCATAATTCAGCAGCAGGTTGGCGATAACGGCGCCGATGTCGAAGCCCATTGGGCCATAGTAAGCAAACTCCGGATCGATAACTTTTGTTGATTCCGGTGTGATGAAGATGCTGCCTGTGTGCAAATCGCCGTGAAGCAGTGCCTGCGAATGTGTCAGGAACTTCTCGCGAAGCAGCGCCACTTCGAGATGCAGCTCGCCGTCGTTCCATAGCGCCTCAGCTTCATCACGAATCGCATCTTCGAAGCTGTTCGTGTCGGCATTCGTATAAGGGTGGTCGAAGATAAGCTCTTCGGTAATTTTGCATAGCTCCGGATTGATGAAGCTAGCCATGCGCAGCTTCTTCTCCTGTTGATTATGTCCAAGATCCGAGGTGTAAAATAGGGTTTGCGCTAGGAAGCTCGAGATATGATCGGCAAACAGCGGATAACGTCCGCCATTGATCAGTCCCTGTCTCATGATGACATGATCACTAAGATCCTCCATGACAGTAAGCGCAAGCTCCTTGTCGTATAGATATACATTTGGAACTAGTCCTGGAGCAAGCTTGCCTTCGAGAATAAGCGCTTCGCTCTCGATACGCGCGCGGTCGAGCGTGAGCGGCCATGATTCGCCAACTACTTTGGCGTAAGGCAGAGCCTGCTTCATAATAATGCTGCTTCCCGATGCCGGATCGGAAATATGGAACACCAAATTCAAGTTGCCATCGCCGATTTCACGGCATTTCAGGTCAGCGCCTGGGGCAAAAACGCCATCAAGCGTACGCGAGATTTTGATCGCTTCTGCTTCGTTTAACGGATGATACGTAGTCATCTATAGAACACCTCCGGGTCGATATGATGCTTGGAGCTAGACTGCCATTTGTAGGCTGATCCGCAAATATGTATAGTATAGCGAATTTTTTCGCTTTCGAACACCTGGATTTGCTATAATGGATGTTATTGTGATGAAACGGAGGGGAAACAATGAATCATGAATTCGATCAACAGCAGCCGGTCGCGCTTAAAGAATGGGCGGTCGCGGTAAAAGCTTTGACCGAGGGGAAACAAATTATCGTTCTGCGCAAAGGCGGCATCGCGGAGGAAACGCGGGATTTTAGACTAAAAGCGCCTCGCTTCTATCTCATGCCTGCTTACGAGCATCAGCGTCCTGAGCTGCTCAAGGAGCCGTACCGAGATGATGCGCGCGAATTGATGGCAGCATGGCAGCCGAATGCTGCAACGGTCGAGATTAACGCAATCGCAGAAGCGGTAGACGACATCGAGATTTTCGATCAGGACACTCTTCGTCTGTTAGATGAGTTTCATATTTGGACGGATACGTTCGCGGATGAGAGGCTAAAGTGGAAGAAGACCAAGCCGCTTCATCTACTGATTCTGAGGGTAAGCAAGCTGGAGAGCCCAGTTCTGCTGCCTATGCAGGACCATTTTAACGGATGCAAATCATGGGTAGATCTTGGCCATTCTTTCGAAGGCGTGAAAGCGCAACCTGTCTTGAGTGACGCGGACTTCGAGGCACAAGTGAAACAAATTCGCAGCAAGATTGGGCGGTAAGCGGTACAGGCTGAGCGCGAATGCAGGCGCAGGCTCATTGATTTCAATTGAAATCTATACTAAAATATAATTGAGAATCACTGAGAATCAATTTAGAATAATTATAAAAGAGGAATTGTTTCAATAAATGCATTTTGGAAATTACCGCCTTGTTGGGGCGGGTTTCGTTTGTGCAGGGCAGAGACATTCGTCGTAACCATCTGGAGGGAGCAGTATACCATGGCAACACATTTTAAGATTGATGGCCTCAAAGCAGCCATTGACGGTAAAGAAATTCTGAAAGGCCTTAGCCTTGAAATTAAAGGCGGCGAGGTTCATGCAATCATGGGACCGAACGGTACGGGTAAGAGTACGCTCGCGTCTTCGCTTATGGGCCATCCTAAATATGAAGTAACGGACGGCGAAGTTACGCTGAACGGTGAAGACGTGCTGGAAATGGCTGTTGACGAGCGCGCTCGTGCAGGCCTGTTCCTAGCTATGCAATACCCAAGCGAAATCAGCGGTGTGACGAACTCCGACTTCCTTCGCAGCGCGATTAACGCTCGCCGTGAAGAAGGCAAAGAAATCTCGCTGATCAAGTTCATCCGCCAAATGGAAAGCAAGATGAAAGAGCTTGAGATGAACCCTGAGTTCATGCACCGTTACTTGAACGAAGGATTCTCCGGCGGCGAGAAGAAACGTAACGAAATTCTTCAAATGTTGTTGCTCGATCCGTCCATCGTTATTCTTGACGAGATTGACTCGGGTCTTGATATTGATGCTTTGAAAATCGTAGCGAACGGCGTTAACGCTATGCGTTCCGAGGATCGCGGCTTCCTGATCATCACTCACTACCAGCGTTTGCTCGACTACATTAAACCAGACTTCGTTCACGTTATGATGCAAGGCCGCATCGTGAAATCTGGCGGACCAGAGCTTGCTGAGCGTCTGGAAAGCGAAGGCTACGACTGGGTTAAAGAAGAACTTGGCATCGTAGACGAAACAGTCGGACAGGTTTAATCGGAGGAGGAGCAAGTGAAATGAGTACACAATTATCAACTCCGGTTAACCGCCAGACAGTTTCTGCTTTATCGCAAAGCAAAGGCGAGCCGGCATGGCTTGAAGAAGTAAGAGCGAAGGGCGCCGAGCTGGCTGAAACGCTGGAATGGCCAACCCCGGAGAAGGTCCGTATCAGCCGTTGGAATTTGACGGCGATCGGCAATCACAAAGCAGAAGCTGCGATTGCAGCTGTCGATGAGCTTCCTGAAACTGTGCGCGAATTGGCAGCAAAGGATCAGGCTGGCCTTGTCGTACAGCGCAATTCCGCGAGCGTGCTTCGTAAATTGTCCCCTGAGCTTGCTGCTAAAGGTGTTATCTTCACTGATTTGGAGACCGCTGCCCGTGAGCACAGCGACCTCGTGAAACAGTATCTGTTCAGCGTGGTACCTCAGGATGAGAATAAATTGACGGCTCTCCACTCCGCGATCTGGAACGGCGGCGTGTTCCTATACGTACCAAAGAATGTGGAAGTTGAACTTCCGCTGCAAGCACTGTTCATCACTGACGACGCTTCGGCTGCTTTCGCTCCGCGCGTTCTGCTCGTTGCAGACAATCATAGCCGTGTCACATATGTTGACAATGTTGTGAGCACATACAGCGAAGCGGCAGCTGCGATTACGAAGCCGACCATTGTAGAAGTCATCGTGAAGCCAGGTGCAACTGTACGTTATGCAACGGTGCATCATATGGCTGACAATGTTGTTGATCTTACGATTCGCCGTGCTGTCGTTGAGAATGACGGCCGTATCGAGTGGGTTATCGGCGATCTGCATGATGGCCACACGCTGTCCGATACGCAATCCCTTATGAAGGGCAATGGCTCAAGCTCCGATGCGAAAGTCATCAGTATCGGATCAGGCTCTCAGCAGATGAGTCTGACAACAGGCGCGGTTCACTTCGGACGCAGCACAGAGAGCAACATGGTTACTCGTGCGGTCATGAAAGAGCAAGCGACTGCGATTATCAATGGGATCACGAAGATCGAGAAAGGCGCTACGAAGGCGGGAGGGTTCCAGACAGAGAAAGTTCTCATGCTGAGCCCGAAAGCGCGCGGCGATGCCAATCCGATTCTGCTCATCGACGAAGATGATGTTAAAGCCGGACACGCAGCAAGCGTCGGTCAAGTGAATCCTGAGCAAGTTTACTACCTCATGTCCCGCGGTATTTCGAAAGCGGAAGCGGAGCGTTTAATTATTTATGGTTTCTTGGCCCCAGTCGTTTCGGAAATTCCGGTTGATGCGGTCAGAGAACAGCTCCAGCGTCTGCTGGAAAGGAAGCTGGAAGGATGAATGTACAAGCGATCAGAGAGCAATTTCCGATCCTTCATCAAACGATAAACGGGCATCCGCTCGTTTACTTGGACAGCGCGGCGACTTCACAGAAGCCGCGTTCCGTCATTGATGCCGTCAGTCGCTATTATGAGCATGACAATGCTAACGTACACCGCGGCGTTCATACGCTCGGTTCGCGGGCAACGGATGCTTACGAAGGCGCGCGTGAGAAAGTAGCGAAATTTCTGAATGCGGCAAGCCCGCAGGAGATAATTTTCACACGCGGCACAACAACTGCGCTTAACCTTGTCGCTTCGAGTTATGCGAGAGCGGTTTGCGGCGAGGGCGATGAGATCGTCATTACGCAGATGGAGCATCACTCCAATCTCATCCCTTGGCAGCAAGTTGCCAAAGCTACCGGCGCGACGCTTAAATATATTCCTCTCGAGCAAGATGGTTCGATCAAGCTCGAGAACGTGGAAGCGACAATTACGGAGCGTACGAAGGTCGTATCCGTGATGTATGTTTCCAACGTGCTTGGCGTTGTGAATCCGATCAAAGAAATTACAGAGATTGCACACAAGAACGGCGCTGTCATGGTTGTCGACGGTGCTCAGAGCACGCCGCATATGAAAGTGGATGTGCGTGATCTCAATTGTGATTTCTACGCGTTCTCCGGCCACAAGATGTGCGCTCCTACTGGAATCGGCGCACTCTACGGCAAGAAAGCGCTGCTGGAATCCATGGAGCCGATTGAGTTCGGCGGCGAAATGATTGATTTCGTTGACCTGTACGATTCGACCTGGAAAGAGCTTCCTTGGAAGTTCGAAGGCGGCACGCCAATCATCGCAGGCGCAGTTGGCCTCGGCGCAGCAATCGACTTCCTTACCGAAATTGGTCTTGATGCTATCGAACAGCATGAACACAAGCTTGCAGCTTACGCTTATGACCGTTTGAGCACGATTGACGGGATTTCGATCTTCGGGCCTAAGCAGAACCGTGCTGGTCTAGTAACGTTCAACCTGGATGATGTTCATCCGCATGACGTTGCGACTGTGCTCGACACGAAGGGCATTGCCGTTCGTGCTGGACATCACTGCTGCCAGCCGCTTATGCGCTACTTGAATGTTTCTTCTACGGCTAGAGCAAGCTTTTATTTATACAATACCGAAGAGGACGTTGACCGTCTGGTCGTCGGCCTTACGCAGACAAAGGAGTTCTTCGGTCATGGAATTGGATGATTTGTACCGCCGCGTCATCATGGATCATTACAAAAATCCACGTAACCGCGGAACGTTGAATGAGGAATCGTTAACGGTCAACCTCAATAACCCGACCTGCGGCGATCGCATCAGCCTACAGCTCCAAGTGGAAGACGGCATCGTCAAGCAGGCCAAATTTACAGGTGAAGGCTGCTCGATCAGCATGTCTTCGGCATCGATGATGACCGAAGCTGTGACTGGGAAGACAACGGCAGAAGCGCTTGAGCTTGCTGAACGCTTCTCTACCTTCATCAAAGGCGAGCCTGCTGAGTTCGAAGAGCTTGAGGATATCGAAGCTCTCTCTGGAGTCAGCAAGTTCCCAGCCAGAATCAAATGCGCAACGCTCTCTTGGAACGCACTTCGCAAAGGAATTGAGCATCAGAATCAATAATAACGCGGGTGACCGTGTGGGGTAGGAGGCTTTTACGATGGCAAAGCAAATGCCTGATTTAGAAGAATATAAATACGGCTTTCGCGACGAGCATAAGGCGATTTTCCAGTCCGGTAAAGGGCTGACACCTGAGGTTGTTCGTACAATCTCAGAAATTAAAGGCGAGCCGGAATGGATGCTGGAGTTCCGTCTGAAAGCGCTGGAGCAATTCAACAAGATGCCGATGCCGAAGTGGGGCGGCAACATGGATGATCTGGATTTCGACGATATCCAGTACTATGTTCGTCCTTCCGAGAAGCAAGGTAAGACTTGGGAAGAGGTTCCGACAGAAATTAAAGAAACGTTCGACAAGCTGGGTATTCCTGAAGCGGAGCAGAAGTTCCTCGCAGGCGTATCCGCTCAATACGAGTCCGAGGTTGTTTACCACAGCATGCAAGAGGATCTCGAGAAGCAAGGCGTTATCTTCACGGATACGGACACTGCGCTTCGCGAATATCCGGAGCTGTTCAGGGAATATTTCGGAACAATCATCCCGCCAACGGACAACAAGTTCGCAGCGCTTAACAGTGCGGTATGGTCCGGCGGCAGCTTCATCTACGTGCCAAAAGGCGTGAAGTGTGAAATTCCGCTGCAAGCTTACTTCCGGATCAACTCCGAGAACATGGGTCAATTCGAGCGTACGCTGATCGTTGCGGACGAAGACAGCTTCGTTCACTATGTAGAAGGCTGTACAGCTCCAATCTATAGCACGAACTCCCTGCACAGCGCAGTCGTTGAGATTCTCGTTCTGAAGAACGCTCGCTGCCGTTATACAACGATCCAGAACTGGGCGCCTAACATCTACAACCTCGTTACCAAACGTGCAGTTGCAGACGAGAACGCGACGATGGAATGGGTTGATGGCAACATCGGTTCCAAGCTGACGATGAAATATCCGGCTGTTGTGCTTAGAGGCCGCGGCGCGAAAGGTATGGTTCTGTCGATCGCAGTAGCGGGCAAAGGCCAGCACCAAGACGCAGGCGCGAAAATGACTCACCTTGCGCCGGATACAACTTCAACTATCGTATCGAAGTCGATCAGTAAGCACGGCGGTAAAGTAACGTACCGCGGCTTGGCGTCATTCGGCCGTAACTCCGAAGGCTCCAAAGCGAATATCAAGTGCGATACGCTCATTCTTGATAATGAGTCGACATCGGATACAATTCCGTACAACGAAATTATGAACGACAACATTACGCTTGAGCATGAAGCGACTGTATCCAAGGTATCCGAGGATCAACTCTTCTACCTGATGAGCCGCGGTCTGACGGAAGCGGAAGCAACGCAAATGATCGTAATGGGCTTCATCGAGCCATTCACGAAAGAATTGCCGATGGAATATGCGGTAGAGATGAACCGCTTGATTAAGTTCGAAATGGAAGGCTCGATTGGTTAAAACAGGTACTTCGCAGTCGAATGTTCCTCCGATCGCTGTTGTAGTTGGATTTCCTGAACTATAAGTTATAGGTTGAATTCCAACTACAAAGGCGCAAATGATTTAGCGTTGGTTAAACCACGCAAATCATTTCGCCTAGGCGAACGCTACCGCTTCTCCGGAATCATTCGAACTGCTTCGTACACGTTTTAACAATCCGGTAAAGGGCAGAAAAAAACTCCAAACCACGCTGCACATTTGCAGCGTAAGGTTTGGAGTTTTTTTGTTAGATCGTAATATGTTTGACTTCCAGGTCGCGCTCGATAGACAAGTCGATGAATTGATCTTCGATCCGTATAAGCGGGCGGAAATAATCGGTCGGATGAGTCATAATAATGGTTCCAGTCTCACCAGATACAAGTTCAACATGTTTGCCGATGAAATTCGGGATCATATGCTTGATGAACGTATGCGTTGTGTGCGGGTCGAGCTCATTGAAGCTCATTCGATGCAGCTCTCGCAGGACGATCAATAAGTCGCGTTTCTTCTGATATACGCGCGAAGAGATCATGGCGCTGTACACATCAGCTACGGCAACGATCTTGGCAACCGGATGCATCTGCTCGCCTGACAGCCGGTTCGGATAACCCGTTCCGTCAATTCGTTCGTGATGCTGCAGCGCTACTTTCGCGGCCATCGATTCTCCGAACGATTCAGTGATGATCTGGTGACCATACACGGTGTGTTTCTTGATCGTTTCGAATTCATCATCGGACAGCTTGGACGGCTTGTTCAAGATATCGTCGGTAATTTGGCATTTCCCGATATCATGAAGGAACCCGGCTTGTCCAATCTTGACCGCTTCCTTATCCTCATATCCAAGCCAGCCGGCTAAGTAGTAGGATAGCATACCGACTTGCACGGAGTGCTGATACGTATAGTCGTCCTTAGTATTAAGCAATAGCAGCATGGATACGACATCGCGTTCCAGCTTGAATGTATCGACGAGCGGCTGGAAAGTTTGTTCAACGTCGTCTTCATTGATTACGCCATTCTGAAAGGCATCGAGAAAAAGTTGTTCACATCCGTTAACCGCATCCTGATAGATCGGTTTTACGGTCGGCAGCCACTTCGGACTGGTTCCGCTTTCAATAGTTCGAATGGAAACTTCCGTAAATAATCGCATGTCAATATCAACATAATCTATGTGATGCTGAATCAGCTTGGAAATTTCTGACATCTGCAAGCACGTGCCCTTGGAAAGCACGTGAAGCCCATAGGAGTTAAAAATGTCGGTACTTAGGGTGTCTCCCTCTTTAAGCTCGGTCACATGAATTCTCATAATCCACCTCGAATGGCACATCAAATATGAAGGAAATGATAAGACCATGGTAGCAATAAAATGTAAAAATGGCAATAAGGGTGTGAAAGAAGCAGTGCTTCAGGCGCAAAATAGCGACCCTAGCACTGCTTCTTAATGAGTCTAAAGTTGTGGAATCGTTGGGTTCCAGGGGCCTAGCTGATGGCCTTTCCACTCGGAACCGTCTTCCCATATTTCTTTCTTCCATATCGGAACGATCTGTTTAAGCCTCTCGATTGCGTAGCGGCTTGCCTCGTAGCAGGAGTCGCGATGAGGTGCCGATACTGCGATGATGACGCTGATCTCGGCAATATCGACAACGCCGATCCGGTGCGCAATGGCGCAATCTGAACCTGGCCACCGTTCCTTAATCTCTGAGCCGATCTGTTCGAGTGTTTTAACCGCCATGGGGACATAAGCTTCGTATTCAAGACGTACGGTGCGAGCGCCGTGTGTCCATTCGCGCGTCGTGCCGGTAAAGGTCAGCGTCGCTCCATTGTTTGGCACGATGACGAGCGCTGTAACCGCATCTACAGAAAGTGGCTCTGCAGTAACCGCATATCTGGATTGCTCAGCAGCAGATGCAGCGGCAACCCCACTGTGCTGCTCTTCGCCCCCGGATACAGGTGGAAGCAGAGCAAGCTCATCTTCTGCTCGAATCGTTTGCTCATCTACCGCATAGGCTTGATTACATGCCATAAACGAGATGGATAGCAATGAAGAGTGAGCAGGATAGCGGCTCATTAATTCTTGCTTGAGCTCAAGCACCGTGAGAGTAGCTTTCTCAAGGGTCAACGTTATTGCAGCTTGGCCGAAGCGCTCGGATAATCCGGCAAACAGATGTATATTCCAATTTACAGACATGTCGTTAAACCTCTCGGATCTTAATGTTAATGGTCTCCATAGCATACCATATTGAGTTTAAAAATGTTATGCTAGAGTACAGAGACTTTAACGCTTTGATGGCGTGGAAAGGAGTGAGGGCTATGACTGCGTTAACGGATCGTTTTGGGCGTGTGCACGATTATTTGCGCATTTCTGTGACTGATCGGTGCAATTTGCGCTGTCTGTACTGTATGCCGGAGGAAGGCGTGAAATTCGAGCCTGCGGAAAACTTGCTCAGCTACGACCAAATTGCCGAAATCGTACGCGTTGGCGCTAAGATGGGTATTGCCAAGCTGCGGATTACGGGCGGAGAGCCGCTCGTGCGGCCGGGTCTGGCGGAATTGATTGGCCAGCTCTCAAGCATTCCCGGGATTCGGGATATTTCTTTAACGACAAACGGAGTACTGCTTGCCGACCAAGCGGAGGCATTGCGAGCAGCAGGCCTCAACCGAGTTAATATTAGCCTCGATACGCTTGATCCGACCCGGTTCAAGTTTATTGCGCGCCGCGGCGATTTGCAGCGGGTAATGCAGGGCATTGAGGCGGCGGCAAGTGTTGGTTTTGCGCCGATCAAGCTGAACTGCGTACTGCTCAAAGGTGTCAACGAGGACGAGATCGCTTCATTCCTCACGATGGCTGCCGAGCAGCCGCTTCATGTACGGTTTATCGAATACATGCCGATTGGCCATGCAGATGACAATTGGCGCAATCATTATTTGCCCCTCTCGCGTGTACTTGAGATTGCGAATGAGATCGGTCTCGGTGTTGAACCGATCAGCGATGTCTTGGGCAACGGTCCATCTGAGGACTATCGAATTGCAGGCGGCAAAGGGACTTTCGGTCTCATCCATCCGATCAGCGACCAGTTCTGCAAGCGATGCAACAGGCTTAGGTTGACGGCTGACGGCAACATTAAGCCATGCCTTTATTGGGTCGATGAGCTGAATGTGAAGCCGGCGCTAGGTAATCCGGTTGAAATGGAGAAGCTGTTCCTGCGGGCGATGGATATCAAGCCGCTTAATCATGAGATGGCGGAGAAGCTGTCAGGCGATGCGCAGAGCCATGAGCCTACCACGCGCCGCATGTCGCAGATCGGCGGTTAACTAGTTAAGAAGCGAGGGATAACCATGTCGGAGCAAGCAGAGACGAAGCAAATTTCAATCTCATATATGGGGCAGGAAGCGATTGCTGTAACTCCGGAGGACATGGCCGCACTTGCAGGTCGTGTCTTCCCTTTGTCAGAGCGGGTTGCAGGCGGTGCGGGCGAGGCGTTCGACTTCGCAGAATGGCTTAGCGCGTTCCGCAGCCAGCAAGGCGTTGCGGCAGATGCGCCGCTGCCGACTCATCTGAAAGTGGAAGCCGTCGATACGTTCGAGGCACTCATTCCTTGGGAGCAGCTGAAGGATGCTGCCGTACAATTCACCGTAGACGGCGCACCGCTGCCGAAGGGTGGTCCGGTAAGGCTGTATGTGCCGAATGGTTCCAGCGAATGCTTAAATGTAAAAAGCGTTATCGTCTTCCGTTTGCTTCATGATGAAGCGAATCGCGATGAAGTTGCGTATGGCTTTAAATCTACATTTTCGCCAGATGAAATGCGTTTGAAGCGATAGTCCCTTATAAGTGGGAGGCCAGCATGAACGAATTAGCAACGGATACGCCAGACGTCGTGCTGCTACATAGCAACGACATTCACAGTCGACTGGAGCAGGCCGCCAGGATGGCCGCGTATATAGATGATATACGACGCTCGCATGGAGCGGATCATGTGCTCACCTTGGATATCGGGGATCATATGGACCGTATGCGGGTAGAAACGGAAGCAAGCGATGGGCTTGTGAATATTGCGTTATTGAATGATGCCGGCTATGATGCCGTTACGATTGGCAATAACGAAGGACTGACCTTCACGCAGGAGCAGTTGAATGAAGCGTATGGCGTCCATGCGCGTTTTCCAATCTTGTGCGCGAACTTCTTCAAGGCAGATACGATTCAGCGACCTTCGTGGATGTTGCCCTCTACGATAATCAACAAAGCAGGCATACGCTTCGGTTTAATTGGCGTGTCCGCAGCTTTCGTCGAATTCTATGAACTGCTCGGCTATCATGTGACCGATCCGCTTCATGAAGTCGCTGAGCAAGCGAAGCAGCTACGCTCTCAGGTAGACGTGCTGATTGTGATATCTCATCTTGGGATTAGGCTTGACCGACAGATGGCAGAAGAGATCTCTGGCATTGATCTTATATTAGGCGGACACACTCACCATCTGCTTGAAGAAGCAGAGGTGATCGGGTCTACCCATATATGCGCTGCCGGTAAGTTCGGCGAATATATGGGGCGTGTAGATATTTGGTTTGATTCCGACACGAAGCGGCCAAGGTTCAGAGCCGTTTGTACGCCAATGGAGGAGCGCGCTGAACAGCCGGAGGCGACTGCTATTATTGGCGCCTTCAAAGCCGAAGGCGAGCACCGTCTTAGCCGGGTCGTCGCCGTGCTTGACGCGCCGCTGCTGCACACTGCTGAGCGGGAGTCGCCGCTTGGCAATTTACTTGCTGCGGGCCTACGCCGTTGGACGAATGCAGATATCGGCATCGTTAACGCGGGGCAGCTGCTTCGCAGCCTCGCCGCAGGCGAAATAACGGCAGGCGACTTGCATGCGCTGTGCCCGTCGCCGATTAATCCGTGCCGGATGAAGCTGCCGGGCGCGATGATTCGCTTGTCCCTCGAAGAGGCGCTGCTGCCGGAGTATATCGATAAGCCGATTCGCGGCTTTGGCTTCCGAGGGCTTGTCCTCGGCACGCTTGCTGTAGATGGTCTAACGATCGAGTATATGCCAGACAATCCGGCGTTACATAGAATCGTTTCCGTACAGGTCAACGGCGAGCCGCTGCAGGACGACAAGCTGTACGTGGTCGGAACGATTGACATGTTCACGTTCGGCGCCGGCTACGAGAAGTTGAAGAATGGGCTGGAGATCGCCTATTACTTGCCGGAGTTTATCCGAGGCGTATTAGAACATGAGCTTCAGGATAAAGAGGCCATTGCTGACAGCCGCCGTACAAGGTGGCTATCCGTTTAAACGATTATCAAGGATTGAATGGTTCAGGAGGATCTAATGGAAAACATTATTCATGCGGTTATCTTAGGAATTGTGGAAGGCTTAACAGAGTTTCTGCCGGTATCATCATCCGGCCATATGATCTTAACGAACAAGCTGCTTGACATTGCTTCGGACGATCAAGCAATCGTTACATTCGAAATTGTCATTCAGCTTGGCGCGATACTCGCGATGGCAATTGTATACTGGAATCGAATTCTCGATCTGTTCGGCCTCTCGCGCAAGCAGCAGTCGCTTGGCACGCTGTCCGCTGGACGCAGAGCAATGAAGCGTCCCAAGCTGAATCTCATTCATGTTGCGCTCGGTATCGTGCCGGCGATGGCGCTTGCTTTTTTGCTGAAAGACATTATTAAAGGGGAAGGCTTTAACCAAACGCCTGTGCTTTTCTCCCTTGTTGTTGGCGGTATCTACATGATTGCAGCGGAATGGCTCAATCGAACGCGCCGCGTCAAAGTTACTGCTGAGACGATGGATGATATCTCCTATAAACAAGCGTTTATGATCGGGCTGTTGCAATGTTTGTCGCTCTGGCCGGGCTTCTCCCGTTCGGGTTCGACGATCGCTGGCGGGATGCTGACTGGAACGAGCTATAAAGCAGCTGCAGACTTCTCCTTCCTGATGGCGATTCCGATTATGGTCGCTGCAACGGGCTACGAAATGCTTGATAACTACAAATTCATTGAAGGCGACAACTTGATGTTCTTTATTGTCGGCTTCCTTGTCTCATTCGTCGTAGCATGGCTCGTCATCGTATTGTTCCTGCGCTACATTCAGAAGATCAAGCTAACCCATTTTGCGATCTACCGTTTCATTCTCGCGGCATTGTTCTGGATTTTCATCATGAGATAAGAAAAAAATAACAGATATTGTCGATGTTTGACGAATCTGTTGTTGCTCTTTTTCCATAAATCCCTTACATTAATCTTACGAGGATTAAGCTCGATATTACCAATTAATGGATGCAAGGCAGGGGTCGATACGATGCGATTATTGCCCATAGAGATGTGCCGACCAGGTATGCGTTTAGCCAAAAAGATCTATTCGGAAGAAGGAGTCGTTCTCCTGAGTGAGAATGTCGAACTATCGACACGGCTGATTAACCGACTTTCGGAATGCGGAGTCCATTTCGTCTACATTCAGGACCCCCGCTTGGCTGACCTCGTTATACCTGATCTGATCAGCGAAGAGACTAGACAACGGGCGCTTAGTGGAATTCGCACAAATTTCCGCGATCTAATGGATCGGCCCAATCGGAAGACCGGCGTGACTTATCCATACATTGCCAAGTCGTTCAAACAGATTATGGGAATGGTCATTGATGATTTATCCGGTCAGAAGGATGCTATGATTATGCTCATGAACATGGGCATCGTTGACGATTACTTATTTCAGCATTCTTTGAATGTTGCCGTGTATACGACACTGCTCGGCATTGCGAACGGATACACCAGAGACGAGCTGATGACGCTTGGCCTTGGGGCGATGCTTCATGATATCGGCAAGACCCAGATCAGCCCGAATATTCTTAAGAAACAAGGCTCGCTTACGATGGATGAATATGAAGAGATGAAGCGGCACGCCGAACGCGGTTATTACTTGCTGAAGGACGAGCCAAACATTCCTCTCATTGCAGCGCATTGTGCGTACCAGCATCATGAACGGCTAGACGGCAGCGGTTATCCAAGGGGCATTAAAGGGGACGAGATCCATGAGTATGCAAAGTGGATTGGGCTTGTCGACTCCTATGATGCGATGACGACAACACGCATTTATCGTAGGCCGATGTTGCCGCACGAAGCGGTAGAGTCGCTGTATGCAGGGACGGGCACACTTTATGAGCAGCGCATGCTCCAGCTGTTCAGAGATAAAGTTGCAATTTATCCGCTCGGAATAACCGTTAAGCTGCAGTCTGGTGAATATGGCGTCGTGGTCGATATTAACTCCTCATGTCCGCACCGTCCGGTTGTACGCGTGCTGAATAACGCTTATGGCGAACAACTGAACGCACCATATGAGCTGGATCTGTCGACACAGCTGACAACAATGATTGTCGGCGTGAACGATGATCCGCATTTACCCGAAGGTTCCAAACGCAATCATCAAGAATCCTTTTCTCTTTATACGTAATGACAGGGAGCCGATGAGGCTCCTTTTTTCTGGATCACTCACTTTTAGAGGTGAGCAGTGTTTGCAACATGCGAGCATGAACATTACAATAAGAAGATATATGAAGAACGAACGTTTTTTTAAAATCTAAGAAAGCATACGTATTCGATATTCTTTGCTTAGATTTCTCCGCGAAACGTAAGATTTTGCCGAGAAGATGGCGACAGCCGTTTACACTTATTAAAAGTCAGGTGCTGAGAAGAAATGCAAAATGCAATACGTTTTACTGAACCCTATACCAATCACTCGCATTCTAACGATCTTTGGGATCCGATTCTCTCTTTGCGGGAGCATGGACGGCATGTGCTGACAAGCGTAGAGATGACCATGTCCAATCTCTGTAATATGCGCTGTGAGCATTGTGCTGTTGGCGATACGCTCGTCATGGCTGAGCCGGCGAAGCTGCCGCTTGACCAAATGCTGCGCAGGCTCGATGAAGTCGAGCATTTGAAGACCATCAGTATCACCGGCGGAGAGCCGACCTTCTCGTCTCGTACGGTGAAGGAATACATTATACCGCTGTTGAAATACGCGCGCAGCCGGGGATTATCCTCGCAGATCAACTCCAACATTACGCTTGATTACAGCCGTTATGAGGAGATTGCGCCGTACCTAGACGTCATGCATATCTCATTTAACTATACGAATAGCGATGATTTTCATGAAATCGGGTTTGCCAAGAGTGGTCACCCGGTTCCGAAAGAAACAGCTGCTCGAATGTATGAGCGGATGATCGACAATGCGCGCCGCCTCAGCGATGGAGGACTGTTCGTCTCGGCAGAGTCCATGATAAATTATCGCACTTATAACAAAATGCCTGAGATTCACAAGCTAATCATCGAAATGGGCTGCAAACGCCATGAGGTTCACCCGATGTATCCGAGTGCGTTCGCAGCAGATTTGCCTGTCATTACGCCTGCTCAAATGCGTGACGCCGTTAACGCGTTGCTCGACAGCCGTGATCCATCGATCTGGATGCTGTTCGGTACGCTGCCGTTCTACTACTGCAACGAGAATGCGGAAGACCGCAAGCTGCTTCAGCGACTTGCTGCCGAGAAGCTCGTTACGGTTCGGAACGATCCGGATGGTCGCAACCGACTGAACGTTAATTTGTTCACTGGCGATGTGTTCGTTACTGACTTCTCTGATGTGCCGGCGTTCGGCAACATTGGCGAAGACCGACTGGATGAGTTGTTCGGCCGATGGCTTGAGCATCCGCTTGCCCGCAGTGTGGACTGTCATTGTCCGGCTGCCGCTTGCTGCGGTCCGAACCTGCTTGTGAAAGATATGTATTACCGGGATGTCGATTTCGGTACTCGTCAAGCCATTTTATAGAAGCGATTATACAACGCGAAGGCGTAGGCGAGACAACACCGGCTGATTGCCGGGTGAGGGGAGCGTACAAACGCTGTGCATGAATTTGAATTTGGCAAGATCTTTCTGAATGTCTCGGTTGTCCTTATTCTTGTATTGCTTAACGGCTTCTTCGTCGCGGCGGAATTCGCACTAGTCAAGGTGCGGCAATCCCGCCTGACACAGCTGTCCAACGAGGGACATACGCGTGCCAAATACGCACTGAAAGTAAATAAACGGCTTGACTCCTATCTATCTGCGACACAGTTCGGCATTACACTTGCATCACTCGCGCTCGGTTGGGTGGGAGAGCCGGCGATTACCGATCTCATCGTTGAACCGATCTTTGCAGCAATCGGCTTGTCCGATGGTCCGGTCTTGCATACGGTCTCGGTCGTGATCGGGTTCTTGGTTATTACCTTCCTGCATATCGTTCTTGGCGAGCTTGCTCCGAAGTCGCTTGCGATTCAGAAGTCCGAAGCGACGTCTCTCTGGCTGTCGATGCCCTTGCTCTACTTCTACCGCATGTTCCTTCCGGTTATTTGGGCTCTGAACGGCTCTGCGAATAAGTTGTTGCGCATTATAGGTGTTGAACCGGCAAGTGAGCATGATTCTGCGCATACGGAGGAAGAAATTCGGATTCTCATGGATCAGAGCGCGAAGAGCGGCATTATTAACAAAGAAGAGCTGCAGCTGTTCGACAACATATTCGAATTCTCCGATCGGTTGGCACGCGAGGTGATGCTGCCTCGTACCGATATGGACTGCTTGTATGCAGATCAATCCTTCATAGATAATATGAAGCATGTTTATGCGACGAAGCATACGCGTTATCCAGTCTGCGTGGAAGATAAGGATCAATTGATCGGTTTCGTACATATTACGGATCTGCTGACGGCAGATCCGGATGAAGAGCAGTCGCTGCGCCAGTTCCTTCGCCCGATACTGAATGTACCGGAATCGATGGAGATTAGCCACGTGCTGAAGCTGATGCAGCGCAAGCATTCGCAGCTTGCCATCGTTGTCGACGAGTATGGAGGCACGGCAGGCATGCTGACAACTGAGCTGATTCTTGAAGAAATTGTCGGCGAGATTCATGACGAATTTGATAATGAGCAGCCGAATGTTGTCGTTAACGGTGACATCACTTCGGTTGATGGCCGGATGCTGATCGAAGAGATGAACGATCTGTTCAATCTAGATATTGAAGACGATGACGTGGATACGATTGGCGGTTGGCTATTCACGAAGCTGGAAGGGAACCCTGTCGTTGGCAAGAAGATCGAGACAGGCGGCTATGTGTTTGAAGTGGCCGAGAGCGAGCGGCTGCGTGTGCTGCGCGTCCACATCTACGTTTCCCCGAAACCGGACGAAGAGAGCGCATCAGCGGACCAAGAGCAAGAATAATGTATGGAGTCTGTGCCTGGATAACAGGTACAGACTTTTTTTTGTTTACGCAAGAAGTTAAATATTACCCGGGAAATCATGAAATAAATCAGATTAGGAAACAAATCTAGGCGGTTGTCATATATTTGAGAAATAATGCTTTGTTTGAGATGCGCATTGTGAGGAGGAGAGCACAAGTGAATGTGACGAAGCAAACGCGCGAGTGGTATCCCTTTGTCGGTCCTTTTGACCCTTGTCCACCAAAGTATGTGAAGTCTTATTCTGTTCCGCCCAATCAATTCATTCCATACCAGCCCATGAATTTGCCGCAATTTCCGCTGGCGGATGCCTTGAGACTTGGCACGCTCTGGCCTGCATTGTATAGCCCATATGAGTCCAAATGCAAGCCGGCAGGAGGGGCATAACGGATGAATAAGAAGCTGGATGAGAACTATTACCGCAAGCTTCTGGAGCTGCAGCAGCTGGATTTTGCACTGGTTGAACTAACCCTTTATCTGGATACACATCCGAACGATCTGCAGGCATTGCAGCAGTTTAATCAATTGGCTCAGCAACGTCAGCAATGTGCCACGCAGTTCGAGATGGAGTATGGGCCGCTTATGCAATTCGGACATAGCTATTCGAAGTATCCTTGGCAATGGGTAGAGAGCCCTTGGCCTTGGCAGGTATAAGCATAGGCGGAGGGAGGGAGATGCTGCATGTGGATTTATGAGAAGAAGCTGCAATATCCGGTTCGGGTCAGCAAATGCGATCCTCGGGTTGCTCGCTATCTTGTTGAGCAGTACGGCGGAGCTGACGGCGAGTTATCGGCGGCGCTGCGTTACTTAAACCAGCGGTATTCGATACCGGATAAAGTCGTCGGATTACTTACAGATATTGGAACAGAAGAGTTCGCACATCTGGAGATGATCGCGACAATGATCTACAAGCTGACGAAGGATGCGACTCCGCGGCAGCTCGAAGAAGCGGGACTTGGCTCGAACTACGTCAATCATGATAACGGACTGTTCTATGCCAATTCGTCTGGTGTGCCGTGGACCGCAGCGTACATCGGAACCAAAGGAGATCCCCTTGCTGACCTCTATGAGGATATAGCGGCGGAGGAGAAAGCGCGGGCGACGTATCAATGGATTATCGATATGACGGACGATGTGGATTTGCAGGATGGATTGAAATTTCTGCGTGAGCGGGAAATTGTCCATGCGATGCGGTTCAAAGAAGCGGTCGAGATGATCAAGGCGGACAGGGACACCAAAAAAGTATTTTAATTTGCAGGATTGATGGATCAAGAGCTGGCATGCCGTGGAGGTGTGCCGGCTTTTTTTGACGTGAGAAAACGTTAAAAAAATGTTAATTTTTAGGCTGACTGAAACTTTTCGGTGATTGTCGGCGTCTACATGGTACGAACATTACTCGAATTTTGGAAAAGAGGCAGCCTTCATAGATGGAAACAAATTTACCAGCGCGCAGCAGAACGGGATCGTCCTCTGTTCCGCCAAGAAGATCAACACCTCCGCAGACGCCTTTTGCCCGACGTCTTAAGCGGATTGTAAAAATTACCGCAATTACCGCAGTCGTGCTATTCATGCTCGGCCTTGGCGGTATCATCTGGATGTTTATTACGCCATCAGGCAACAACTTCCGCTATCTGATCGCAGATACGCTCATTACGACTCAGCACCGTTATTTGGCCAAATATATCATTGGTCAGCATGAGCTCGACACACGGGTAAAGGCGTACCAGAACCGTTTTGACGCGATGGGTGAGGAACGGGATACGCATGAGATCAAACCTGGTGCAGGTGAGCAGACCGGCTCTGACAGCGGTGCAGAAGAGCAGGAGAAGCCGCTTGTTGAAATTGAGAAAATTTCCGGGCATGGATACAGCGGCTATGTCATGACCGTCAACGATCCGAAGAAGATCCGTATCGTCGTGCCGCAGAAAGCAGGCCGAGGCGAACGTGTGCTGAGCATGGTACAGCGAACAGGTGCGATTGCAGGTGTGAACGGCGGCGGCTTTGCCGATCCGAATTGGCAAGGTAACGGCTTCCAGCCGATTGGCGTCGTTATGTCGGGGGGCAAGCTGTTCTACAGTGACCTTGGCAAGTCGCGTTCGACGCAGATTGTAGGGCTCGATAAGGATGGCAAAATGATCGCAGGCCGCTATTCGCTTAACGAGCTCCAGCAGCTTGGCGTGCAGGAAGCGGTGACGTTCCAGCCGCGTATTATCGTCAACGGCAAAGGGCTGATTAAGAACGCAGCAGACGGCTGGGGCATTGCGCCGAGAACGGCTATGGGCCAGCGGGAGGACGGAACCATTCTGTTCGTCGTCATTGACGGCCGCCAGCCGGGCCACAGTATTGGAGCAAACCTCTACGATGTGCAGAATATTATGCTCGCGCATGGCGCAGTCATCGCCGCGAACCTTGATGGCGGCTCTTCCACGATGCTCGTGAAGGATGGAGCCGTGCTGAACAAGCCGTCAACGAAGAGCAGCGAGGGCAGATACTTGCCGACGGCTTGGCTTGTGTTCGATCATCCGGAGCAGGCGGATATTGCAAACGTGTGGGCAGGACTTAAGCCAGGGGATATTGATCCAGGTAAATGGTAGCAGATAGAGGGTAGAAAGCAACTCAGAGTGCAGAAATGAAAGTTGGAGTGCCGGAGAGAGGTCTAGTGGACTGCTTCTCCGGCACTTTGTTGTTGTTCAGGCCAGCTGCTTGCGGGCTCAGGAGGCTAACGGTACCCAGACGTAACGGTACCCAGACGCGTTATTTGGCGCAAATGGCTCTTTTCTGGCATGTAACGGATCACAGAAGCGCTATTTGTATGAAATCGGTCTCTATCGGTAGTAAATGAGGTAAATAACGTCTCTGGAGTCCGTTACAGATATTTGACCGCTACTTTTGAACGAATAAGGTCTATACGTTCCGTTAGACGGGCGATTGCTGACAGGCTGTTGGAGATTGGCCGAGGTGCGAAAATGAATAACGGTGACTCATGATCAGTCAAGCGCGTCTTGCGCCTCTATCGTATCTTCCAGTATGATAAAAGGCATTAAATGGTGAAAAGGGGTTTGTTCGCTTGAGCAGCTTGAAACAGTTGGCGCAACCTGAAGCAATGATTTTTGATATGGACGGTACGTTGTTCGAGACGGATACGCTGCTTGTTCATGTGCATGAGCGGATCTTCAAGACGCTTCGCAGCGAGGGGCTGTACATGCAGCCTACGCCGCCGGTGGAGAAGCTGCTCTCGTGCCTCGGCATGCTGCTTGAAGATATTTGGCGTAAAGTAATGCCTGACGCCTCGGAAGCGGCGCAGCGCAGAGCGGATGAGCTCATGCTGCAATATGAGCTGGAAGGGCTTGAAGCTGGCGAGGGAGAGCTATATCCGCATGTAGCGGAGACGCTGCAGGTGTTGAAAGAACGCGGGTATAAGCTATTTGTTGCCAGCAATGGACTGGAGAAGTATGTAAAAGAGGTGGCGCGCTATAAGGGCATCGCACCGCTCTTCGACGGCTTGTACAGCGCAGGCGAGTACGGCACCGCCTCGAAGGTTCAGCTTGTCGCGCGGCTCATGGCCGATCACGGCGTTGCATCCGCGTGGATGGTCGGCGACCGCTCCTCGGATGTGGAAGCGGGCAAAGGCAACGGCTTGCAGGTCGTCGGCTGTGCTTATGCGGTCTACGGGCGACAGGAGGAGCTACAGGGCTCCGACGCGCTTATAAGCGACTTCCGGCAGCTGCTGGAGCTGGCGGGGGAGTAGAAAGCGCAAAAAGCAAGCTGAGAGAGCCAATACGCTCTCTCAGCTTGCTTTTCAATCATATGACGACGGGACGAGCTTCTCTTTCCGTCGTTTTTTTTGTTCGTGCAGCCATATGGCATACTCCAGCGGCCTAATGATAGCGGTCCGGTAGGTGTCGCGTTCGCCGGCTTGGATGAACACTTCGCGGGCTGGCTTCGGGTTGACCTCGAGCAGCCAGATTTGGCCTTTGCGGTCGATTGCAAGATCGAGTGCGAGCTCGCATAACCGGCCGTAGGACTGTTCGAGAAACTCAGCGATTTCGACACCGAGCAGCTCTGCTCGCTCCACGATGTCATTCGTCTCTTTCTCGTTTTTAATCCAATCGCCGAGCAGCTCTTTCATCTTGATCGCTTGCCCGCCGCCGTGAAGATTCGACGTGATGCTGCCGGATGCGCCAATGCGCCCGGCGCAGCCCGTCACTTCCCACTCGCCTTGCCCATTCTTCTGCACGAGCATCCGGTAGTCGTGAACCCGCCCGTTCGGCAGCTTCAGCTGAATGCCCTGCTGGACGATGTAGTGGTTGTCTTTCAAGTTCCAGGAAGCCAATCTGTTCTGAATGCTGGACAGCGCGACCCGTTGCGGCGACACGATTCGGCGAGACTGGTCACGTCCTTGGATCGAGTAACTGGTCCCTTGTTTCTCAATCCGAAGGATGCCGCGGCCGCCGGTTCCGTTAATCGGCTTTAAGTAGACGAGCGGATACTTGCGGATCATCTCCATCAAGTCATTCGAGCTCTCATACAAGCGCGTTTGAGGAAGATGCTCCTTGAATACCTCTTCCTTGCGCATGGTTTTGTAAACCGTCCATTTGTTACGCAGCACGCGGTTCAGGAAGGTGAGATGCCCGTATTTCCTGCGAAAATTACTCAGCTCCACGAAGCGATGGCTCTTCTGAATCCGGCACCGGTCATAGATCATATGGGGAAAAGAACGCCACTTCCGCGTCCAGCTCTTCGTAGCAGCATCATACATATGTGCGTTAATCCGGTTCTGTGTAAAGTTCACGTCCGAAGGCGTGAATACGAACACCTCTAGGCCGAGCTTCTTCCCGGCGATGATCATCTTCTGATAAACAGGTCTCTCCTCGAGCAGGCCATTGTCATTGAGATAGAGGGTTAGGATGCCGAGAACCGGCTGACCCATAATAACTCCTCCTAAACATTTTTGCGATTATTAGCGAAGGTGGGGCAGAACTCTCACATCCGAAGCTTGCAAAAACATCCTGTAGCGGTTAGCTTTCAAAGCGGAGCGTCGGCTTCCCCGTCGGACCGGTATGCAGGCTGACCGCTTTCATGCCGGCGCGGAAGCACATGCCCATGCTCTCCGGATTATCAGCGGCAACCGTGCAAGCAAGACGCCCGAGGCGCCGCTGTAATGCCGCGAGCAGCGCGCTCCCGGCGCCTCGGCCGCGAAACTCCGGCGAGACGACAACGAAGCAGGCCCGCTCGCCGCCGTCCTCTGCGAAAGCGACGGCGGCGAGCTTGCCGCTTACTACGGCAATGGCAATCGCCGCTTCAACTCCAGCTTCGCCGCCACTGCCACTGCCATTGTTACTGCCGCCCGCTCTGCTTGCCACGAGCCGCGCCGGAGCGAGCTCCTGAAGCGCCGCAAGCGCTGCGGTCGTAATCCGTTTATCGCCGTGCCGATACAGGAAACGAGTGATCTTCTCTTTCGATGCCGACCACTGGGACGGCGATAACAGCTTCACTTGCATCGCAGCTTCACTCCTCAGTACAACTACAGCAGCTACAGCCCGCGCATCTTCAGCAAATATTGGCTGTACTGAAAGATCCGGTCGAGCGAACGTTTGCGGATGTCCGGTTCATCGAATTTCATCGGCTTCGCATTCGCCTCGAAGAACCACACTTGACCGTCCTGATCGACGCCGAGATCCATCGACATCTCCATCAGCTTGCGGCGGGAACCGCGTTCGATCTGCCTCGCGATAATGAGCGCTGTATTGCGAGTCTTTATTAGCAGTTTACGTGCTTCATCTTGGCCAAATACGCTGACAAGCAGCTTCTCCGGATCTTCGATGCTGCCGCCGCGCGGCACATGCGTCGTAATGCTATAGGAGCCGGCGACTCGCGCGCCGATGCCGCTAATATCCCACTGGCCGCGGCGGTTCTTCTGCACAAGTGTCCGCAGGTCGAAGGAGCGCTCGTTGAACGCTGCGAGCTGAATGCCCTGCTGGGCAATGTATCGATCGCCGCTGCTTTCTTTTACAATCCGTGACCATAGCTTCGCTATCGAGCCGCAGTTGTAAGATGTGCTGCCCTTTTCGCCTTGAATCTTGAGTGTGTAGGGGAGTGTCTTCTCTGGCTGCAGCTGAATCGTCATAATGCCTTTGCCTGCTTTGCCGCTGACCGGCTTCAAGTAGAGGAAACGGTGTTTCAGCATCATTTTGCCGAGCCCGCCAGCTGTCAACAGGCGCCGCGTAGCGGGAATGAACGGCTGCGTCGTGCGGGACTGGCGGAGCCATTTGAATAAGCTCCACTTATTGAAGAACGAAGGATTAAAGATTTGGATTTGCGGATGGCTGACGCAGGCCGCGATCTTCCGTCTGACCTCCGGCTGCAATTCATCCTCACGCAGAGGAATACGGTTGTAGATCAAGTTCGGTACTGGGAACTTCTGCCCGATCCACGTATCGGTATCTCTGTCGTAAGTGAAGCCGTCAAGCAGCTTCCGACTAAGCTTCAGCTGCTTGACAGTTACGACGTAAACAAGGAAGCCATGGCCTGAGCCTGCTGCGATAATGTCGGCGAAGTTGCTCCGGTTGCCGCGAAACAGCTGGATGTCATCTTCAATCGTCAATATGGCGAGAACGGGCTGCTTGCTCAGAATGATGGCGGCTTCGTCCGCAGAATCCTCGTGAAATACGAGAGCCATCAATCTTCGCCTCCTTGCCCCGTGAACTTGCTGAGATACATGCAGTGCTCCAGGATATGATTAACCGACTCCCGTCCCTGCGCGCGCAGTGCAGGATGGCTGAAGATTGAACGGCCTGGCTTGGCGTTGGCTTCAAACATCCATACATCGCCATCCTTGTCGATGCCGATATCAAGGCCGAGCTCGCCGAGCGTATGCGGGAAGTTGCGTTCGATTGCTTCCGAGAGCTTCACGGAAACCTCTTTCGCTTTCGTCAGCATCTCGTCTGAGCGTTCACCGAAGGCTTGCTTGAGCGCTTGCTCCGGCGTGAGCAATTGGCCGCCATTCTTGATATGCGTCGTTACGCTGCCTCGGCCTGCTTTCTTCGCGCCGATGCCGACCGGCACCCATTCGTTGTTGCCGTTCTTATGCATGTGGAAGCGGAAGTCGATTGGGCATCCGTCGATTTCAATAAGCCGCACGCCTTGCTGGCTCACATACCGGCCGAGCCCGCTGCCGTGCCTGGTTTCCAGCATTCGCATCAAGCTGTTGAAGTTCGTAAAGCGCAGCAGCACGTTCGTGCCGCCTCTGCGGTATCTCGCGAAGTATCCGCGCTTCGGATGATACGTCAGCCGATAGATCCCAATGCCAAGGCTGCCCGCAGTCGGCTTGAAGTAGATGAATTGATGCTTCTCTAGCATCTCTTTTATTTTATCTGAGCGCGGATTGTTAACAGACTCCGGCAAATGCTCGAGTGCCTCTACGTCCTGGTCGAGCAGCTTATAGACATCAGATTTATTGAAGAAGCTCCAGTTGAAGAACGGAACGCCTTTGCGGATGAATCTCTCCCGTAACGACATGATTGTAGAAGTCGTCTCGGCGACGCGGCTCGGCAGCCGGTTATAGACAACATCGGGCAGAGGAACGACCTTGCGGTACCAGCCGCCGGTGCTGTTCAGGAAGTAGCCGTTGATGGTGCCTTGATTCCAGTTCACGTCTCGCGGCGTGAAGGCGAAGAAGTAGGCTTTGCGTTCTCCCATCCGAAGCAGCTGGCGTATATAGCCGGAGCGAGAGCCGAATGGCGACTCGCTGGAGCGTGCGCCGTCCGTCAGGACGCCGATGAGCGGACCAAGCTGAACCTCGTTGTCGTCCCCTTGAATGAAGGAGATGCTGCCGGCTTTCGGCACGCGGATCGATTGGCGCACGCCTGCGGACAGATAGAGATGGTGGCCTTGGCGCTCGATTGTTTTGACCGCTGCGGTTATTCGCTCGTGACCAAGCTTAAGTTGGATCGTCTTCTTGCCGGCGAGCTTTAACGATTTAAGGAGTGAGCCCGACAGATAGACGATGCGGTCACTTGATGGTGAGAAGTGTACATGACAAGATGTCAAACTCATGGATGAACCTCCTGGATGTATCTCCCTTGATTTCGGTTGGAATGGAATATCGGTTTCTGGCGTGCCGCCAGATGCAGGGCATATTGAAGCGGCCGTATGACCGCAGCTTCATAGGTGCGCTCATCATCCTCAAAAGACTGGCGGCCAGGTCTGCTGTTTGCTTCCAGCAGCCATATCCGGCCGTCCTGTTCAATGCCGAAGTCTATCCCAAGCTCGGCAAGCCGCCCGAAATGCTGTTCCAGCACTTCGGCTGCGCATTCGCTGATTCGGCGGATGAGCTGCAGCATCTGAGCTGCGACTTCTTCGCCGAAGCGCTCAGCCAGCGCATCTGCGGCATTCGCCGCTGTGCCCCCGCCGTGCAAATTCGAGGTAACGCTTCCGCTCTCTCCCGTGCGCAGTGCTGCTCCGGTGAATGACCACCTGCCAAATCCGTCCTTCTGCACAAGTGCTCGAACGTCGAAGGGGCAGCCATCCTCGTCAATCAGCTTCAGGCAAGGCTGGATGACATAGGGCGCGCCTGCGGTGAAACGGAAGATCCAGCTGCTAACGTTCCGCCAGCTGGTGAATGCATGTGAAAGAGGACGGTTTCTTCGGTCTCTGCCATCAAGCTGCCAGCCGTTCTCCGCCCGAATGAGTCGAAATGCGCCTCTGCCTTGCGCGCCGGCAGATGGTTTCATGAAGATGCCTTCCTCGTGCTGGCTCGCCGCAAGCTCAAGGCTTTGTGCTCCGGAATAGCCGAGCGAGCGCGGGACATGCGGCGCTAGCTTGGCATTGCCGCTCAATACGCTGTAGACATATAACTTGCCGGGAAGCGAGCCGTTTAGCAGTATATACGGCTTCAATCGTTTGAGTTCGTTCAGCGCCTCCATTGTCAGCGCATAGTGATCGGATGACTTAGGCAGAGCCCGGTCATAAACAAGGTCGGGAAGCGGGAAGCTTCCAGCCTGCCATACGCCGCCTTGCAGCTGATAGCCGCGAAGCATCCGGCTTGCCGCATAAGGGACGCTGGTGGCGCAGAAGAAATAAACGAGCAGCCCAAGCGATTGCCCGAGCCGACTCAGCAGTCGGCAGAATGAGTCTTCCGGCAATGCGGAAGGCGTCATGCTCTCGCCTTGCGCAGATGCGGACTTCGGACGAATTTCACTGATCATAACGCCAAGGACAGGGGATTGCTCAGAGATAGCCAAGCGGTCGCTACCTCCTTTTCGTTAAAATTCGGCAAGATGCCGGGCATAGCGAATCAAGTTTCGGACGGAAGGGCGGATTTTGTTATCCTGCAGCGGAGTGTTATCGTTCTTGGACGGCTTCGAGTTGACCTCGAGCAGCCAGACCCGCCCGCTCGTATCGAGCGCCAGATCTATTCCAAGCTCACCGAAGTGAGCAGGGATATGCGTATCGATTCCCTTTGCAATTTCAAGAGCAGCGCGGGTTAGCTTCGCTGGCGCGTCGTGACTGCCGGAGAGATTAGACTTCGCGACCGCCTCGCGCACGGTGCTGAGCGTGCCGCCTCTGGCGAGATTGGAGACGAAATGATTGCTTCCGGCTGTGCGTGCGACGATTGAAGTAAGCATCCATTTGCCTTGCTCATTCTTCTGAACTAGTGCCCGGAAGTCGACCGGCCGACCTAGAATATCAATCAGGTGAAGGCCTTGCTGAATCTGGTAACGGACCGTTTTCATTTTGCCGGAGATGGAGGCGTACAGCTTGGCGATCCCGTTAAAATGCTGCCTCCGCGTACCAAGCGTCGTTGCATATTGCGCCGAGTAAGAATCGGCGTCGACTCTGGTGATGCGGATAATGCCTTTGCCCAGACTGCCGCGCACCGGCTTGAGGAAGACGGTGTTGTACTTGCTGCACATGGACTTTAGCATCGGCAAGCTCCGCAGCACATGCGACTCCGGCAAATATTTGATGAGAGAGGAGTCCTTCACCAGCGCTTCGAACACTTCGGATTTATCGAGAAACTTCTCGTTGAACACCGTGCTGCCGTGCCGCAGCTTCACCTCTTTAATAAACTGCTGTACATTCGGGCGATTCTCCAGCTTGCGGCTCGTTAAACGGTTGTTGACGATGTCGGGAACAGGCATCATCACTTTCCGCCAGCCATCGGAGTAGACCCATCCCTCGACATTATTGAAATTATCTGTCACATGATCCGGCGTAAAAAAATATACGTGAGCGCCTTGGGCGGCGCAGGCATCGACGAGCTCCTTGCAGAACATAGTGATGGAGCCGAAAGGCCGATCTCGTGTTTCGGGATCGTCACGGCTGATCAGTACGCCGATTAAGGGGCCGAGAGAGAGAGTGGACGTATCGTAGTTATAACGTATGCGCAGCGACGTACTTACGAACAAGCCCATCTTTCTTGCCAAGCTTTGACCGATGCGCATGCCGTCATATCGCTCGACAGGCACTACTTTGACATAGTGGCGAAGCGCTCCAAACTTCAGGATAACCGGCTGTCCTTGCGGGATTTTCCACTGTCTTAAATAAGCATCGCCGAGCATTATGGCATCATCCGGCAAGATGCCTGGGCTGATGACCTGAACGGCGACTTTCGATTTGAGCATCGACGAAGCTCCTTCCAGGCTGGAGGATGACGAGGTGCAGCTTCTGAAGTCTTAAACAGTAACACACGAATTAATTCATCATATGAGGACAGATATACCTTGGTGATTAGCGGACAGCGTAGGTACAGGGAAAAATAGGCAGATGCCCCGCGTTTTTTCTGAAAACTTGACCTGCTTCTGCTACAATAAGACATACCGAATACAAGACAAGGAGTGACCGTCCGTGGCTTCCGGAGTAAATGGGCTAGAATCGCTAACGAAACACGAGCGTCTTATGCAATATATTAAAGCGCTCGAAATCGGTACCAAATTATCGGTGCGCACGATGGCGGAAGAACTCGATGTGAGCGAAGGCACGGCCTACAAGGCGATCAAGGATGCGGAATCGGCCGGGCTTGTGAGCACGAAGGAGCGGATCGGCACGGTCCGCATTCAGCGCCGCAACAGGGAGACGCTCGACCGGCTGACGTTCGGCGAGGTTGTGGAGATCGTGCAAGGCGAGCTGTTCGGCGGCGCGGCAGGTCTCGATAATACCCTGCACAAATTCGTCATCGGCGCGATGGAGCTTGATGCGATGGTGCGATATATCGACGCAGGCAGTCTGCTAATTGTCGGTAACCGGGAAGGGGCACATAGATGCGCGCTCGAGCAAGGCGCAGGCGTGTTGATTACTGGGGGCTTCGGCACAAGCGAAGAGATTAAGCGGCTCGCGGATGAGAAAGGGCTGCCGATTCTCTCCTCCAAGTACGACACCTTTACCGTCGCTTCGATGATTAACCGGGCGATGTTCGACAGGCTGATCCGCCAGAAAATCATGCTCGTCGAAGACATCGTCACTTACAGCCGTCCGGTTGAGACGATGCGTCTTGGCGAGACGAAGAACGATTATATGCAGCTTGCAGCGAGGGTTGGCGGCTCGCGCTTCCCGGTACTTGATGACCGTGGACGAGTCGTTGGCATGATGACTGCCAAGGATGCCGAAGGCGAGCCGGATACACAGCTCGTTGACAAGCTGATGACGCGCAGCCCGATTACGGCGGCACCGAATATTCCGATTGCATCGGCGGCGCATACGATGGCGGCTGAAGGCATTGATCTGCTGCCGATCGTCGATAAGAACCGCAAGCTTCTCGCGGCTCTGAGCCGAACGGAAGTGCTGGAAGCGATGCGTTACGCGGGCAAGCAGAAGGAGTCCGGTGAAACGTTCGATGAATTGATCGGTGCGGGATTCGTGAAAAAAGAGAATGATCAGAGTGATTGGCTCTACGAGGGCCGGATAACGCCGCAAATGTCCGGGACGTTCGGCACAATTTCCGAAGGGGTGCTGGTCACTTTAATGACGCAGGCTGCGCGGGGATTAATACGCGAGATGGGGAAGCGGGACTATATCATTGAGAGTATGACGACCTATTTCGTAAGGCCGATTCAGCTGGAGAGCGAAGTGGTTATCGAGCCGAGCCTGCTGGAGATGAGCCGCAAGAGCGCCAAGCTCGAGATCGAGCTGAGGGACCCTAGCGGCCTCGCTGCCAAAGCGATGCTAACGGCGCAATTAATTGATCCGTACTGATTCCGAACTAACCTTTCATAGAGCGGTATATGCTGTTGTTGCGCAAGCCCGCGAACAGGTTGAACAGGCCAAGCACGATAAATAGTGCGCCAATAATGACTTTAACCGTTGATCCGTTGTATGCGAGCATGACGAACAGGGCGATGAAGATCAGCATGATGCCCATGTAGATGTTCATGCATGCGGCATAGATGCCACGTTGCCTTGTATCGTTTGATCGGCGAGCTTTATAGCTGTTATAAACCGAGAATAGCGATGCGCCGATAATCACGATGACGATCAACCAGTGAAGTGTACTTTCCATGACGCTTTATGCAACTCCTTATATGTGCTGTGCAGCTTATGCACGTTTGTCCCATTGTAGCATGAATTGCCGTATCAGCGAAAATAAGCCTGCGTTCCCACCTGTGTCAATTATGTGATCGGTCTATTGTAAGACTCTGCTTTAAACCACACCTGCAGCACATTATCGACGACGAGCATCGTCCGAATTTCGACCGTGTATTCTTTGCCACTCGCAAGCAAATAAACTTTATTATCCAGCAGCTCCCGGCCAAGCTCGCCATTGGCGTTAATTTTATAGATGCTTGTGCCGACGAATACGCTCAAGTCCTTCCTCAGCCTATCCTTCAGCTCCTTCTTCATCTGCTCGTCCGTCAAACCGGGACGATCCGATGCTTTATTGTCCAGCAAGATTGGCAGAACAGTCTTAATGACCGTATGCTGATCTTTGAATTTATTCAGCTTCTCAATCCGATCCTCATACTCAATCAATTTATCCTCAAGCTCTGTATGGCTGTCTCGCAAAGCGTTGAAGCTCATAAAGAACACCGCGTGATAGGCCATCGCCCCTATTATGGCGCCAAGCACGACAAAGGCGCATGCCTGCATGAGCCTGGAGAACCGTTCAAAGGGTGGAACGCGCATCGATCAGACCGCCCCTCTGCACAGCCAGCGTATCAGTTCTGTCCCCATATGCGCGCCGAGAAAGGCGCACAGAATGTAGGCGATCTGGAGCGCAACTGGTGATAAATGCCCCTCGATCATATTGCTTTCAATGACGCGCATTGGGTCAATTGTCCCCCCTACAGCGGCGACGAGCGCCCAAATCTTGAGCCGTGACGCGGTTTCCAGCATGATGGCAGCAGGAGCTGAGAGCACGAATACCGAGCCTATTCCAGCCAGCATGGAGCCGCCGAACACAACGCCAAAGGCAATGAAGAAGTCGATCATCGCATTCGATAAGAAAGAATTCATCTTGTTCATTACACCCTCCTGTGGGAGTACATGGAATACATGGGGGGAGGCTCCGCAATCAGCTCGTCCCCTAGTCCATTCTATGGGCGAGCAAGGCGTCAATATGATAAACTAGTATAAAATGATTGGTTCTGAAAGAAAGAAGGGACGAACAATGAGCGGCGAACGCGATTTTGTCCATTTGCACGTGCATAGCGAATTCAGCCTGCTCGACGGGGCTGCTCGGATTAAAGACTTAGTGAGCCAAGCTTCTGAGCTTGGCATGAAGGCGCTCGCCTTGACGGATCACGGCGTCTTGTACGGCGCAGTGCCGTTCTATAAAGCTTGTATCGCTAGAGGCATCAAGCCGATTATCGGCTGCGAGGTTTATTTCACGACGGGATCGCGCTTCGACAAGGGCGCGCGCAAGGATAATCCGATCTATCATTTGATTCTTCTGGCGAAGAACGAGACCGGCTACCGAAATCTAATGAAGCTGAGCTCGATCGGGCATTTGGAAGGCTTCCACTATAAGCCGCGGATCGACCTTGAAGTGTTGGCCGAGTATTCGGAAGGTCTGATCTGCCTTAGCTCTTGCTTGGGCAGCGAGATTGCTCAGCACCTGCTGCATGACCGATACGAGCATGCGCTGAAGTCTGCGGAGCGGTACCGCTCGATCTTCGGCGAGGATTTCTATCTGGAGCTGCAAGATCATGGCATGCTGGAGCAGAAGAAGGTGCTGCAGGCGACTCTTCGGCTGGCGCAAGAGACGGGCATACTGACAGTAGCGACGAACGATGTTCACTACTTGAAGCCGATAGATGCGGCCGTTCAAGATGTGTTGATCTGTATCGGCACTGGCAAGACGGTTGAAGACGATGACCGACTGAAGATGATGACGGATCAGATGTATCTCAAGAGCGCGGACGAGATGGCGATGCAGTTCCGTCAAGCGCCGGACGCCGTGGCCCGCACAGTGGAAATTGCGGAGAAATGCAACCTTGAGCTGACGTTCGGACGAGCGCTGCTGCCAAGATTTAGCCCGATTCCAGCGGGAATGAGCTCGGCTGACTACTTGTCCGCACTCTGTCATGAAGGGCTTGAGACACGTTATTCCGGGGAAGCGGCGTGGACTACAGACGCTGGTTATAAGAGCAACATTACAGAACGGCTGGACTATGAGCTAGGCGTTATTGACAAAATGGGCTTCAGCGATTATTTCCTTATCGTGTGGGATTTCATCCGTTTTGCGCATGAGCAGGGCATTCGCACCGGTCCGGGGCGGGGATCGTCCGCGGGCAGTCTGGTGGCTTACACGCTTAATATTACGGATGTCGATCCCATTAAATATAAGCTTCTATTCGAGAGGTTC
The DNA here is from genome assembly GCF_056269245.1 of Paenibacillus sp. J31R98. Lineage (NCBI taxonomy): Bacteria > Bacillati > Bacillota > Bacilli > Caryophanales > Paenibacillaceae > Paenibacillus > Paenibacillus sp. J31R98. Next base: position 131,073 of record NZ_JBWDNO010000011.1, read on the forward strand.
CTCAATCCGGAGCGGATTACGATGCCGGATATTGATATTGACTTTAATGATGAACGCCGTGACGAAGTCATCAGTTACGTTTCTGCAAAGTATGGCGACGAGCATGTGGCGCAGATCATTACATTCGGTACGATGGCGGCAAAAGCAGCCGTGCGAGACGTTGGCCGAGCGATGGCTGTTCCGTTCGGCGAGGTGGATCGGGCGGCGAAGCTGATCCCGAACCAGCTTGGCATTACACTTGAGGAAGCGATGCGCGTAAGCTCAGAGCTTCGCGAGGCGGCGGAGCGTCAGCCGAAGACAGCCGATCTGCTGCGAATGGCGCTGAAGGTGGAAGGAATGCCGCGCCATGCCTCGACGCATGCGGCAGGCGTTGTCATCTCCGGCGAGCCGCTAACTCATTACGTGCCGCTGCAGGCAGGGAGCGAGAAGACGGCGCTGACCCAATACTCCATGGAGCATCTGGAGTCGGTTGGTCTTCTTAAGATGGACTTCCTCGGCCTGCGCACACTCTCGATTCTTGAGCGAACGCTTGACTGGGTGAAGAAACAGCAGGGAATCACGGTAGATTTCCGCTTCATCCCCGACAATGATCCGGCAACCTACGCGATGCTATCACGGGGCGAGACAACGGGCATCTTCCAGCTCGAGTCCGCTGGCGTTAGGCGTGTGCTGAAAGAGCTGAAGCCAACTCAGTTCGAAGATATCGTCTCGGTCACGGCGTTGTACCGTCCGGGTCCGATGGAGTTTATCCCGAAATATATCTCCGGTAAGCATGGTCTTACCGATGTTGAGTACCCGCATCCGTCTCTTGAACCGATACTTGCCGATACCTACGGCATTATCGTGTATCAGGAGCAAATTATGCAGATTGCATCGACGATGGCGGGCTTCTCGCTTGGCGAGGCGGATCTGCTGCGCCGTGCCGTATCGAAGAAGAAGCGCGAGGTGCTCGACGAAGAGCGCGCTCACTTCGTAGAGGGAAGCTTGCGTCAAGGCTACCCTGAGAAAGATGCGAACGCCGTGTACGATATGATCGTCCGTTTCGCGGACTACGGCTTCCCGCGCGCCCATGCGGCGGCGTATGGCGTGCTCGCGTTCCAGACGGCATGGCTGAAGGCGAATCATCCTGTGCCGTTCATGGCATCCATGCTGGCGTCGGTCACAGGCAGTCAGCGGAAGACAGCGGAATATGTAGACGAATGCCGCCGAATGGGCATCGACGTGCTGCCGCCGGATGTGAACGAGAGCAGCGTGACGTTCACACCAGTGAATGGCGCGGTTCGCTTCGGCCTCGCGTCGATCAAGAACGTTGGGACGCAGGCGATCGAATCTCTCTTGAAGGAGCGGGATGACCGTCCGTTCGAGAGTCTGCTCGATCTTTGCCGGCGCGTTGACCTGCGCGTTGTGAACAAGCGCGTGCTTGAGTCGCTTATTCAAGCAGGCGCATGCGATTCGCTCGGTGGACATCGCGCGCAGCTAGTCGCTGTGCTCGATGAGACCGTCGAAGCGGCGCTGAAGTGGCGCAAGGAGCGCGAGGAGCTTCAGATCGAGCTGTTCGGCTTCGATGAAGTGCAGAACTGGGATGTGGAGATGCCGGAGGTTCCGGCTTATACGACAGGCCAGAAGCTGTCGCTGGAGCGGGATCTGCTCGGCATGTATTTGTCCGGGCATCCGCTTGACGCTTATGAGGCGGAGCTTGAAGAGCTGCCGCTTGATCGTCTCGTTGATCTGACGGAAGTGCCGGAGGGTTCTTTCGCAACCTTGAGCGCGATGGTTGTGTCGGCGAAGCATTTTACGACGAAGAAAGGACAAGCGATGGCCTTCCTTGAAATCGAGGATCGCATTATGCGCGTCGAGGCGGTCGCGTTCCCGACCATCTGGAAGCGTCACTCGGCTGCGCTCGATCCGGGCAGCCTCGTTATTGTTCTCGCCAGCGTGCAGCATCAGGATGAGGATTATAAGCTCCTCATCGAAGATGTGGTGCCGCTTGGCGGCGGCACTGGCATGGGCAGCGCGGCCGACTCGGTGGCCGCAGGAGTTCAGCGGCTGCAGCGGCAAGCCCGCAGCCGCAGCGGCGAAGCCGCGGCGCGCGGCGGTGGCTCCGCGGCCGGCGGCGGCACGGGCTCGCGGCCGGCGCCGGCGGCGCAAGCTCGCGGCGGTGCTGCCGGGGCTTCGCAGGCGGGCAGCGCCGGAGCTGGAGCGGGCGCACCGCGGCAAGCCGCGCCTGCTGCGCAGCCAGCGGCGGCGCACGTGAATGCGCCAGCGCGCAGCGGCAGCGCGCCACAGCAGCCAGCTCCGTCTGCTCAGCCGGCAGTCGCCCGCGGCGGCGGTACCTCGCAGCAACCTGCCGCAACGGCTAAACGGCCGCAGCGCCTATACGTCAAGATCGTCGCAGGGCGCGAAGACTCCGCATCGCTCGCGAAGCTGAAGGCGCTTCTGACGGCAAGCTCAGGAGTCTATGAAACTGTCCTGTTCTATGAGCGCGAAGGACGAACTGTCGCGCTTAGCGACGCCTTCCGCATCAAACCTTCGGAGCAGTTGTTGTCGCAAATCGAGTCGATATTTGGTAAAGGGTCGGCTGTTGTGAAATAATAATGAAAATGGACTCGAATCATCGTTTTGCTGGGCAAGGGTTTACACGGCCTTTTTGCTTAACCAGGCACATGTTGATATGAAGCTGCATACATTAGGAGACACAGAGCCAATAGCAACTCCATTACGTTGCTTAAAGCTTTGTATTCGCCGCTTGTATGGGCTGAAGAAGCCAGGGAACGGAGTTTTGACTCCCCTGTCTCCCCCCAATTCGTACAAGCTGGACAGTGGGGGATGAACAATGTCGTCCGATATGGAGAAATGGCTGAACAGACGCGGTGTTTCGGTAAGCGATGTTGCAGATATTGTATTTTCGCTGCAAAGTCCGTATAATGCGGCTTTGACCTATGAGGAATGCGAAGAAAGCGTGCATGCCGTGCTTGGCAAGCGTGAGGTCCAGTATGTCCTGTTTACAGGCATTGCGCTGGATGAACTGGCGGAGCAGAAGCTGCTGCCCGCGCCGCTGCAAGCGATTATGGAAGCCGATGAGTCGCTCTTCGGCGTTGACGAGACGCTTGCGCTCGGCATTACAAATGTATATGGCATGATCGGACTTACAAGCTTCGGCTATCTGGACAAAGTGAAGCCGGGCATCATTCGTAAGCTTAATGAGAAGGGCACGCATGTGCATGTCTTTCTGGACGATCTCGTCGCAGGACTTGCTGCTGCTGCATCCGCAAGGATCGCACACCAGGATCCGAAAGCGAACCGGTACGAAATCGCAGACACGCCTTAACCCGCGTGAACGCCGCCTTTCGGGTCTGGAATATGCTCACAGTCCTCGCGCCGTTGCGATGAAAACCAAACTTATGGTATCATGATGACATCATATGCCCAATTAACGTGTGTTCATTTTGCGGCTAATGCCTATACAAGTGCGATCAGATGTTCTTTTTATTATTGCAAGGAGGTACCTTTCATGTGGACGGTTATCTATATCGCGCCTACGGCAAAAATTGCGGAGAGCATCAAAAACCGGCTGACCCAAGAAGGGTTTCTCGTGAAAATCAGGCCAATTAACGTATCGAAACAGCAATACGAGATATTGGTCCCATCTGGCGAACTGGAAGAAGTGCAGGAAGTGCTGAACAATATTCTAAACTCGGGGCGGTAATAGCTTGAACTTACTGCGCTCCGCTCCAAAGAGGTGTCACTCGTGTTCAAGGACTTATTTCATAAAAAGAAGTATGCCACAATTCCTTCGGGTCAGCCGCGTACGAAGCCGGATATTCCGGAAGGCTTAATGTCCAAATGCCCGAAGTGCGGCAACATTCAATTTAGCAAAGAAGTCGAGAAAAATTTAAAAGTTTGTCCAGGCTGCGGACATCACTTCCGGCTTAACGCTTGGGAGCGCATTGCCATTACACTCGATGAAGGCAAGCTGACGGAGCTGGACGCGGATCTCGAATCCGTTGATCCGCTTGGTTTCCCAGGTTATGCAAACAAGCTGGAAGCGCAGAAGAAGAGCTCCGGTCTTAAAGATGCGGTTGTAACGGGAGTAGGGACGATCGGCGGTCTGCCGGTCGTCGCCGCTTTCATGAGCTTTGATTTCTTCGCAGGCAGCATGGGTTCCGTTGTCGGTGAGAAGATCACACGTGCAATTGAGTATGCGCATGCGAACAAGCTTCCGCTGATCGTGTTCTCCACCTCAAGCGGCGCTCGTATGCAGGAGAGTATTCTCAGCCTTATGCAGATGGCTAAGACAAGCGCAGCACTCGCGAAGTTCCAAGGTGACGGCGGTCTGTATATTTCCATTATGACTGATCCTACAACAGGCGGCGTCTCCGCAAGCTTCGCATTGCTTGGCGACTTTAATTTGGCCGAGCCCGGCGCGCTTATCGGTTTTGCGGGCCGTATCGTAATTGAACAGACTATCCGCCAGAAGCTGCCGGACAACTTCCAAACCGCGGAGTTTAACCTGCAGCACGGACAGCTGGATAAAGTGGTACACCGTAAAGAAATGAAAGCAACACTTGCGAAATTGCTTGATATGCATTCGGTAAAGGGGGAAATTATCAATGGCGGGTGAGCTGCCGTTTGAGAAGCCGCTTAACGAGCTGCAAAAGAAAGTCGAAGAGCTGAAGAAATTCGGCCTAGAGTCGGGTATTGATTTCAGCGATGAAATCGCCCGTTTGGAAGAACGCTGTAAGCAACTGCAAGAAGATCTGTACAATGAATTGACGCCTGCGCAGAAGATGCACTTAGCGCGCCATCATGGTCGCCCTACAACGCTTGACTACATAGGGACGATTTTTACAGACTTTATTGAGCTTCACGGCGATCGCCTGTTTGCTGACGACCTCGCAATCGTCGGCGGTCTGGCGAAGCTGAACGATGTGCCGGTAACCGTTATCGGTCATCAGCGCGGCAAAGATACGAAGGATAACATTGCCCGTTTCTTCGGAAGTCCGCATCCGGAAGGGTTCCGCAAGGCGCTCCGCTTGATGCAGCAGGCGAACAAATTTGGCCGCCCGATCGTAACGTTTATCGATACGAAAGGCGCTTATCCAGGCAATACAGCGGAAGAACGCGGTCAATCCGAAGCGATTGCCCGTAATTTGCGTGAGATGGCCATGTTCGGTGTTCCGATTATCTGCGTCGTCATCGGCGAAGGCGGAAGCGGCGGTGCACTCGGACTGGGCGTTGGTAACCGTGTATTGATGCTCGAGAACGCGATTTATTCGGTTATTTCTCCGAATGGTGCGGCATCTATACTATGGAAAGATGCCTCTCGCGCTGACGAGGCAGCTGCTGTGATGAAGATTACGGCTGCTGACTTGAAGGGCTTCGGCATCATTGAAGAGATTATCGCCGAGCCGCAAGGCGGAGCGCATCGTGATCTGGCCGAGCAATCGGAGACGATCAAAGAAGCGATCTGGCGTCACCTTGGCGAACTGTCAAAACTTTCGTCCGAGGAATTGATCGAAGACCGGTACGAGAAATTCCGCCGCATCGGGGAGTTCCGCTCACCGGAGCCGGATGCTGATATCGAGCAGATTCAAGAGGCTGAATCGGCTAGCGTTTAATTAATGACTGTATAACGACAATGTGATCGTTTAGACACGGAGGATGGAAAATTACTTATGCGTAAAACGAAAATTGTATGTACGATCGGGCCTTCCAGCGAATCGCTCGAAAATACGAAGAAACTGATTAACGCGGGCATGAACGTTGCTCGTCTGAACTTCTCCCACGGCGACTTCGAAGAGCACGGCAACCGGATCAAGAACATTCGTCAAGCTTGCCAAGAGCTTGGCAAAACAGTTGCGATCCTGCTTGATACGAAAGGTCCAGAAATTCGTCTGGGCAAATTGAAAGAAGAGCCGATTGAGCTCGATCAAGGCGATACGATTACATTGACGACGGAAGAAATTCTCGGCGACCGTAACCGTATTCCTGTTACGTACTCGAACCTTCCTGCTGATGTAGAGGCAGGCTCGACGATCCTGATCGACGACGGTTTGATCGGCCTGACGGTTGAAGAAGTCGAAGGCACTGAGATCAAATGCCGCATCGTTAACAGCGGTCCAATCAAGAGCAAGAAAGGTGTAAACGTTCCTGGCGTACACATCTCCTTGCCTGGTATTACGGAGAAGGATGCGAACGATATCATCTTCGGTATCGAACAAGGCATCGATTTCATCGCAGCATCGTTCGTGCGTAAAGCGACGGACGTGCTCGAAATCCGTGAGCTGCTTGAGAAGCATAACGCAAGCCACATCCAGATCATCTCGAAGATCGAGAACCAGCAAGGCGTTGACAACCTGGACGAGATCCTTGAAGTGTCCGACGGCCTTATGGTTGCGCGCGGCGACCTCGGCGTAGAAATTCCTGCTGAAGAAGTACCGCTCGTTCAGAAGAAAATGATCCAAAAATGTAACCTGGCAGGTAAGCCGGTAATTACAGCTACACAAATGCTCGATTCCATGCAGCGCAACCCGCGTCCGACACGTGCGGAAGCAAGCGACGTTGCGAATGCGGTCTTCGACGGCACTGACGCGATTATGCTTTCCGGTGAGACAGCTGCCGGCAAATACCCGGTTGAGTCGGTTCAAACGATGTCCCGTATCGCAGTTCGTGCGGAAGAGACGCTGAACTACCGTGAGATCTTCACGCGTCAAGCGAATGCGCAGCAAAAAACAGTAACAGAAGCAATCAGCCAAGCTGTTGCCAACTCTGCTCTTGATCTGAACGCGAAAGCGATTATCACATCGACAGAGAGCGGCTACACAGCACGGATGATTTCCAAATACCGTCCGAAATCGCCGATTATCGCAGTAACGCCTGTTGAGCAAGTTATGCGCCGTTTGGCTCTGATCTGGGGCGTAACGCCAGTGCTTGGTACACCTGCTGAAACAACGGATGAAATGTTCGACATCGCGGTTCAAGGCGGCATCAGCTCCGGCATGGTGAAGCTTGGTGATACAGTTATCATCACAGCTGGCGTACCGGTTGGCCGTTCCGGCTCGACGAACTTGATCAAGATTCACACAATTGGCGAGATGATCGCTAAAGGTCAAGGGATCGGCACTCAAAGCGCGACAGGTAAAGTGGTTGTAGCTCGCACTCCTGGAGAGGCTATCGCGAAAACAACAGAAGGTTCGATTCTTGTGACTGTCTCGACAGACAAAGAATATATGCCTGCGATCTCCAAAGCAGCAGCAGTGATCACGGAGCAAGGCGGCATCACTAGCCACGCGGCGATCGTTGCGCTTAACCTTGGAATCCCTGTTATTCTAGGTGTTCAGAATGCACTTGAGCTTCTACACGACGGTTCGGAAGTAACGGTTTACGCAGAAGTTGGCGTTATCTATTCCGGCCAAGCTAAAGTGATGTAATAGGTTTATCAAAAAAGCGATGGTGCGGAAGCGCCGTCGCTTTTTTTTAACTAGGAATCAATTTGAGGATAAAGGGCTGATGAGGGCATGACGGAAGCAGACAAAGAGAACGTTCTCTGGCATTTGCATCCCCTTCGCGTTCGCTATCAAGAAACGGATCAGATGGGCGTTGTGTTTCATGGGAACTACGTGACATGGTTTGAAATTGGCCGTACGGAGCTCGTTCGTGCTTTGGGGATGACGTATGACAGGGTAGAGAAGCAGGGACTGCTTCTTCCTGTCGTGGATTTGGATTGTGCTTATGTCTCCCCGGCTCGGTATGATGATACTGTCGTCGTATATACGAAACTGGAACAATTCTCGCCTACTCGGGTATCATTCCGATCGCAGATTCGTCTCATGGATGAAACAGATGTCGAGCGTGTGAAATGGTATATTGGAGCTGAGCCGCCGGGTAAGCTGCTTGTCCGAGGCGGTACCCGGCATGTATGGGTCAATCTGGATTGGCGACCGGCAAGACTCGACAGGCTGCTGCCTGAGTTGTACGAGCTTATGAAGGCAGCCTCGGCAGGTATAGTGCCTAATCAAGGGGAAGGAGGCAGCTAATATGCTAAAATGGATCATTGCCGCAATCATCATCGTTCCTGCCGTCGAGATGTGGGGCATTATTAAGGTAGGCCATATGATCGGCGGCTGGCCGACCTTCGGTCTTATTCTCTTAACAGGATTTGCTGGGGCGCAGCTGGCGAGACTTGAGGGACGCAAAGCGCTGATGGATGTCCAAGCACAAATCCAAAGCGGCAGGCCGCCGGGGCATGCCATGCTGAATGGAGTTTGTGTATTGCTCGGAGGTCTGCTGTTGCTCATGCCAGGCTTCTTTTCGGATATCATAGGCCTCACGCTCCTATTCCCGTTGACACGTCCGTTCTATCGCTTGATGATACTCCGTTGGCTGGAGAAGAAACTTCGTAGTGGCTCGCTTACGATTCGAAGAAGATAAAAGCCAGTAATTCTATCCTATACCTATTCCAAGTGAAGGTGCCGCAGCAGGTGGCGTGCCCTTCGCTTTTTTTGTGTTGGATACATGGTGCAGGCAGTGCAGGTATCGTTAATTCGCCCAATGTAAATAAAGAGCAAGGAATGTCAATCGTTTCAGGTAGAGCGAGCCATGCAACGCACTTACAATAGAAGTAAGGGTATTCGAAAGGTGGAAACGATCGAATAGGGTACTTCAGAGGAGGAGCTTAACGATGACAGCGCTTGATTCCATCTATCAGGTAAAGAACGGACGCAGAACGAAACGAATTTCGAGCTATGACCGGTCCGGGCTCAATAAAGACTCGATTGCAATTGCTGCGGGAGAGGTTAGCGAAATTGCTCGCATCGGAGGGGCGGGCGTGATTCGTCATATTTGGCTCACGATGAATTGCGCGGACCGAATGATTCGGCGCAATGCGGTGCTGCGCATGTATTGGGACGGTGAAACCGAGCCGAGCGTGGAATCGCCGATCGGCGATTTCTTCGGGCAAGGATGGGGAGAAAACTACAATTTTGCATCGTTGCCGCTTGCTGCGGCGCCTCATAAGGGCCAAGCGCTGAATTGCTATTTTCCGATGCCGTTCGGTGAGGGAGCCGTCATTACGATCGAGAATGAATCCGATGAACCGATCGAGTCCTTCTATTACTACATCGATTATGAGGAACACGACGCGATGTCGGAGGACGCAGGCAGATTTCATGCGCAGTGGCGGCGGGAACTGACGGAAGCCGATCAGGTGGACGGAGAGAACGAAGGCTTGGAGCTCGTGCCGCAGCAACCGAACTGCTCCGATGTAGACAACTACGTAATCGCCGATATTCGTGGCAAGGGTCATTTTGTCGGTATCAACTATTATGTCGATAATCCAAGTCCGATGTGGTACGGAGAAGGAGACGATATGTGGATGATCGACGGCGAACAATGGCCGGGATCGATGCACGGAACCGGAACGGAGGATTTCTTCAACACTGCATGGTGTCCGAAGGAAGTTTATTTGCACCCGTATTTTGGCTGTGCCAGAGTGAACGGAGAAACCGGATTTCTCGGGCGGACGCATGTTTATCGATTTATGCTGGAGGATCCTGTCTACTTCGAGAAGTCGCTGCGCGCCAGCATCGAGCACGGGCACAACAACGCGCTTACGCTTGATCTGGCAACCGTTGCCTATTGGTACCAGCTCGAACCGCATCAGACTTTCTCCAAGCTTCCAGGCAAGGAAGGTAGGCAAAATAAGCCGATTATCAATTTGCACGATATCCATTATTGGCGGCAGGAGTACCGCAAAGCATTCGGTAATGGAACGACGCTGTGGGGGAACGAATGGCGATCGAAGCAGGACTAGCCCAGCAAGCAATGTCAACATCGTCATCTAGAACGGGCGGCGATCGGTCCACTATACTTTCTTTTATAAGGCGGTTGAGTACCCGATGATCAAGCTATCTGACAACAAACGATTTTTGACTTATCAGGATGGGAAACCGTTCTTCTACCTCGGCGATACGGCCTGGGAATTGTTCCATCGTCTTACCCGCGAAGAGATCGCAGCGTATTTGGAGAACCGCAGTGCCAAGCGCTTTACGGTCCTTCAAGCGGTTATATTGGCGGAAATGGACGGCATCGAGGAGCCCAACGCTTATGGCGATGTGCCCCTGCGGAGGAATGAGTCAGGCGCATTCGATCCGACGCTGCCGGCGGTAAATCCGGATGGCTACGATTATTGGCAGCATGTCGACTATGCGGTCGATAAAGCCGCTTCCCTAGGAATGGTCATGGGGCTTGTGCCGACATGGGGAGACAAGGTAACGCTCGGCAATCCGTATGCCAAGGGGCCGGAGCTGTTCGATGTCGACAATGCGCGGGCATTCGGCCGTTATGTCGGCGCGCGATACAAGGAATGCCCGAACATCGTATGGATTTTGGGCGGTGACCGCAATCCGGACTCGAAGCTCGCCGTATGGCGCGCGTTGGCAGAAGGATTGCGCGAGGGTGACGGTGGCAGTCACCTGATTACCTATCATCCGCTTGGCGGGTATTCCTCGTCGATTTGGTTTCATCACGATGAGTGGCTCGATTACCATACGAATCAGTCGGGACATGGCGCCAGGCATTTGGACAACTACAATATGATAGCAAAGGATTATCACATCTATCCCCCTAAGCCGACGTTTGACGGGGAGCCCCGCTACGAGGGTCATTCGGTCAATTGGAGCGATGAAGCTGGCTATTTCACGGATTACGACATTCGACAGGCCGCTTATTGGGCCGTCTTGGCCGGTGCATTCGGGCACACTTACGGCCATACGAGCGTGTGGCAGCTGTTTGAGCCGGGCCGGCCGGCGTACAGTGGTGCAAAGCTGCATTGGCGAGAGGCGCTGGACAGCCCGGGAGCGGAACAAATGCGACATTTCCGTGCGTTATTCGAATCGAGACCCTTTCTCCAGCTCGTGCCTGATCAGCAGATAATCGTGAATGCGCTTACCGGATCGGATCATATCCGGGCGGCACGAGGCGACAGTTACATCTTCGTATACAGCGCGAGCGGGCAATCCTTCGAGCTCCTCATGGGTAGAATTCCGGGCAGCCGGCTGCTGGGGCACTGGTACGATCCGCGGTCGGGACGATCGACTGCGCTGACCAAGAAGGTGGCGAATAGCGGCAGAGCTTTGTTCACGCCTCCATCATCCGGCATCGGCGAAGATTGGGTGCTCATCTTGGATGCAGAGGAATAGGAAGAGAAGTAAGAATCGCCTGAACTGAAGCGATGAACAGAAGGAACAAGCTTAACTTTGAATGGAGGAATATTCGATGAAAGCCATACCACTGGAGCGCATTTCGCTTGAAGGCGATCTGCGAGACCGTCTGACGGCCAGCGCTTCGCGTCTAGCCGACTCGCTGTACGGGCCGGACGAGGTATTCAAGCCGGCGACCTATGATTGGCCAGGCGATAATGAAGGCAGAACGCTGCTTGCCCAAGCGTTGACTGCCCGCGCCACGGGTACGGAGCCGCTGCACACGGCAGCGATTATGGCCAAGCTGCCGGAGGCGGTGAATGAACGCGGCTATTTTGGCCGCATATTGCCTGACGGGATGACGGACGAACAACAGCTTTCGGGCAACAGCTGGTATTTGCGTGCGCTTGCTGAGCTGTACGTGTGGAAGCGGGAGCCTGACGTTCTCCATCAAATCGAACGCGTCGTCAAGGGATTGATTCTTCCTGCCAAAGCGCATTTCGCGTCTTACCCGACCGATCCTCAGGAACGTGCGATCGACGGGGAGGCCGCAGGGTCGCTGGGGGAAAAGCCGGTTCGGAACTGGTACTTGTCAACGGATATTGGCTGCGCGTTTATTATGCTTGACGGCGCCACTCATGCTTACGAGTTGCTAGGCTGGCCGGAGCTGAAAGCAACGATCGAGGAGATGATACGGAAATTTCTATCGATCGATCTGTTGGGAATCAGCGCGCAGACTCATGCGACGCTGTCGGCGCTGCGTGGAATACTCCGCTATTACGGTATGAGCGGCGATGCCGGTCTGCTAGCTGAGGCTGAGCGAGTATTCGAGCTGTACGTCCAGAAGGGGATGACGGAGAACGGCGCTAACTACAATTGGTTCAACCGGCCTTGGTGGACAGAGCCTTGCGCGGTCGTCGATTCGTTCGTCGCTTCAGTCGAGCTGTGGCGAGCCACTTCGAAGCCTCACTACCTGGAGACAGCCCACATGATTTATTTCAACGCCATGAGTCACGGCCAGCGGCCGAACGGCGGCTTCGGCTGTGATAACTGTGCGGGCGCGACTGAGCGCGAGCTGTATGCGCTGGACAATGTATATGAAGCGTATTGGTGTTGCACGATGAGGGGCGGCGAGGGACTCGCGCGCGCGGCGGAATACGGCTACTGGGTGGACGGAAGCCGGGTATCGGTGCCGTTCTATCATAACGGAATTGCTAGCCTTGCATGGGATGACGGAGAAGCGGTCATTCGCCAGACAACTTCGTATCCGTATCGGGGGCATGCAGGGTTTGAGGTGCTGAGCGCCTCGTCGTCCTGCACCGCAACGCTCCGTTTCTACGTTCCGCAGCATACGGTTCCGGGAACGTCGGCCGTCAGCATGAACGGTGTACGATTGGATGCCGTGAGCGAGAACGGTTATCTGGAGATCCAGGTCGAGCTAGTTACAGGCATGCGCTTGGAGCTGCAATTCGAACTCGGACTGACGCGCGTTCCTGCGCATTCACCAGGATTTCCGAATGCCGTTACGATGCGTCATGGAGCGCTGCTGCTGCGGAGCAAGTGGAATCAAGAGGAGTCGAATGGCAATGAATCGGAGTTTGGCTCGTTGACCTATGCTGAGGAAGGCGTGTACACGGATGCCACTGGTTCCGTCGTTCTATCGCCGGTGTTCGTGCCAATTCGCCAGAGCAACAAAGAAACGACGCTGGAGCATAAAACGATTCTGTTCACATAAACGAGGAGGCAGGAGCAGTTATGAAATTTTCTGTATCTTTAGGTGCGGTGTTTGGCAATAGCAGCATGTCCACGGAGGAGAAAATTAGAAAATCAGCGGAGCTCGGGTTTCCGGCGATCGAGTTCTGGCAATGGTGGAGCGAGGATCTGGAGCTGGTCGAGCGGGTCACGAAGGAATGCGGCATCACGGTCGCATCCGTCTGTACCCGATTCGTATCGCTCGTCGACGCTGAGCGAAGAGCGGAATATATCGAGGGGCTGAAGGAGAGCATCGCGGCGGCGCGGCGTCTTGGATGCCGCTATCTGATCAGCCAGACCGGCGACGAGCTTGCCGGCGTTAGCCGCTCCGTACAGGCCGCTTCCTTGGTGGCGGGTTTGAAGCTGGCTGCGCCTCTGCTAGAGGAGGCCGGCGTGACGCTCGTCGTGGAGCCGCTCAATACGCGGGTCAACCACCCTGGTTATTATTTGCAAACGACTGAGGAAGCGGCTGCCCTGATCGGGGAAGTGAACAGCCCGAATGTCAAAGTGCTCTACGACGTCTATCATCAGCAGATTACGGAAGGCAATCTGATTCCCAATATACGTGCGCATATGGACGTCATCGATTATTTCCATATCGCCGACCATCCCGGCCGCCACGAAATCGGGACCGGTGAAATCAATTATGAGAACGTGCTTAGCGCCATCAAGGAAATCGGATTCACCGGTTATATCGGATTAGAATATTTCCCGTCGGCAGAGGCGACCGAAACTCTTCGACAATTGCTGCGCACATACGGAAGCTTGGTAGAACCGGCAGCTGCAGCAATTAAATAGGCTCACTTAGCATTTTTGCTAGCTTTAAAAGAAATAATAAAGGAGATAAACAACTACATCTGCTTAACTCCTTTCAGAGTGTCGATAAGTCCACAGGACTTTTCGGCACTTTAATTTTAACGTGAAGGCCAGGCGGAGCCATTCAAGTCATCTTCGCGACCGGACTTTATAAGGACAATATTTACATTGCTGATCTAGTGTTTACAAAAGTAAACAGATGTCATGACGAGTCAATACTTTCATATTTCTTGACTGGTCGTTCTCCGTTATGATGAGGCAGCAAGATAAAAATAACATAGGGAGGCAACAAGCATTGAAACACTCGAATAAGCTCGCTATGCTCTCACTGATTATCGTTCTTACTGTCGTTACGGCTTGCTCAAAGTCGAATGATGCCGGCAGCGGAGACGCGAATGGCAACGCGGCTGCGGCGAACAAAGGCAATGCAGATTCAGCACCGGTCGATATCAACGCGAAATACGATCCGCCGATAACGGTGACAACCGTACGGGATCAAGACGCTTCGATCGCATTCAAGCAAGGCGAAGATTTTGACAATAATAACTGGACAAAAGCTTATCAAAACGAGCTTGGCATTACGGTCAAGCACAGCTGGATCGTACCGAGCGATCAATATGACGCGAAACTGAATATTGCAATCGCTTCCAACGATTTGCCGGATATATTCAAGGTCAACGGCTCCCAACTGAAGCAGCTTGTCGATGCGGGCATGCTGGCGGATTTGACCGACGTTTATCAAAAATACGCCTCCGATCTGACGAAAAACTCCATCGAGTCCGGTCCGCTGGCGAAAGCGGCGGCTACGTTCGATGGCAAGCTGATGGCGATTCCGCCGGATGAAAGTGGATACGAGGGCGGGATCAACCTGCTATATCTTCGTTCTGATTGGATGAAGAAGCTGAACCTGACGACGCCGAAGACGTGGGCGGATCTGGAGAAAGTGATGGATGCGTTCGTCAATCAGGATCCGGACGGCGATGGCAAGAAGGATACGTTCGGCCTATCGCTCACGAAGGATTTGTACAAGAACGGCGTGGCGGAATCGACCGGCGTGTTCAATGCCTTCGGCTCGCACCCGAATATCTGGATGGCAGGCGCGGATGGCAAAATCGTCTACGGCGGCATCCAGCCGGAGACGAGAACTGCGCTTCTGAAGCTACAGGAAATGTACAAGAAAGGCTGGATCGACCCTGAATTCGGGGTGAAAGACAGCGGCAAGGTCGGCGAAGATTTTGCCAATAATAAGATAGGGGTCGACTATGGCGCACTATGGAATCCGCTGTGGCCGCTGCAAGATACGGTCACGAAGAACCCGAACGCGGACTGGAGCGTATCTCCTGCGGTGTCGGCAACTGATAAACCGGTGCAATATTCGGCCGATCTCAGCTTTAACGAGTTCATGGTCGTGAACAAAAACATGAAAAACCCGGAGGCGCTCATCAAGTTGATGAACTTTGCCAACGACAAGCTCTACGGCGGCACGGCCGATCCGAAAGTGTTCCATTCCGACAAAATCGGAGACAAGCAGTACGATTATTTCAAAGAAAACGTCGTCAGAGTCGGCGGCTCCAACCCGATTGGCGGAAACTTCGGCCACTACAAGAAAGTAACGGCGGCACTGTCAGCGAAAGATCCGGCTGGACTGAATCCGGAGCAGAAGGACTACTACGACAAAATCGTTGCTTATAACGGTGGCGACCGCACGGCATGGGGAACGATGCGCGTCTTCGGACCCGAGAGCGCCTACAGCACGATCGAAGGCGTCTACCAGAATAAAGATCAGAACTTGAAATTCACGAAGTTCTACGGAGCTCCGACGAAGACGATGGCATCGAAAAAGTCGACGCTGGACAAAATGCAACTCGAAACTTTCACCAAAATCATTCTTGGCGCGCCGATCGAAGAATTCGATAAGTTCGTCGAGGACTGGAAGAAACTTGGCGGCGACCAAATTACGCAGGAAGTAAACGAATGGTCGGCACAGCAAGGTAAATAACGCCGATGCGGTTCGGGAAAAGAAGGAGAACGATGGAGGTTCGACAACCGTTCTTCTTCTTTCTCTAACCGAACCAACCGAATTTGGAGGACGAACAATGAATAAAACTCGAGTCAGCCAGCTGCCGTTCCACCTCATGCTTCTGCCGGGCGTCGTCCTGGTGCTCATCTACAGCTACGGTCCGATGTTCGGCATCATCATGTCGTTTCAGCAGTATATTCCGGCCAAAGGCTTCGCCGGCTCCGATTGGATCGGCTTGGAAAATTTCCGCTACGTGCTGGATATGCCAGATACCTTCACGGTACTGTGGAACACGATATACATTGCCATGATGAAAATCGTAGCGGGACTCGTGTTTCCGATTCTGGTCGCGCTTCTTCTGAACGAGGTGCGCAAAAACGCCGTCAAGCGGACGATTCAAACGTTGATCTATCTTCCGCATTTCCTGTCCTGGATCATTCTGGGCGGCATTCTGATTGACGTGCTGTCTCCGTCATCGGGTATCGTAAACCATTTTCTCGGTATCTTCGGCATCAAACCGATCTTCTTCCTTGGCGACAATCATTGGTTTCCGTTTACGATCGTCATCAGTGACATGTGGAAGGAATTTGGTTTCGCGACGATCGTTTATTTGGCAGCCCTGACCTCGATCAATCCGGTGCTCTATGAGGCCGCGATCGTAGACGGCGCAAGCCGGTGGCGCCAAACGCTGCATGTTACGCTGCCCGGCATTACGCCGATTATCGTCCTGCTGCTGACGCTAAGTCTCGGTAACGTGCTCAACGCAGGTTTCGACCAAATCTTCAACCTTTACTCGCCGCAAGTGTATGACAGCGGAGACATCATCGACACGATGGTATATCGGCTTGGATTAGTGGATGCGCAATTTGGTCCGGCTGCCGCGGTAGGGCTCTTCAAGTCAGTCGTTTCCTTTGTCTTCATCTCGGTTTCCTATTTGCTAGCTTATCGTTTCGCTAACTACCGCATCTTCTAGAGGGGAGCATGCCGCTTGGACTTTCATATGACTACCGGACAAAAGACGTTCAATGTACTGAATCAGATTTTTCTGATCGCACTCTCCGTGCTTTGCATCCTGCCGCTCATTCATGTGCTGGCGATATCGTTCAGCGACAAGACGGCCGCATCGGCGGGCGATGTCGTGCTGTGGCCTGTTCATTTCACATGGCAATCCTATTCGTACGTGCTAGGCAAACCTGAATTCATGCACGCGTTCTGGATCACGCTCGAGCGAGTAGCGCTCGGCCTGCTGGTCAACATGTTTCTGACGATTCTGCTCGCCTATCCGCTATCCAAGGAAGTGCGGGTATTCAAATACAGGACCGTGTACGCATGGTTCTTCGTCCTGACGATCCTGTTCAGCGGCGGTTTGATTCCGACCTATATGATCGTCAACCAGACCCATCTCATCGATACGATCTGGGCTTTGATTATTCCCGGCGCGGTTCCGGTATTCAACGTAATCCTGCTCCTTAACTTCTTCCGAGGTTTGCCTAGGGAGCTGGAGGAGGCTGCGTTCGTCGACGGCGCCAAGCAGTGGACGGTGCTGTGGCGGCTGTTCGTGCCACTCTCTATGCCGGCTTTGGCGACAATCTCGCTGTTTACGATCGTTGGCCATTGGAATTCGTGGTTCGACGGGCTCATTTACATGAACAAGCCCGAGCATTACCCACTGCAAAGCTACTTGCAGACCGTAATCATCAAGACTGATCTTGCCATCCAGTCGGCCAAAGATTTGGACTCGTTGGCGCAGGTGTCAGAGCGAACAAGTAAAGCGGCGCAAATCTTCATGGGTGCGCTTCCGATCCTGATCCTCTATCCATTCCTGCAGCGCTTTTTCGTCAAAGGCATCGTGCTTGGAAGCGTAAAAGAGTAAAGCGATACGACTTTTCTGCATGTATGGCGTATACATGATGATTAATTCCGAAGGGAAGTCGATGAAATGCTACGCCTGAAAATGCCGAAAATCGCTATCTTTTACAAGCTCGTCATCGTTCTGCTGCTCGTGATTGCCCCGTTATACGGAATCAGCATGTATTTGAACCAGCAGAGCGAAGCGAGCGTGCGTAGTGAAATCTCCGACTCCATGCAGTCCCGAGTCCATTTCTATATTCAGTCGCTTGTCGTTGAGCTTGACCGGATCCAGCGGCTGCAGCGGGAATTCATCAATGACGATGACCTGCAGAAGCTGAGCGTTGCGAGCCCGGTTATGTCCGATCTGGAGCGGACCATGGCGATGATTCGACTGCAGAAGCGGCTGGTGCTTGTGAAAAACTCCAGCAATTACATCGACAGCGTCAATGCGTATGTACCAAGCCTCGGCAAAGTGATCAATTCAAACAATATCTATATTACAGCTAGTCAGGAGCAGCTTCGACCGTTGTTTAATGCGTCGCTGCTTCATCTGACACTTGTCCCGCTCGCGAACGAAATGTTTATTTGCCAGCAGTATCCGGATACGCGAGATCTCAGCGCACTCAGCTTCTTTCTTTATCTCGAGCTGTCGAAGCAGGCGATTAAACAGGAGCTGACGCAATTTATCACGTTCAACGAAGAACAGGCGATCCTGTTCGGAAGCGACTTGGAATGGGCGATAACGACGGATGGCAACGCGGAGCGCGCGGAGGCGATCAAATCGATCGCAAAGTCCAGCATCGACGAGGGCAAGCAGGGAATGAATGCGTTTACTTATGACAATAAGCGCTATATTTTGACGCTTGAGCATTCGTCTGCAGTGGACATGACGCTGCTCATGTATACGCCCGAGAAAAACGCGCTCGGTCCGATTCAGAAGTACAATACGTGGTTCTGGGTGCTGTCCCTGTCGTCGGTGCTGATCGTGGTGGTCTTCTCTTACTGGATCTACAGAATGATTCACCGCCCGCTCAAACAGCTTGTCCGATCATTCCGTAAAGTGGAGAAGGGCAATCTGGACGTGAAATTGACGTTGAACAGCAACGATGAATTCGAGTATTTGTACGCGCAGTTCAATTCGATGCTGAGTCAATTGAAAATATTGATCGAAGAAGTGTACGTGGAGAAAATTCATTCGCAGAAGGCGGAGCTGAAGCAACTGCAAGCGCAGATCAATCCGCATTTTCTGTATAACAGCTTCTTTATTCTGAATCAAATGGTGAAGCTTGAGGATTATCCAAAGCTGAAGCCCTTTACGAAGCATCTCGGTAATTACTTCAAATTCATTACCAGGAACGCATCAGACGATGTTCCGCTCAGAGAGGAATTGGAGTTCGCGAGGGCGTATCTCGAGATTCAAAAAATCCGCTTCGAGGATCGTATCATCGCGGAAGTAGATGAGCTGCCGGATAACATGGCAAGCGTGTTCGTGCCGCGGCTGACGCTGCAGCCGATTATCGAGAATTCGTATAAATACGGACTCGAGGATGTAGGCAACGGCGGTCAGCTATGCGTGCGGTTCTTGCATGCCGCCGATCAGCTTGTCATCGAGATTGCGGACAACGGGAAAGGCATGAGCGACGAGGACCTGTGGAACTTGAACCGCAAGCTGACCGATCCGCCTCCCCATATCGAGAGTACGGGAATTATTAACGTGCATAAGCGGCTGCGGCTGAAATACGGACCGGAGAGCGGCGTCAAAGCATCAATAGACGGCAAGCTCGGAGGTTTGAAGATTAGCCTCTATATTCCCGTAAAGGAGAAGATTCAATGATGCTGCATCGGATGCTTATCGTAGATGACGAGCCGTACATCGTGAACAGCTTGCGCGAGCTGTTCGAGGAAGCCCAGCAGCTCAAGCTTGACCTGTACACGGCGAATTCTGCGGCGGAAGCGCTGGACTGGCTCGGGAAGACGAGAATCGACATCGTCTTGTCGGACATCCGCATGCCAGGGATGTCGGGACTCGAGCTGCTAGAGCGGATTCGCGAGCAATGGCCGTCCTGCAAGGTCATCTTCCTGTCGGGACACAATGAATTCGGTTACGTGCAGGCTGCTATCCAGAACGGCAGCGCAGGCTATTTGCTCAAGACCGACGACGAGGAAGACATCATCCGCACGGTGGAGAAAGCGGTCCGTGAGCTGACCAGCGAGCGGTCGATCAACGGCTTCATTGACCAAGCGAAGGAACAGATGCGTAAGGCGCTCCCTGTCCTGCAGCGGGATTTATTGAATGCCATGGCCGAGGGTGAGGTGGCGAGCGAAGCGATCCGCGCAAGACGGTTTGGAGAGCTTGAGTTGAAGCTGTCTGCATCCCAGCCCGTCATGCTCGTGGTTGGCCGGGTCGACCGATGGGGAGACAGTTATACTTCGGTTGATAAAGAGCTGCTGTTGTACGCGGTGCAAAATATTGCCGTTGAAGTGCTGAGCCATTCGGCTGTGATGGCAACGGCAGTAATCGACCGTTCGCGGTTCATGTGGCTGCTGCAGCCGGATGGCGAAGGTCGTCCGGAGAGCGCTTCATGGGTCCGATTCGTCCAGGAATCGCTCGATTTCATTCAGGACCGGTGCAAAACGCTGCTACATGTGCCGTTGTCGCTCAGCTCTACCGTACAGCCATTCGCATGGGAAGAGCTGTCCGCGAAATACGCCCATCTGTCCCGACTGCTCATCCGCGGACTTGGAGAGGGCGACGAAATGCTCCTCTACGAGATTAACGAGAATGCGGTGGACGAGGGTGAAGCAGCCGATTCGCGCAAGGAGACGACTGCCCATCAACGGCGGGTTAGGCTCAACCAGCTCCGTACGCTGCTGGAGAGCGGTCAAAGCGCTCCGTTCGACAGCTTGTTCGCCGAGGCGCCTGGACTGCAGTACGAGGAGCTGCAAGAAATTTATTATTCGGCGGCAACGATGATTTTGTCCCAAATAAATCGCTGGAATGCGTACGCTCGAATCGCTGAGCGGCTGCCGATGAACCGGCTGTTCGCGCTCGATGCCCATTCCTCCTTGCAGGAGGCCGGCCGTTATTTGCGGCGAATGGCCGATGCGCTCTCCGAGTTTCTCGCGGAAGACAACTCCGAGAAAAGTAACGAAGTCGTCGAGAAGCTTCATCGGTATATCCACGCCCATATCGACGGCGATTTGTCGCTCGTGCGGCTCGCCGACGAAGCGGAGCTGAACTCCAGCTATCTGTGCCGCTTGTATAAGCAGCTTACCGGTATCGGATTGTCCGATTACATCACCGACGCGAAGCTGGCGCTGGCCAAACAACTGCTCGGGGAGACCAGCCTGAAGGTGGGCGAGGTTGCGGTTCGGATCGGCTTCGACTCGGGTTACTTCTCCCGCTTTTTCAAGAAAAGCACGACGCTGACGCCTCAAGAATACCGCGAGAAAGTAACCCAATAAAGGAGGGAATGCCATGCGCACGAACCGGATCGCGAATACGAATCTGCAGCCGTCCGTCATTTGTCTCGGGACATCGGGGTACGGATCGGAAATCGCAAGAGAAGACGCTTTTCGATTAATGGACTTATATAGGGAGCAAGGTGGGAATTTTCTCGATTCGGCCAACATTTACGACGATTGGGCAGGTCTTGGCAAAAGCCTTAGCGAGAAAACGGTCGGTGCCTGGCTGAAGGAACGGGGCTGCCGGGACAGTATCGTGCTGGCGACGAAGGGCGCGCATCCCGATCTGGCGACAATGGATCAATCGCGTCTTAGCCGCGACGATATTCTGCATGATCTGAAC
The DNA here is from genome assembly GCF_056269245.1 of Paenibacillus sp. J31R98. Classification (NCBI taxonomy): domain Bacteria; kingdom Bacillati; phylum Bacillota; class Bacilli; order Caryophanales; family Paenibacillaceae; genus Paenibacillus; species Paenibacillus sp. J31R98. The sequence continues at coordinate 152,518 of NZ_JBWDNO010000011.1, forward strand.
GACAGCCTCTCCAACCTGCAAACGGACTATATTGATCTTTATTGGCTGCATCGCGACGATCCGAACGTTGGAGTAGAGGGCATTATCGACGTGCTCAATGAGCAGGTCCGCAAAGGGACGATTCGCGCCTTCGGCTGCTCCAACTGGACGGTGGCTCGCATCCGCGCCGCGAATGCGTATGCTTCGCGCAGCGGGCAGCTTGGTTTTGCTGCTAACCAGCCCCTTTGGAATCTGGCCGTGCTCAATCCAGGCGTACTCGAAGGCTCGACGGTCGTGGCGATGGATGATGAGACGGCTGCTTATCAAGCGGCTTCTAATATGGCGGCCGTACCGTTCTCATCGCAGGCCAACGGCTTCTTCAGCGGGCGCTATGTTCGGGGTCAAGCACCGGAGAAGGGCGGCCGGTCGGCAATCGTCACGGCGATGTACGCCAATGAGGCCAGCTTCGATCGTCTCGACCGCACGAACAGGCTGGCGGAAGAGCTGAATACGACGCCGACGCGAATTGCGCTTGCTTATTTGACCTCGCATTCGTTTCCTGCGTTTCCGATCATCGGCGTCTCGAAGCCGGAGTATCTGTTGGACAGTTGCGGAGCTGCGGATTTTCTCCTCAGTTCGGAGCAAGTGCGGGTGCTGGAATCCGGCAGTGCGAATTAACAGCTGAATGAAGAGGCATGCCATCATTTTAATTATTCATTCATGGAGGAGATCACGATGAGCTTTAACGGAACGAACATGAACATGGGCAATCTTGCCCGACTGTCCAAGGCAAAAACCCGATCGATCAGCGCCGAGAACTTTACGGGCGAGAAAGGGAAAGGCGGTATGTCTGTCGACGGAGCCAGCGCCTACTGCGCGCGCGATCTCGGTCAAGGCTGGAAAGTCTCGCCGTGCGTTCCGCTTAAGAAAGGCGAAACGTTCGAGCTTGCGAACATTAACGATTCCGGCATGATCCAGCACATGTGGATGACGTGTGCGCCGGAGAAGTGGAGAAGCTTGATTCTGCGCATGTACTGGGACGGCGAGGAGTCTCCATCCGTGGAAGTGCCGCTCGGCGACTTTTACTGCAACGGATGGTGCCAGCGCAGCATCGTCAACTCCATTCCGATCTCTGTTATGACGGGCGGCGGCATGAACAGCTATTGGCAAATGCCTTTCCGCAAGTCGGCCCGCATTACGATCGAGAATCTCGGTGAGGACATCCCGCAATTTTTCTATCAAATCGACTATACGCTTACGGACATTCCGGAAGATATGGCTTACTTCCACGCGCAGTGGCGCCGGAGCAATCCGGTCGGGTACAAGGAAGTGCATACCCTTCTCGACGGCGTGAAGGGCCAGGGACATTACGTGGGCACCTATATGGCCTGGCAGTCGAACAATGACGGCTGGTGGGGAGAAGGCGAAATTAAATTTTTCATGGACGGCGACGACGAGTTTCCAACGATCTGCGGAACAGGAACTGAGGATTATGTAGGCGGCGCATGGGCGTTCGAGCAGGTTGAAGGCGAGGGCTATCTGCCGTATACGTCTCCTTACTTGGGCTTCCATCAGGTATCCAAGTCCAACGGATTTGCGAAGGTGAACCAGCGTTTCGGCATGTACAGATGGCATATTCTGGATCCAATTCGCTTCGAAGAAGACTTGAAAGTGACGATACAGGCGCTGGGCTGGCGTAGCGGCTTCCGGTATTTGCCGCTGAAGGACGATATCGCCTCCGTCTCTTATTGGTATCAGGCAGAGCCGCATGCGCCGTTTCCGAAGCTGCCGGACAAAGACGAATTGGAAGTTATATAAATCAGGGAGCAACTAGGAGGAGAACCGATATGTCAGAGAAACCGATTTATAATGTCTACAGCATGGTGGAGCATTTGAAAATGGCCGAGATGAAGAAGAAGCATCCGGATTGGCTCTGGAACCGCAGCGACACGCATGTGCTGCTCGGCGTTCCTACCTCGCACGAAGGCTATAAAATCGCCGTCGAGCCGGGCAACTCATTTTCTCCGGGCCACCGCACGTATGGTGTGTCGACCTGGCTGTACACGGACGGGAAGCTTCATGCGCCGGAAGAGCTGCCGATCGAGCAACTGTCGTGGTCGTTTCTTGAAGGTCATGTTCCAGTCCTTCGTTCCAGCTGGCAGGCTGGCGGCTTCTCGGTCGAATCCCGTCTGTTTACGGACGGCAATCCCGATACGAACGACATCAGAGCGTATTTCACTGTCGAACTCGGCAACGAAGGCAGCGCGGCGGTATCCGGCACCTTCTACTTGTCGATTCGCTCCTTCGGCGCGGCAGGCGGAGCGATCTCGCGCCTGGCGATGGACGGAAACAGCCTCAAGCTGAACGGCGCGCGGGTCATGGTTGCAGATGAGCAGCCTTCCCGATTCGGCGCGGTCAGCTATGCGGACACGGGTAAAGATATTTATGAGTTTCTTGCGAAAGGGCAGTTCCCCGAGCATGCCGAGGTCGAAGATTCTTCAACGTGGGCAAGCGGGGCGCTCGCTTACGAGCTGAATCTGGAGCCTGGACAGAAGCGCTCGCTGTCGTTCGTCTGCCAGGTGCATGGCGACAACTGGCTGGTAAATCGCATGGTCAATTTACCCGAAGCTTGCCCGGATGTCAGCCGAATCGCGGACGAGTTCGCGGCAGAATGGCAGGCGGGAAGCCGGATTAAGCTGCAGCTTCCCGACCGTCGGTTCCAGGAAGCTATGCTTGCCCAGCTGACGCATCTCTATATGTTCACCGTCGATGCGGAGCCGCGTATTACGCCGGTCTCCTATCCGTTATGGTGGCTGAGGGACGGAGCTTATGTCGTCGTTGCGCTGGACAAAGGCGGCTATGGCGAGTTTGCCGAGCGCGCGCTGCGGGCCGTGGCGCACAGAGATGCCTTCGGCGGCTTCGGCGCGGAGGGTGACGGACCGGCGAACGGAATCTGGATGATCTCCGAGCATTACTTGCTGACGCGTTCGAAATCGTATCTGCAGGACATGTACCCGCATATCGTTCGCAAAGCGGAATTGCTGCGGGAAATGCGACATACGACCGTTCCGGTCAAGCGGCATAACGAATTCCGTACGTCTGAAATGCTGCTGCGCGCAGAGAGTGATATTCTGTGCATGGCGAGCAAGGACGGTCTCATTATGGGGCGGATGGACCACCACCAGCCTATACTATGGATTAACGGTTATGCCTATCTGGCATTGAAACGCGCGGCTATGTGCGCGGAAGCGCTTGGCATTGAAGGCACCTGGTTCGCGGAAGAAGCTGAGGAACTGAAGCAGGCAATCCGCCAGAAAGCCGAGCAAATCTTCGGCGACAACCCGCGTGATCCGAATTCTGTCTTCTGGCCGACTGGCTGGGGAGACAAGGATGACGCACGCATCGTTGAAGGGATGGAGCGCTTCTGGAACGAAGAGCGGTTCCTGAACGGCCAATATAATCCGGAGCCGCATTGGACGTACTTTGAGGCTGGCCAAGCGCACAACTTCCTGCTTATGGGCCATCGCGATCGCGCCTGGCTGTCGATCGAGCATTTCCTGACGCTCCATACGGCGCCAGGGCTATACACGTACCACGAAGGCTGCGATGACGAGAATTCTTCCCTGCAATGGCAGCGTTCGCGGGGCTGGGACGAAATCCGCTATATTACGCCGCATGGCTGGACGGCCTCGGAGCTATTCTTGCTGCTCCGCGACTGTCTGGCAAGAGAGGAAGAGGACACGCTCGTGATCGGCTCAGGCGTTCCGGAATCATGGATGAGCGAGCCGTTCTCCGTCTCTGATATGCCGACGTATTTCGGCACTCTATCATTCTCGTATACGCCGGAGGATCGCAAGCTGATCGTTACCGTCGAGCGACTTCCGCAAGGTGGCATCCGTTCGGAACTGCCGGGCGATGTCGAAGTTGTCGTAAGGACAGCTGTTGGCTCGGTCTAGAAACGGGGGTTAGCATGTCAGACATACGGCCGGTTAAGGTTGCCGTTATCGGTCCTGGAGGCTGGGGCACGCAGCATTGCCGCGCGTTCTCAGACCGGCCCGATGTTGAGCTGTGCGCAGTAGCGGGGCGGTCGCATGAGCGGACGAAGCAGCTGGCTGCTAAGTATCATACGAACGCGTACACGGATATTGACGAGATGCTGGAGCAGGAGAAGCCGGATTTGGTTAGCATTTGCCTGCCTCATCTCGAACATTTCGACACGACGCTGCACGTTATACAGAAAGGGTATCCGCTCCTCGTAGAGAAGCCGCTGGTGTACAGCTTAGCGGAGGCCGATATACTGCTGGAAGAAGCGGCCAAGCGGCAGCTGTTCTTCGCCATCAACTTCAATCATCGGTTCAGTAAGGCGGCACAGCTGGCCAAGGATGCGATTCTTCAAGGCAAAGTGGGTACGCCAGCGTGGGCGGCGTGGCGCTTCTCCGGCGCATGGGATCCGGGCCACCGCTACGGGGCATTGATCGAATTCAATTGCCATGGCTTTGATCTGATCGAATCGCTGTGCGGTCCCATCCGCTCGATTCAAGCGGAAATGACGGATGTGACAGGCAGCGGCTTCCGGTCGTTCGCGCTGTCGCTACGGTTTGAGAACGACGCTGTCGGGAGCTTCATCGGCTCCTACGACGCGTCTTTCTCGCATACAGGCGCCCAGCATCTGGAAATATGCGGTTCGGGCGGACGCGTGCTTGTCGAGGATAACGTAAGGAAATTCACCTATTCCCCTGTGGGCAGCGAATGCAGCGAAGTATGGGAGGCAGGGTTCTTCAACGATTGGGACCGCAGCTTCCATGCTACGGTGGATCGTCATTTCGACGCGATTATCGCGGCTTTCCGCTGCGGCAGCGAGCCGCCAGTGCATGCACGCGCCGGCCGCCGGGCGCTCGTCTTGGCCTTGGCGGCGATCGAATCGTTCGAAAGCGGCCGCCGGGTCCATGTTGCGGACATCCGGTAACGGAGATTGACACATGCGAGAGAGGTTGACGATAAGCGATGACTGAACGATCCACGTTGCTGCAGAAGCTGCGGATAAGCGACGACAAGCGGCATATTGTTCAAGAAGACGGTACTCCGTTCTTCTGGCTTGGAGATACGGCGTGGGAGTTGTTCCTGCGATTGAACCGCGAGGAAGCAGATCGTTATTTGCGTCATCGGGCGGAGCAGGGCTTCACGGTCATTCAAGCGATTGCTTTAGGAGCGACGGATATGACTCGGGCCGACAATGCCTATGGCAGAAGTCCGCTGCTCCACAACGAGAACGGCGATTGCGACCCTACGCTTCCTGATCTTGCGCTAGATGGCGAATACGGATACTGGGATCATGTGGATTATATTGTCGATCGCGCTGCTCACTATGGCTTATATATTGGGATGCTCCCGACATGGGGGGATCGAATTCACGCGGCTTGGGGTGGCGGGCCGGAAATCTTCAACTCGGACAATGCGGCTGTTTACGGCAATTGGCTCGGGAGCCGATACCGAACTCGCCGTAATCTCGTATGGATTCTCGGAGGAGACCGCCCGCTGACGAACAGACGGCATTTGGGCATTATTCACGCTATGGCGGTGGCGCTCCGTCAAGCCGATGGCGGCGCTAATCTCATAACGTTGCATCCGAACGGCGGACAAACATCGTCCATCTCGGTGCATGAAGAGGAGTGGCTGGATTTCAACATGATCCAATCCGGCCATGAAGCAAACGTGCCGAACGAGGCGATGATTGCGAGCGATTATAAGCTCGTTCCGCCGAAGCCAGTCCTCGACGGCGAGCCTTGCTATGAGGATCATCCGGTCGGTTTCAAGACGGAGAACGGGTTCTTCGACGCGAAGGATGCGAGGCAGGCGGCGTACTTCGCGCTGTTTGCCGGCGCATTCGGCCATACCTACGGGCACCATTGCGTCTGGCCGATGATAACGGAGCCGAACGACTATTTTATCATGACCTGGCAGGATGCCATCTCGCGTCCGGGTGCCGCGCACATGAAATATGTCCAACGGCTGATGACAGCGAGGCCGATGCTGGGCAGAGTGCCGGATCAGTCGCTGCTCGTCCGCAATTATAAGGGCAGCGGCCGATTGCAAGCATGCCGAGGCAAGGACTATGCCTTCGTTTATAGTCCGAACGGTCTGCCGATCGAGATCCGGTTAGGCACTATATCAGGCGGCGTCTTGAATGTGCATTGGTATGATCCGCGAACGGGTCAATCGCATCTTGGCGGGATGGTGGACAATCATGGCGAGCGGAGGTTCACCCCTCCTTCCTGCGGACGGCAGGACGACTGGGTGCTCGTGCTTGACGATGTGACCGCAGATTACCTGTGTCCGTAGAGAAGAAAAGAGAAAGACGACGCATCCTAGTAAGCGCAGGTAAGCAAAACGATTTCTATAAATAGTTTCCCTTTAACAAATAACGTCCTGCTCATGGTGAGCAGGACGTTATTTGACTTTATTTTGGACCGCGTACGACGAACCAGTATAAATCCCGAAACACATTTGCCCTATGTATCGCAGTTAGGATAACAAGCGAGACCGGCCCAATAATGAGGCCGACGACACCGAATAACTTGAGCCCGACGAACATCGCGATTAGCGTCGGCAGCGCTTCGAGACCGACGCTGCTTGCAAGCACCTTCGGCTCGATCGTCTGTCTGCAGACCAGAATGACCCCATAGAGAACGGACAAGCTGATGCCGAGCGAGACTTCACCATAGATGAACGTATACGCGATCCAAGGGATCATTGCCGCTCCAACTCCAAGGTAAGGGAGCAGATCAACGAGTCCGATGAGCATGCCGATCGTAATTGCATAATCAACGCCGATGATGAGGAGACCGATTGTCACAACGACCGCTGTGATTGATATCATAATGAACTGAGCACGCAAATAACCGAACAATGCTTTTTGCAGGTCAACCCAGACAACTGACGACGACTGCCTGATTTGCTCAGGGAACCAGCCCCCCATCCGCTTGACATAGACGCTCCAATCCTTCGAGATGAAGAAAGCAGCGAGTAGCACGACGATCATAATCGTGGCTACATTTGGCAAGGAAGTAATAATATTCACAATGCCATTTAGGAAATAGGTTATAATATTGGTACTTGTTTGTGCGAGCAAATTGGCCGTGTCGGATATACGAGCGTTAATTGTATCGTGATAATTCGGATTTGCATCGTAGAAGGAATTGAGCTTGCCGATGAGGTTCTGAATCTCCGGCGAAGCCACAATAGATTCGAATTCATCGCGCCACCAGTCGATCGAGCTGCTGACCGATTTGGATAGATGAATGATTTCGACCACAATACGCGTCACGAGCGCGGATACAATCGTAACCATCGCCACGACGAATACAAGCAGCGTCAGAGTCACGCCAATCCAGCGTGGCAGCTTCAGCTTCCGATTCAGCATGTTTACAATCGGATTAATGGCATAGGCGAGCAGCCAGCCGAGTAAAAATGGATACACTAGCGGCGTTATATAAATAACAGCGAGCACTGCGCCTACCAGTCCGAGAAGCAGCAGAAACGCGCGCCATATCCGTTTCCAAATGACACGATCCATATGAGAGATCACTCCTTTATATTGTGCAGGCGGGCATGGTCTTTCCATTTCCAGTGTAGCATAGTTACCAAAAAAAGTACGATCCGCATTAACTTTACGCCTTATTTACAAATCGTTAACATGTGATAAACATTGACACTTCATAATTGTATTATTCGGGCATAGCAGGAGGACTACTCAATGAACAAACTAATGTCGCCCTACGTAAACCGCGACTTGAGCTGGGTCGAGTTTAATCGCAGAGTGCTGGAGGAGGCGCAGGACCAGGATAATCCGCTTCTTGAGCGGGCTAAATTTCTGGCAATCGTCTCAAGCAACCTCGATGAATTTATGAGCGTGCGCGTAGCAGGCATTCAAGATCAAATAAAGGCCGGCTATACGAAGCGTGATTTTACCGGCTATTCGCCTGCTGGACTATGGAAGCGCCTGATGAAGCGCACTGGTCTCATGGTGGTTGAGCAGTATCGCACCTATCGCGAAGTGCTGCGAGGTTTAATGAAGGAAGGGATCTGCTTCCGCCAAATTGACGAGCTTAACGCTCAACAGCTGAAAGCGGTCGACGATTATTTCTTTGACATCGTCTTTCCCGTGCTGACGCCGATGGCGGTGGACCAGAGCCGACCGTTCCCGCTGCTTCATACAAAGGAGCTCTATCTATCTGTACTGCTCGGCCGCGAGAATATGCCCGAGGAAGAAGAGCCGTTCTTTGCAATCGTACAAGTTCCGTCTATTCTATCCCGGTTCATCCAACTCCCTAACCGAATGAATAGCAAGAAGCATGAATATCTGCTGCTCGAACAACTGATTGAGCGGCATATCAACACGCTCTTTAACGGATATACGACGATCTCGGTTGATCCGTTCCGTTTAACCCGCAATGCGGACCTTACGTTAAACGAAGAAGGTGCTGAGGATCTGCTCGAAGAGATTGAGAAGGAGATTCGCCGCAGACGCTGGGGGCTTCCGGTTCGATTAGAATATGGCAAAGGCATGCATCCTTATGCGCTGCAGATGCTCAAGGAAGAGCTTGAGCAAGGCGAGAACTTGTTTGAAATTGATGGGCCGCTCGACCTAAGCTTCTTAATGAAGTTTGCTTCTGCGGTGCCGGATTATGATAATCTTCGTTTCGAGCGCATCGAGCCGGTCTATCCGCATGAGTTCGACGAGGATGATATGTTCTCCGTCATAAGGCAGGAAGACGTGCTGCTCTACCATCCATATGAATCGTTCGAAGCCGTGACGGATTTCGTGACGGATGCGGCGCATGACCCAGACGTTCTCGCGATCAAAATGACCCTCTACCGAGTAAGCGGTCAATCCGCTCTCGTTCAAGCGCTGGCGATGGCCGCGGAATCAGGCAAGCAAGTGACTGTGGTCCTGGAGCTTAAGGCTCGGTTCGATGAGGAACGGAACATCGCATGGGCGCGTCAGCTGGAGAAGGCGGGATGCCATGTCGTTTACGGCCTCGTAGGCTTGAAGACGCATGCGAAGATAACGCTCGTCGTGCGGAGGGAGCAAGGCATGCTTCGTCGATATGTCCATGTCGGCACAGGCAATTATAATGACAGCACTGCGAAGCTGTATACGGATATTGGCTTGTTTACGTCACATCCGATTATCGGAGCAGATGCATCCGCTTTGTTCAACGAGATAACCGGCTACTCTTCGCCATATGAGTGGAAAGCGTTCGGCGTTGCGCCAACAGACCTCAAGCAGAAGCTGTTCGATCTTATGGACCGAGAGAAGCAGCATGCGGCGGAAGGGAAGCCAGCGCATATTATTGCTAAGATGAATAGCTTGTCAAATCAGGAAATGATCGATAAGCTGTATGAAGCGTCGCAAGCCGGCGTACGTATCGAATTGATCGTGCGCGGCGTATGCTGCCTTCGTCCGGGAGTACCTGGACAGAGTGAGAATATTCGCGTCATTAGCATCGTAGACCGATTCTTGGAGCATTCGCGGATTATGTACTTCAGTAACGGAGGCAATGAAGAGGTTTACTTGTCCAGCGCGGATTGGATGACTCGTAACTTAACCCGCCGGATTGAGCTCATGTGCCCTGTATTTGACGCCAAACTGCGCAAGACGTTAATGAACGTGCTTAAGCTTAATTTGGAAGACAATAAGAAGGCGCGTGAGCTGCAATCTGACGGCGGTTATGAGCCGGTGCGGAATGAGCAGCCAGCACTTAGAAGCCAATTCCATGCAAAAAATATTCGCAAATGGAAGAGCTACCGATAGTCGGGCGGTTGCAAGCAGGGGGTTAAGTTCCACTGCTTCTTGAAGTCGCTTGCGAGTGAATCGACTTCCTTGCGTTCAACGGCAAGCATCCCTTCGGCACGCAGCGCACGCAGGTGAAGCTTGCCGCCCGCGGCTTCGATACTCAGTTTGCCGATTGCTTGCGTTTCACTGCGGTCGAGTGCGATTGCCAGCAGCAGCACAACGCCAAGCTTGCATACCAAATCAATATCTTCTTCGATTAGTAACGGCTTGTACTCGGCAGCTGTCTGTTTCACACGGCTCTTGCCTTTATAGGATGCAATCAAGGAACATATGAGGAGCTCCCGATGAGATAATCCATTAATATGCGAATTGATCATTAGATAGAAAGTATGCTTCTTATAATCGTAATAATCGATGCTTGCGCCGATTCGGTGCAGAATCGAAGCAATGTCAAGGTACTGCCGTGCGCGGTCAGGCTCTGGCAGCCTCGAACCAAGCAGATCAAGCAAGCTCAGCACCGTGCGGTTCACCTGCGATGTATGCTGCATTGGCGCTTCAGGGTGAAGGGCTGCGAGATTATTAACGCTGTAAGTAATGACATCATCTAGTCGAGGCATCTCCGGGAAGCGGGTGGCGTAGAATAAGCCATCCCTGAGACCCGCTGCACAGACTAGATAATGAGAAGCGCCGATTGCGCGGAAGATCGTGCGTAAGATTGCAACGCCTGGAACCACAATATCGACGCGGTCTTTCGACAGACCGGGTACTTTGCTTCGCTTATCCAGAGGCTGCTTCCGAAGCAGCTCGAACAGCTCATCGGTCGAAGCCGCATCAATCGGATAATTATTCGTACTCGGGAACGGATATTTGACATGTGCCTGATGCACCTTGCCTAGCGCGCGCACCGTTCCGCCGATTCCTACAAGCGGCAAGTGCGGCGAGCTGCGGAGCCAAGCTTCCTGTTCAATTCTATCTTCAACATGCTTCTCAAGTTCCTTCAGCTGCTGATCCGAGAGCATCCCGCCTTTGCCATATCGCTTCGTCATGCTGACGCAGCCGAATGGGAATGAGACGGCATGGACAAGTTTCCGATTCTTGAACAGGGATACTTCTGTGCTGCCGCCGCCGATGTCGATCAGGAAGCCGTCTTCAATGGCCATCGAGTTAATCATTCCGAGGTAGCCGTAATCGGCTTCTTGCTTACCGGAGAGCAGCTCGATCGGCAGGCCGGATTCTGCTTCAATGCGACGCAGGATATGGCTCTGATTCGTTGCATTACGGATAGCTGCTGTTGCAACAGCACGGATGTGGCCCGTGCGATGATGCGCGCAAATGAGCCGGAAGTGATTCACCATATCCACAAGCTCACTTATGGATTGCTCTGGCAGAGCTCCGTCGTCATCCAGCTGCTCGCTTAGCCTTGCTGAACGTTTACTGCCGTCGATTACACGGTGGGCGCCGCCGGTTGTGCGTTCATAGACGACGAGCCGAATGGAGTTGGAGCCGATATCAATGATGCCGATGCGCTGTTCAGTCATTCGAAAGTCCCCTTAGAGGCGTGAAGCCAGTCTTGTTATATTGCACATCTTACCATTTGGGACAGTCGCAATAAAGTGTAGTTTTGAGCGGGTAAAAGTGAAATGTTTAGGGAAAAATCAATGCAGGTTAAGTAGAAGAAAAAACCTTTATGGTAGCGATAAAGCAATTTTATGTCCGATTTTGTTCACTTCCAGGTCAAAATCCGATATGATTAAAACGACGATTGTGGAACTCGAATCCAATTATTGTTAACGTAACTCCATTTATTTTAAATAAAAGAGACAAAAGGAGAGAGAAACATGACAGTGACCAAAGGTCTGGAAGGTATTGTCGCAACGACATCCTCGATCAGCTCCATTATTGATGGGGTACTGACATATCGCGGGATCAACATCGATGATCTTGCTGAGCATGCTTCTTTTGAAGAAGTAGCTTACTTGCTCTGGTACGGTAAGCTTCCGAACCAATCTGAGCTAAACGATCTGATCAAGAAATTTGGTGAATACGCAGCTGTACCAGCGCAAGTGCTGGAACAAATGAAGCTGTACCCAAACAACACGAACTCGATGGCAGCACTCCGTACGGCGGTTTCGAGCCTTGCGCTTTATGATGAATCCGCTAATGAGATGTCGCAAGAAGCGAACATTAAGAAGGCGATTAAACTGCAAGCACAGATCCCGACGATTGTTGCTGCATTTGACCGCATTCGCAAAGGCCAAGAGCCAGTTGCTCCGAAGTCGGGCGTTTCCATTGCTTACAATTTCCTATACATGCTGACTGGCCAAGAGCCGGATCAAGTAGCTGTTAAAGCACTTGACCAAGCCCTTGTACTTCACGCAGACCATGAGCTTAACGCATCCACATTCGCAGCACGCGTTACGGTTGCTACGCTTTCGGATATCTACTCCGGCGTAACTTCCGCAATCGGTGCCCTCAAAGGCCCATTGCACGGCGGTGCGAACGAAGCGGTAATGGTTATGCTCGAAGAAATCGGTTCGTTCGGCAACGTTGAATCGTATATCAACGAGAAGCTTGCGAACAAAGAGAAAATTATGGGCTTCGGTCACCGTGTTTACAAGAACGGCGATCCGCGTGCGAAGCATCTGCAGAAGATGTCCCGTGAGCTTGGCAAATTGACAGGCAACATGGAATTGTACGAGATGTCCGTTAAGATTGAAGAGCTTGTTACAGGTCAAAAAGGTCTGAAGCCGAACGTTGACTTCTACTCTGCATCTGTATACACAACCCTTCAAATCCCGCGCGATCTGTTCACGCCGATCTTCGCGATCAGCCGTTGCACAGGTTGGACAGCACATATTCTTGAACAATACGAGAACAACCGCTTGATCCGTCCGCGTGCTGAGTACACAGGCCCAGTCGATCAAAAGGTTACTCCAATTGCAGATCGTTAAGCTGAAAGAAGCGGCCTTGTCGTGACGGGGTGCCGACTGCCAGCGCCTTATAAAGCGCGGACAGCCGGCTCCCGTCATGTTATGTAAAGCGATTATACGCACTTCAAATTATAGGAGGATTTCAACTAATGAAACTCGAAAAATTCGCGTTACCAACTGAAGGACAACAAATCACTATCGATAACGGCGTACTTAATGTGCCGAGCAACCCAATCGTACCTTTCATCGAGGGCGACGGCACAGGCCGTGACATCTGGAAAGCATCCAAGCGCGTTCTGGATGCAGCTGTTGAGAAAGCATACGGCGGCGAGAAGAAGATCGCTTGGTACGAAGTATTCGCCGGCGAGAAAGCATTCAATACTTACGGCGAGTGGCTGCCAGCTGATACGCTGACTGCAATCCGCGAATATATCGTAGCAATCAAAGGTCCATTGACTACGCCAATCGGCGGCGGTATCCGTTCCCTGAACGTTGCGCTTCGCCAAGAGCTTGACCTGTATGTATGCTTGCGTCCAGTTCGTTACTTCGACGGCGTACCTTCCCCGGTTAAACGTCCTGAGCTAGTAGACATGGTTATCTTCCGTGAGAACACTGAGGATATCTACGCTGGTATCGAGTACCAAGAAGGTTCCGACGAAGTTAAGAAAGTAATCTCCTTCTTGCAGAATGAAATGGGCGTTAACAAAATCCGTTTCCCAGAAACTTCGGGTATCGGCATTAAGCCAGTTTCCGCAGAAGGTTCGAAACGTCTTGCACGTGCTGCGATTGAATACGCGCTGAAACATGGCCGTAAAACGTTGACACTTGTTCATAAAGGCAACATCATGAAGTTCACTGAAGGTGCATTCAAAACTTGGGGCTATGAAGTCGCTGAGCAAGAATTCGCTAACGAGACTTTCACATGGGGTCAATACGATCGTATCAAAGAAGCAGAAGGCACTGACGCTGCTAACAAAGCACAAAAAGAAGCAGAAGCTGCTGGCAAGCTGATCGTGAAGGACGCAATCGCGGACATCGCGCTGCAACAAGTTTTGACTCGTCCAACAGACTTCGACGTTATCGCAACGTTGAACCTGAACGGTGACTACCTGTCCGATGCACTGGCTGCACAAGTTGGCGGTATCGGTATCGCACCAGGCGCGAACATCAACTACTTGACTGGTCACGCAATCTTCGAAGCAACTCACGGTACTGCGCCTAAGTACGCTGACCTTGACGTTGTAAACCCAGGCTCGGTTATCCTCTCCGGCGTAATGCTGCTTGAGCACCTTGGCTGGCAAGAAGCGGCTGATTCCATCTACAAAGGTCTGGAAACAGCAATCAACAACAAAACAGTAACTTATGACTTCGCACGCCTGATGGAAGGCGCTACAGAAGTGAAATGCTCTGCATTCGCTGACGAAATCATTAAAAACCTGTAATACAACTGGAATAGGGAGCGTCCCTATTTACCCCATGCTTATGCCTCCCCTAAATCCCCTCCAGAGGAGGGGACCCCAGGGGTTACCACCCTTTGGAAACCGGAAGGTATAACGTGGGAGTTACAGAGTCTATATATTGAGTGGTGCGTGCACCGCTTTCGCAAAAACCGCATAGCCTTCGCTATTGCGGTTTTTGCACGCTATATGCGTTCGAGTGAGTTGGCCGCTTGAGGCGGCTGTCGCTATGAGCGACGACTAGAAACTAGACGCGAAGAGAAGCTTAAAGACGTTGCAATCGGGGAAACTAATCCTATGTCTATTAGGAGGTAGTGTACGATGGCGATTAAACGGAATAAGATTACGGTTGTTGGTGCAGGTTTTACAGGTGCGACTACCGCGTTAATGCTTGCCCAGAAGGAGCTTGGCGATGTCGTTCTCGTCGATATTCCACAGCTTGAGAACCCGACCAAAGGCAAAGCACTGGATATGATGGAGTCGACGCCGGTTCAAGGCATTGATTCCAAGATCATTGGTACTTCCAGCTATGAGGATACGAAGGGCTCGTCTGTCGTCATCATTACGGCAGGGATTGCGCGCAAGCCAGGCATGAGCCGCGATGACTTAGTCAACACCAACGCCGGCATTGTCAAATCGGTCTGCGAGAATGTTAAAGCGACAAGCCCGGATGCTTATATCATTATTCTCTCTAATCCTGTAGATGCGATGACCTACGTCGCTTATCAGGCACTCGGATTTCCGAAGCATCGTGTCATTGGACAGTCAGGTGTTCTTGATACAGCCCGTTACTGCACCTTCATTGCCGAAGAGCTGAATGTCTCTACCGAAGACGTTCGCGGCTTCGTGCTCGGCGGTCATGGCGACGATATGGTTCCGCTCGTTCGCTATTCGAATGTCGGAGGTATTCCGATCGAGAAGCTCATACCGGCAGACCGGATTGAAGCAATCGTGCAGCGGACGCGTGTCGGAGGCGGCGAGATTGTCAATTTGCTTGGCAACGGCAGCGCCTATTTTGCGCCAGCCGCTTCGCTTGTTCAAATGACAGAAGCGATATTGAAAGACAAGAAACGAATACTGCCCGTCATCGCGCTTCTGGAAGGCGAATACGGCTACAATAACTTGTTCATGGGCGTGCCTGTTATTCTAGGCGGCGACGGTATCGAGAAGATATTCGAGCTCGAGCTATCGGCCGAGGAGAAGTCGGCGCTTGAGAAGTCAGCGAACTCGGTCCGCGGTGTCATCGCAATCGTCGACGCCGGAAGCAACAAGTAGAAGCAATCGAGCACGATAACCTCATGAAGCACATGAGACCCTGACTGCATTCTTGTCAGGGTCTTCATTTTTGAATATGGAAGGAGGAGCAGGAATGATTCAAGAAGAAGCACTGCGCACGCTTAAGCAGGTGTACGGCTACGACAGCTTTCGTAAAGGTCAGAGCGACATCATAGCAGGTGTGCTGGAAGGAAAGGATACGCTCGCCATCCTGCCAACAGGCGGGGGCAAGTCCATCTGTTATCAGCTCCCCGCGCTGCTGCTGCCTGGCACGACGATTGTCGTATCACCGCTCATCTCGCTTATGAAAGACCAAGTGGATGCGCTTAATCGGCTTGGCGTATCGGCTGCCTATCTGAACAGCTCGCTTAGCGCGGAATCATATCGCGAAGTAGTCCGTCAAACGGCGCAAGGCGTGTATAAACTGCTTTACGTTGCGCCAGAGCGCCTCGACAGCACGATGTTTGATTCGTTATCGAGCCAAATGCATATCCCGCTCATCGCCATTGATGAAGCACACTGCGTCTCGCAGTGGGGGCATGACTTCCGTCCAAGCTACCGACAGCTGGCAGGCTGGATTGGAAGGCTGGAGAATCGCCCGCCAGTAGCGGCATTTACGGCAACGGCAACACCTGAGGTATCGGAAGATATTGCAGCGATGCTGGGTCTCAAACGCCCTAATATTTTCGTAACCGGATTTGCACGTACGAACCTCACACTGTCCGTCGTGACAGGGACTGACAAGCGGAAGTTTCTTCGCGACTTCGTCAAGCAGCGTCCAGACCAATCTGGCATTGTATACACGGCAACCCGTAAAGAAGCCGAGGAAGTGTGCGATGACTTGTTGAAGCTCGGCATTGCAACGGGCAAGTATCATGGCGGCTTGAATGACGAGGAGCGGGCGGACGCGCAGGAGAAGTTCCGGTTTGACGAGCACCGCGTGATGGTGGCCACGAATGCATTCGGTATGGGGATCGATAAGCCTAACGTCCGCTATGTCATTCACTGGCAGATGCCTGGCGATGTGGAATCGTATTACCAGGAGGCTGGGCGTGCTGGGCGTGACGGGGAGGAGAGCGATTGCGTTCTTCTGTTTGAGCCACAGGATGTGCAGGTGCAGCGATTCCTGATCGATCGCAGCACGACAGACCCTGAACGCAAGACGATTCAGCTGAACAAGCTGTATACGATGATGCATTACAGCCGGTCGGAGAAGTGCCTGCTGCAATATATCGTGCGTTACTTCGGCGAAGCGGATGTTCCAGAATGCGGCAAATGCAGCAATTGTCTCGATCAGAGCGCGATGATTGATACAACAGAGGATGCTCGCAAGGCTCTCTCATGCGTTGGGCGGCTGAAGGGACGCTTCGGCATATCGCTTGCTGCGAAAGTACTCAAAGGCTCGCGCGAGAAGCGGATACTTGAATTCGGGCTAGACAGGCTATCGACGTATGGACTCATGCGAAGCTGGGCGGAGAAGGAGATTGCCGATCTGCTCTACTATCTCGTTGCTGAAGGCTATCTGCGGATCAGTGAAGGGGAATATCCGACTGTATCGCTGACGGCGGAAGCGCTGCCTGTATTGGAAGGCAAGGTAAGCGTACACCGCCGGCAGAGCGCTGCAGCCAAGCGTAGAGAAACGTCGGGCACGAATGTGTCTGCCGCGAACACGCCGCTGTTCGAAGCGCTGCGTGAGTGGCGCCGCGTGACGGCTGCAAGAGAGAGCGTCCCGCCGTTCATGCTATTCTTCGATGCGGCGCTGCGTGAAATTGCCGACAGGCAGCCGGTTACGTCCGAGCAGCTGCTTGGCGTGAAGGGCGTCGGCGAGGCGAAAGCTCGCAAGTATGGCACCGATGTGATCGCCATTGTGCGTGAATTTAAAGAGGGGGCAGCTTCGGGGAATCCGTCAGTTGCCACAGGCAATGTAGAGCTACAACCAACAGCGGCAGTACAACCGAGCCGGGCTGCAGCTGAACCAAAGGCACAGATTAGTCAGGCGGATGCTGCGGAGCTAGCCGAGCTCGAGAGCCTGCCAAGCCATTTGCTGACGCTCACCTTGATTGGCAGAGGCAAGTCGCTTGCTGACATCGCTGCAATGCGCGGCATGAGCCGCGTGACGATCGAGAACCATCTGCTGCGCTGCGCTCAGGAAGGCGAGGAGTTAGACTGGGCGGCGTTCATCCCCGAGCAGTATGAGACGCTCATCGTGGAGACTATTCAGCAAGTCGGAAGCGACAAGCTGAAGCCGATCAAAGAGGCACTACCGGAAGAAGTCGATTATTTTGCTATCAAAGCGGTCATGGTTAAGCATCGTTTGACACCTTCATACGAATAAAGCTATTTTTTGTATTGGAGCGTGCGTTTTAGTATACTTGTTAGGATAATACATTATAGCGGATGCTGGAGTATGCTAATGTATCGAACCATTAAGGAGGAAGTAAAGCATGTTGGATTTTATGTTATTTTTGCACGTAATCGGTGCGACTGGGATGGGCTTTTATATCGTATTGCCGCTGATGGCAGGCCGCGCATCCAAGCTTGACGGCGCAGGACAAGCTGGACTTGCCTCAGGGCTCGTTTCTGCTAATCGGATTGCCCAATATTTCCTTGTGCTGCAGCTGCTGACTGGCGGCTACTTGATGTCGCAAGGCGAGTACAAAGTGATTTGGATGATTATCGTCACGTTGCTCTTCTTGGCTATCGCAGCGCTTGGCGGCATCGTAACTAAACCTCTGAAACGTATTGCTACAGCGATTCAAAGCGGTCAGAGCGCATCGGCCCACATTGCCAAAGCGCGTGCGTTGAGCCTTATCATTCTTGTTATTTATCTTGTCATTCTATATTTCATGAAATATCCAATCTTCAAAGACATCTAACCTGCCCGAAAGTCAATTTGGAGGGGAAACCATGACGAAGACAGCGCCGGATTTATTGACATTTGGCGAGACGATGGCTTTATTCATGCCGCAAGATCATCGGGCGATTGAAGGATCGGCGATGCTGGAACAGAGCTACGGCGGTGCAGAAAGCAATGTTGCGATTGGCGTTGCGAGACTTGGTGAAGCTGTCGGCTGGTTCGGAGCGTTAGGCGACGATCCGTTCGGACGCTCCATTCTGAAGCGGATTCGCGGTGAAGGCGTCGATGTGTCACGGGCATCATTGTCATCTGATGCGCCGACAGGCATGATGTTCCGTGAGACGGTCGCAGGCAAGCTGACGGTCCACTACTACCGCAAGCATTCGGCGGCAAGCAAGATGAAGCTGAGCGATCTCGATCTGGAGTACATACGCAGCTGCAAGATTTTGCACATTACCGGTATTACGCCAGCGCTAAGCGAGAACTGTCGCGAGACGATCTTCGCTGTGGTTGCTGCAGCTAAGGAAGCGGGCGTGAAGATCAGCTTCGATCCGAACTTGCGTCTGAAGCTATGGTCGATTGAAGAAGCGCGTGAAGTGGTGCTGCCGTTAGCGGAGCAGGTGGATTACTTCCTGCCTGGCTGGGATGAGCTGAGACTGCTGTATGATACGGATGATTTTGAGGACGTGAAGGCGAAGCTGGTTAACTTGCCTGCTGTTAGCATCGTGAAGGGCGTGGGCGACACGAACGTGGTGCTGGAGAACGGGCAAGCGGTAGATGTGCCATTCTACCCAGTCGACCGCGTCATTGATACGGTTGGAGCGGGCGATGGCTTCTGCTCTGGTTTCCTTGCAGGTCTGCTCAAAGGGATGAGCGTGCTGGAAGCGGTTCGTCTAGGCAGCATTAGCGGGGCGCTTGTCGTGCAAAGCCGCGGTGACTGGGAAGCGCTGCCTGATTGGGCAACCGTGGAGCGCCGATTATCGGATAAAGGCTGGGTGGAGCGATAGATGGCTGAAGCTGGTTCGTCAAAAGGACAGCGACGGCGGGAACAGATTATGAATGTGCTGAAGCGTCAGGGGCGGATTACGATCCAGGAGCTCGTGGACCGATTCGGCATATCGGAGGCGACGGCACGCCGCGACCTGGAGCTGATGGAGAAGTCAGAGCCGGTCATACGTACCATTGGCGGCGCGATGTATGATGGGATGAATGCCGTGCGCGAGCTGCCCTTTGCCGAGAAGGAAGGGCTGTCGTTCTTGGAGAAGGAACGGATTGCGGCTGCGGCGGCAAGTCTTATCCTAGAAGGTGACGTTGTCGGCTTGTCCGGCGGGACAACGAACTATTATCTCGCCAAGCTGATCAAGACGCGCAGAGGCATTACCGTTGTCACGAATGCCGTTAATGTCGCGATGGAGCTGGCGGGCAGCGATATTAACGTCGTTGTAACCGGAGGCATGATGCGCCACAACAGCTTCGAGCTATGCGGACCCCTTGGTGAAGGGATGATCGGACAGCTGCATATCGGCAAAATGTTCCTCGGCGTCGATGGTGTCTCCTCGACTGGCGGTATCACAACCTATTCCGAGCAGGAGGCGCATATCGCGAAAGCAATGATTCGCCGCTCGCAGGCGACTTACGCGATGTTCGACCATACGAAGATCGGCCGAACATCCTTGTTCTCGATCGCGCCGCTGTCGCAGCTGCAAGGCTTCATAACGGATGAGGCGCTGCCGCAGCAGCTCGCGTCCATAGCGCAGACGCATGGCATTCAAACGGTCGTTGCCGACGCGCAGTATGGGGCGAGTGTCTGAGTTTGTGAAGAGGGACGATATAAAAGTGAAGGCGATGGCTGCTACTGGCGGCTATTGCTTTTTTTTCATCTGAAATTCCCAAATGGTTCCTTGTTTGCCACTCAATATTTGGTATACTTGGGGATGTACGAAACCTTGAAGGGAGATATGTGACGTGTCAGAGAAATTAATTATTGGTAGCGCCTCTCACTCGTATGAAGTTGCACAAGGCTGGGGCAAGCTTCCGGAGGGCATTGCATACGGCTATACACACGGTATCGTCGTAGATGAGAATGATAACGTATACGTACATAATACCGGCAAAGATTCCGTTATCAAATTTGATAAAGACGGTAATTTCATTACTTCGTGGGGTCCTGAGTTCGAAGGTGGCGCTCACGGCTTCTATCTCCATCGCGACAATGACGGCATCGAGTATCTCTATTTTGCAGATACGAACCGCGGGCTTGTTGTGAAGACAACGCTGGATGGCGAGACGCTGCTTGAGATCGGCCGTCCTGAGCGTCCGGATCTGTACGATGCGGAGCGCCGCTACGTACCGACGGATGTGTGCGTTGCGCCGAATGGCGATATCTATGTTTCGGACGGCTATGGCCAATTCCATATTCACCACTACGATGCGAAGGGCAACTATATCCGCTCGTGGGGCGGACGCGGTTCGGAGCCGGGCAAAGTGATTGAGCCGCATGGCATCTCGATTAACCTGCGCGGTGAAGAGCCGGAAATCTATGTAGCTGACCGCCGTAACAGCCGTATTCAAGTGTTCACGCTCGAAGGAGAGCACAAGCGCTTCGTCGAGCACAACCTTGACTTGCCTTGCAGCTTCTATTTCTTCGGTGATGAAGTGTACATTCCGGATCTCGACAGCCGCATTACGGTGCTCGACCGCAATGACCGCCTCATTACACACCTCGGCGAGGACCAGCAAGCGTACAAGCAACAAGGCTGGCCGAACCTGCCAAAATCATACTATCGTCCAGACAAATTCAGCTCCCCGCATGGCGTTTGCGTTGACTCGCAAGGCAACGTATACGTGGCAGAGTGGATCTTCGACGGTCGGATTACGAAGCTAGTTAGACAGCAATAATTCTTTATTTAAAAACAAAAAGTTGGACGGATAAACGACATGTTTATCCATCCAACTTTTTTTAGTTCGTAACGATGTTATGGTTGTAGCGGAACCGATTGGACGGATCATACTTCAACTTAAGCTCGGTCAATCTGGCGTAATTGTCTGCAAATGCGTGTTTGGTCACTTCTTCGCTCAAACCGATCGCATTCAAATACGAAGATTTGTTATGGGAATAAGGGAGAAGCTTGGCAAATATCGTGTCCATCCACGCTTGGCAATCGCCTATGTCAGCACCCAGTGCCATGATGTCGAGGAATACGACCAGCTCTGCATCGCGGGTAGCAAACGCCGCATCTCCAGACCCGATACGGTTCATTTGTCCGCCTAATGGGAACAACTGGGTCAGTGTAGTCGGTGCCGGCGCAAGCTCCAATTGATTCAGAAGCAGATCGATTGCCTCGTCATCGAATGCTTTGAAGAATAATGAGCTTCCGATGGCTGGAACCGTGTCAGGCACTAATGGATCAAGCTTGTGGTGGAGTTCCTCATACGTGGTAATACCCGTTTGGTCGATGATCGGCTGGGCCAACTGGCGCAGCGGTTGAATGGCTCTGAAGCCTTCGACCGGATCTCCGGCGTACAGGCCGTTCAGAATAACCACTTTCTTGTGATGCAGCATTTCCGGTAAGAAAGGGAATGGAGGCAGCTGGAGCAACGTTATACCGAAAGAGACTTCATCCGGAGCCTGCAGGTTGTATGGATAGGCGTTCTGGATAATCTGTTTCGCATCCGCATAATCATACATCACATCCAGCGCCAATACTTCAGGTCCCAGAGGCTGAAGCTGGAATACGAAGCTTGTCACGACTCCGAAATTTCCGCCTCCTCCTTTAAGCGCCCACAATAGATCCGGATGCGAGTGCTGATTGACTTCCAATAGTTGGCCGTCTGCCGTAACAAGGCGGGCTCCGATTAGATTGTCGCACGTCAAGCCGAACTTGCGTCTGAGATAACCGATTCCGCCATTGAGCGTAAGTCCTGCAATGCCAGGCTGGGATGCTGTGCCCACAGGCAGGACGAGTCCATGCTGCTGTGTCGCTTTGATAATCTCGCCGACATTGGCGCCGCTGTCTATATAAGCGATTCGCTTGCCTGAATCAACGGTGACTTTGCACATCTCGGACATATCGAGCATCAGCCCTTCATCGCATACAGCTAAACCCGCCACATGATGTCCGCCCCCACGAATGGAGACAGGAATTTGAAGCTGTGCTGCAACTTGCACGGCTGCGATTACGTCAGCCTCCGATTTGCAAACGGCGATGGCTCCCGGTCTTCTATCAATTGCCGCATTCCAAACTTTTCTCTTGCTTTCATATCTTTCATCTTCGGGAAGGATGAATTGATCGCGCAGCATTTCTTTCAATTGGTTAAACATAGCGTATGTTCCTTTCTAATCTAGTTAGTAATGTCACACTATGAATCTATCGAAAACAATGAAATCAGCATAAAATCGCACGCTAATAATTCGGGCCCCCGTTACTCATTGCGAGGGCTCGTTTGCTTGATGATTTGACAATACCGACTTTAATCAGCTAGCGCATCGTATTCCAAGTACGTTTCAGATCCTAAATGCAATGTATTTAACGAAAAGTAGGGTGGCACAGCTAGAGGAAAGTGTGCAAAGCCCTTGCTTGGTGTAGAAGCCACAAGGTCTGACCGGCTGCCGATCTGTAACACAAGCGATTCCCCTGCTTGTATGCTCGCAGCGGCAGGCGTCAGGCTGAAGCGGAAGGTCACCGGTACGTCAGGGATAAGCGGAACCGGATTCTCTGCATCATTGACAATTTCAGCCGATGAGCCAAGTCCGTTAATCTCTTTGCTTCTTGCAGGAGAGACAGCGCCAATCGCCAGATAATGAATATGGCCTTGTCGATCTACCCGCGACAACCTCGCAATGACATAGCTGTCGATTTCGTTGCAGCTGAATTTCATGCTGGCGGTGAGCGGACCGGCAAAGGTTAGCGTTTGATTGACCGTGTATCGGAATGAGATGACTTGATTAATGACTTTATCTACGCCTTTAAGCACAGGGAAGCCATAAGGAATCGCTGTCCACTGTGCTTCTCCCTGCTGCGGTGCAGTGCTCACCAATGCGCCGCTCTCCGCAAGATAGAGGCGCTCACGTTTGCTTTGCGGTACCGGGAAGTCGGTAGCGGCCCGATATTTGCGTTCTCCGTCGACAAAATAACGGAATCGCGCTTGCTCGTGATAGCCGTTATCGGTTCCTTTGACGATGGCGTCGAAGAAGGCTATGGCCTCAAGTTGCCAGGAGGTGGTTGGAAGCTCGTATTCGTGCTCGCTCTGAATAAGCCAGCGTAGATGCTTCGGCGTACCGGCATGTTCGAACAAATCATTCGCGCCGAATTGATGAATATTCCACATCGCTGGATTTTGAACCGCGACAAAAGGAATCGTGATCTGATCTAAGCCAAGGTAAGGGCCGGGATCGAATTCCGAATCTTCCCGGCGTTTGCGATGAAGACCGATATCACGGTAATGCTTCAACGTTTGCAGAGAGGGCTCCTTATTGACGAAACTCCGGAATATTTTATCAATGTTCGGATGAACGATTCTTTTCCACATATAATCCCGATTGATAATCTGTCCGAGCAGGGCTCGTTTCCAAGGGGCAATTTGGCGTCGATGATCGGAGTCCTTGAAATTGGCTCCCATCCATACGTTGAAGAAGCCGACATTATTCGTTCCTGCGTAGTTCGTCGTATGCCGGAAGAAATCCGTGCAAAACTCATGCGCGAAGAACGCTTTGAGCGCCGGAGGCTTGCGTGCGGCAACCAAGGGTTGAATCATTCCGTAATACGAAGTTCCGAACATCACGATTTCGCCGCTGCACCACGGCTGAGAAGCGGCCCATTCGATTGCGCGTACAAAATCATCAACTTCCTGCTTGTCAAAATATAGCCCGCTGGTCCCCGTCGACCGACCGACGCCGCGCCTGCTGGACACAACATGCGCATAGCCGTGATTGGCGAATACGGCAGGAGCGCCAATTTCATTGTTCCCTGTCGGTGCACCGGCGGAATGCAGGTCTTTATTATAAGCGCCGATCATAACAACAGCGGGATATCGACCTTCTCTGCGCGGCAAGTATACGTCTGCGGAGAGGGTGTCGCCTCCGGAAACCGGGATCTTCTGGTCAGCCAGCAGCACGCAGCCGAGATTCTCATGAGCGTATCGCTTGGGCTGCCACCCAGCCAATTGCATAGGATTAATTCGTTTGCGAAGGGGGATTAAATTGTCTAGGAATCGTCCCATGGAAGTACCTCCTTGTTGCTAAGCTCGTTTCATATTCAACATCTAACCGTCATGTAGCTACTGTATAATAAAAAAGAAACATTTCTATGTACACGTTTCTAATGTGTGTTGATTGTGAGGGAAATTATCAAACAAGATATAAATAAAAGTGCCGAGAACGTCCAAAGGACGTTCTCGGCACTCTGCAGCAGCCCCGCTAGGACCTGCTCTTCATTATTCACTTATCCGTATATTTGACGTCCGTTCACCCAAGTGCGAAGCGCGCTCGTGAACGATGTGTCCGTCAGCACGAGGTCAGCGAGCTTGCCTTCGGCAATGCTGCCTGTAACCTCGTCAATGCCGAGCTGTCTCGCCGGGTTGCCGCTCGCCATCTGGCTGACTTCAGCAACGCTGAGGCCTGTATGCGCGAGCATATAACGGACGGCGTCGATCATCGTCAGCGTACTTCCCGCAAGAGCTCCGCCCTCATGAAGGCGTGCAACGCCGTCATTAACATCGACCGCTAATCCGCCGAGGTCGTATTGGCCATCGCCAAGTCCAGCTGCTGCCATTGCGTCCGTGATCAGAATTACCCGATCCGTCGGCTTTGCTGCGACGAGCAGGCGAATCGCTGCCGGATGGACGTGATGTCCGTCCGCGATCAGCTCGGCATGGATCCGGTGGTCGGTCAGTACCGCGCCGACAGTTCCCGGTTCACGGTGATGCAAGCCTCGCATGGCATTATACGTATGCACGGCTTGTGTCATTCCAGCTTCCGCAGCATCGACTACCTGTGCATAGAGCGCATCCGTATGGCCGGCAGCGGCGACGATTCCGCTGGCAGCGAGGTATTCCGTCAATGCGAGCGCATTTTCTTTCTCGGGAGCGAAAGTAACTTGTTTCATAAGTCCAGGGTACTGCTCGTTCCAAGCTTGAATAAGATCAACACGGGGCGGGATGATGAAAGCCGGGTTCTGTGCGCCAGGCCATTTTTCACTAATGAAAGGACCTTCCAAATGAACGCCTGCCAGCACCGTATTCGGCATGTCGCCGCCGCGGTAAGCATCTGACGCTTCGAGTACGGCTGCAATTGCTTCTGGTGAAGCGGTAACCGTCGTTGCCAGCATTCTAGTCGTTCCTTTGGAGGCATGGAAGCGGGTAATGGTGTCATACGCTTCGCGATTCGCATCCATGAAGTCAGCGCCGCCGCCGCCATGAACATGCATGTCGATAAAGCCTGGCAGCAGCCAGCCGCCATGCCCATCTACCGTCTCAAGCTGCTCGTATTCCGCTGGAATGGCGTCGCCCTCAATGATTTTTGCTATTTTACCGTTTACTACAACTACGCTGCCTTCAATCACCGTATCCGATACGATGGACTGAACATGCTTAACGAGCCATGAGTCACCTGTAGTTCGCATCAATTATAACAGCCTCCCTGCCTCACGATCGACGAGTACAAGTACATTTTTGTGCGTTTGCAAGAGCGATGCCGGCACTTCAGTCGTAATCGGTCCTTGCAGCGCTTGTTTCACGATGCCTGCTTTGTCAGCGCCTTTCACGACGAGCAGAATGGAATCAGCTTTCAGTATCGAGCCCACACCCATCGTTATCGCCTGCGTAGGCACTTCCTCCAGCTTGTCGAAGAATCTCGCGTTCGCTTCACGCGTCGATTCCTCCAGCTCGACTACATGCGTACCGCCTTGCAGCTCTTGATCGGGCTCATTGAAACCGATATGGCCGTTCAGGCCAAGGCCGAGCAATTGAATGTCGATTGGCTGCTCAGCAAGCATCCGATCGTACTCTTGGCATTCCGATTTCAAGTCCAATCCCGTGCCTTTCGGCAAGTGCGCATTATGCTGTGGCAGATCGATATGATTGAACAGCTGCTCTTTCATGAAGTGCGCATAGCTCTGCTCATGCTCCGGCTCCAAGCCGACATATTCATCCAGGTTAAATGTGGTAGCGTCCTTGAAGGAAATGCTGCCGTTCTGGTACATCTCTATTATTTTTCCATAAATGCCGACGGGTGTCGAGCCTGTAGCAAGGCCTAGAGTCGCATTCGGTTTATTTTTAAGCTTCTCCGCAAACAGCTGGGCAGCGAACAAATCGAGTTCAGTCGTATTGTCAAATGTTTTTACTTGCATTTTTAAGCGCCTCCTGTTTAATGATCTTCTGCTTTTATTATACGATCTTATGTAGTAAACAACAACGAAAATGATTGTTATAGTCAAAAATAAGATCAAAATAATCAAAATTACGCAAGTGTCTACCGGATTTGCCTAGCTCTGCTCAATGTGCCATGATAGCTTTAATGAAAACGGAAGCTTTTTTGCTAAAAAAGGAGAACGACGACTAGGATGACAGACAGATTGAATGAAGAATATCAAGAGACTGCCAGACGAAAAGGCGAGCATATCCGCATTTGCCTTACGGAGGATGTGCAAAGTGTCGGTACGGAGCCGGGCTTCGCGAGCTATCGATTCCGCCATAATGCGCTCCCGGACCTGGCATTTAATCATATTGATCTTTCCACTACATTTCTTAATCGGGCGATGGAAGCACCGCTATTGATCAGCTCCATGACCGGAGGCACGTATGAGGCTGCCGCTATTAATGTCAGGCTAGCCGAAGCGGCCGAAGTGCGCGGCTGGGCGATGGGGCTTGGCTCCATGCGGGCAGCAATCGAGAATGAATCGCTGTCGGATACGTTTCAGGTGCGGCAATATGCTCCGACGATTCCTATTATCGCGAACCTTGGCGCTGTTCAGCTCAATTATGGCTATGGTGTCGCCGAATGCCTCAGGGCGGTAGAACTAGCTGAGGCAGATGCGCTTGTGCTGCACTTAAACAGCCTGCAGGAAGTGTTCCAGCCGGAAGGCGATACGAATTTCCGCGGCCTGCTGAACCGCATTGGCGATGTGTGCCGCAGCATTGGCGTCCCCGTTGGCGTGAAGGAGGTCGGCTGGGGCATCGACGCAGAGACAGCGGAACGCCTCGTACAAGCAGGCGTATCTTTCATTGACGTTGCCGGAGCAGGCGGCACCTCGTGGAGCCAGGTAGAGAAGTACCGCAGCAGCGACCCGCTGCGCGCCGAAGCAGCCGAAGCATTCGCCGGCTGGGGCATTCCGACTGCGGCGTCAGTCCGCGAGGTCAGAGCTGCGCTGCCGCAAGCAACAATCATTGCGAGCGGCGGGCTGCGAAGTGGCGTCGATGCGGCCAAAGCCATCGCGCTTGGCGCGGACTTGGCCGGCTTCGGCCGTTCGCTCCTTGCCGGGGCAGCCGAAGCGGCAGCAGGCGGTAGCGAGCGGGAGCTGCACCGCCAGATGGAGCGGACGGAGTTCGAGCTGCGCACCGCCATGTTCGGCATTGGTGCAGGCTCGCTGAAGGAGCTGCGAAGCACGGACAGGCTTGTCCGAATCTAGTCTCTAATTAGCTAACTAAGTTGTTTAACGCACAATGCCGGAGCCTTCAATAGTGACAGTCGCCTGTACGTCAAACTTCAATCTTGGATATATGGACTGCCAGTCTTTCCAAGTCTTCTCGCTGCCGGCATGAGTCGCGCGAAATCTAAGCCCGAAGCCAAATGGATCAACGCCTGCTTGCCGTGCCTTCTCAAGCAGGCGCTCCGCTTCTTGTTCTACCTGCGCATTGAACGTCTGCTCTAGCTTCTTCCAGCTTTGATCATAGACGCCGACAGGTGCTTCCTCGAAGATTCCCCGGATATTTAACTTCAGTCTCAGTACCCAACCTTCACTCGTTTTGACGATTTTGGTCCGTGACGAAATGCTATCAACGGACATGACCATATTCTGCCCATCGATAGTGGCGGCAATCGTCGATTTCCTATATTCATTGCGAATTTGATTGTACGTCTCGGTTTCTTGCGGATTCAGCACGGCAACGAGCCTGGTTTTATTCAGCAGCCCAAGTCGGGTGACGACGTAGCCGTTCTTCTCCTTGCGCATGATCGGCAGAATCGGGTCCATCCCGCGTTCTCCGGTGCGCCGCACAAAGTCGAATAAATATTCGTAAATCGTATACGACGACTCTGAACCGTCATTGCCGAACAGCAGGAAGATCGCGTTCCCAGGCATACGCTCATTGGTTGGTTCGATCTCAATAATCGTCTTGGCATCCGGTTTGCCAATTGCCACATACGCAACGTTCTGAATGTCGCGTCTGCGCGACAGCCAATTCAGCGGTCCGCGAAAATCCTTCTTCGCCAGCTCTTCGCCAAGCAGCAGCAGCTTGCAATGTCCGAAATCAAGCTCTTTATCAACATGTGATTTCAATAGTCGAACCGCTTCCGCAATGCTTGTGGCTTGAATCGTTTCCACCTGTGATTTCGCAGCACCTGGCTCCACCTTTGGCGAAGGAACGGCTAAGCGCAGTGAGATCTTATAGCCCTTGGCGCCTTCCGGAGCGGGGTCAATGCCGATGGCAACAACGAAAAACCGTTTGTCGATGTCCTTGAAGCCGCATCCACCAGTCAGCCCGATTAGCAGCAGCAAGGCAGCTAGTGCCAACAACCGTCTATACTTCATGCCGATTGCTTCCTTCCGCCCATTCCAATGCTAAGCACGAAGAGGAAGAGTACCGAGATGACTTCCACAAAGACGCGCAGGATGAGCCAATTCGTAGCAAGCGACAAGTTCTGCTTCTCATCGAAGAAATAAGAAGTAAGGACTGTGATCAATCCCAGACTGCCAGCAATAATCCAGTTGAGCAGCGGTGTTCGCTCAGGATCGATCTGCGGTTTGGAACCTGGCAGGCAGCTCTTGAACAGCTCCATCGCGATATGCCAAGTGTTCGTCGTATACACGAGGGTCAAGTTCAGATATAGCAGCAGAAAAATAAACACGACCCGTTCGAGAAACCCGTACTCCATCGTCATCGAATCTGCCGTAACGCTCCACACATACAGGTAGGAGGCTGCGGTTTCGGTACCGTGAAAGCCAATCGGCACGAAGAAGGAGCTTATCAGAATGACAGAGCCGATGAGCGGAATGAGCCAGCGGTACCTCAGCCGAAAGTTCGGAGGGTTTAACCGATTGAAGATGGCATAGCCGGTATAGCCAGTAAACAAAAAGACTGCCGCTGCATAAGAAGTCAGCTTAGGCGGCTGGCGCCAATATTGCGCGACAGTACGTATGGCATCCCAATCGAGTGCTGGACTCCGGTAAGATTTGAACAGAATCAGAATGATGAGCGGAACGCTAATAACTAAGCCCATCTCAACGATGAAGATGTTGGACAGCGTGGAGCGGGTTGCCCCATAGATGCAAGCAATCGACAGCAAGCTTAGAACAATGAATGAGCTTGTATCTGGATTCAGAAAGCGGTTTATGAGCACGGAGAACCCCGTCAATACGATGGAAGCGGACATGAAATACATGCAGCCGATCACAAACAGAATTGGTGCCGACACCCATTTCGGGAAGAACAGGCCCAATATCTCCGGCAGTCCTTTGCCAGGGAACACTTTCATTACATGAGTAAACAGGATCGCGAGCGTGGAGCCGGCGACAGTTGCGATAATCATGGACGATACAGCCCCCACATAGCGGTCCTGAATCAGTAAATAAGGAACAAACAGCATTAAATTGAGCATGCTTACGATCGTCACGCAATAGTAAAAATAACGGTTCATCCTTGATCCACCTGCCCGATATCACCTGATTGCGAAGGCGTTTTGCTGAATATGCGAAAATACGGCTTGCCAAAGCTGCGCAAGTCGGCCAAATAAACAAAATACATAAACAGGCCAATCGTCACGCCGGATATGCCGAAGAAGATCGCCATAATGATGAGCGGATATTTCATGAACCGGATGGCTATGGACATATTGTTGACCGGTATGACGAAGTTAGAGATTGCGACAACAGAAGTAACAATAATCATAATGCTGCTGACGAGCCCCGCTTGTTGCGCAGCTTGTCCGAGAATGAGGCCGCCAACGGTCGTGGCCGTAGAGCCAATAAACTTGGGGAGGCGTACGCTGGCCTCGACGAGCGCTTCAATCATGAGCAGCATGATGATAACTTCAATAAAGGACGGGTACGGCACAGCTGCGCGGCTTCCAGCGATGGAGAAGGTCAATTGAACGCGAAACAGCTCCGGATTAAAGGAAACGATGGCAACGTACAAAGCTGGCAGTGAGATCGTCAGCAAGACTGCGACATAGCGAAGGACGAGCAGCGTGCGCGTCATCCAGAACGAATCATACTGATCGTCAACCGCGCTTAAAAAATCATAGAACGTAACAGGCAGCACAATAGCGAACATGGAGCCTTGTAGGAGCAACACGACTTTCCCATCCTGTATGCCGTTGCAGACACGATCAGGTCGCTCCGTAATGATCATGGTCGGAAACAGCTTATACCGATCGCCTAGCGCACGGGTCAGTTGGCCGGAAGCGGAAATCATGGGTACGTTGACGCGCTCGAGCTTTTGCCTGACCATATTCAGCACATTGGAATCGACACTTCGTTTGTCGTACAGCAGCAGCACGCGAGTCCGCGAGATGGTGCCGACAGTCCGCTCTTCGGTCGCAAGCTCAGGGCTTGGGTAGCGGCTGCGGATAATATTGATTGAATCAATGACATCCTCGCTAAGAGCAATCTGCGGACCGTTAATGACGGTTTCGACCATCGTTTGCGGATTCTCGTTCCGGATGATACGCGCGGCGTCCAGCTTATAGATTCTGCCTTTGACTTGAATGAGGACGAAGCCGAGCAGCAGCGTGTCTGTCCATTTGGCCGGGTCATCAAGCGGTTCATAGACCGAATTGATCTCTACAATTTCATCAAAAGGCTGCAGCTGCTTCGTGAAGGGGACGAGGATAAAGTCGCTCACTTTACTTCCGTCGCAAAGCGTCTCGATATAGGCGATCTCGATAGACATGTGATTATTTTGCAGCTGATGCATCGTTAAATCTCTTGACTCGGCAAACAGTGTCTCGATCCGCTTCAGCACGTTGCTTCGACCGCCTTTCCTTATCTTGGAATAGTATGGATAGTAAGGATGATAATTATGCCGCTGCAGACGTCTTTTGCCAGAATAGCGGACCGTGAAGTACAATAGGAGGCAGTGAAATGAAGGAGGGGAATCGCGTATGTCGGCATGGTTTGAGCGGAGTTTTGGCTCCGATTATATGATTGTGTACAGACACCGGAATTGGGAGCATGCCAAGCGTGAGGTGCAGCGGATGGCAGGCTGGCTAGAGCTTGAGCCGGGCGCGGCTGTTCTCGATGTTGGCTGCGGCATGGGCAGGCATGCGCTCGCGCTGGCACAGCTCGGCTACGAAGTGACCGGCATGGACCTTTCGCAGGCGCTGCTTCAGAAGGCACGCGAGCACAATAAAGAGGGCCTGATCAAAGAGCTCATCCAAGGGGATATGCGAGAGCTGCCGTTCGCAGACGATTCATTCGATGCGACGGTCAATTTGTTCACGTCCTTCGGCTATTTCGAGGCGGAGGACGATAACAAGCGCGTGCTGGCTGAAATTCGCCGCGTGCTGAAGCCTGACGGGAAGTTCTTGATTGATTTTATGAATGCAGCGTATGTGGCTGCTAATCTTGTTCCGTGTTCGGAACGATTGGACGCGGAATCCGGCTTACATATTGAAGAAGTACGATCCATTACGGAAGACGGCTGGGTCGTTAAACGAATCGCAATTGGTACAGAAGGCGATGAAGCGACTGTCCGGCGTTACGAAGAGCGTGTCCGTTTGTTTCCGCTGGCTTGGTTTGAACAAGCCTTGTCCGAGGCGGGTCTTGAACTGACGCATGTATATGGCGATTATGAGGCACTCGCCTATGATGAACAGCGATCGCCCCGGCTGATCTTGAGAGGGAGGGCAAGCCATTGAGTGAAACGAGCAAACCGATAGCTACGAGAATATGGCCAAGCGGCATTATTCAAGTGAAGGTACCGTTGCCCTTCTCCTTGAAATTCGTCAACAGCTATCTACTGCAAGATGAACGGGGTTATACGATTGTGGATCCTGGCTTGCATACACTTGAAGCGGTACAAGCATGGGAGCAGGCGCTGGACACTCACGGAATCGCCATCCGCTCAATCCATACGATTGTGTTGACGCATCAGCATCCCGATCATTACGGGCTTGCTGGTTGGTTTCAAGAGCAGACGGGCGGAGCGCCGGTCTATATCTCCGAAGACTCGTACGCGTATACGCAGCGGCTATGGGGAAGCGATGCAGGAGCCGCTTTTGCAGCGGATCTGACGCAACTGTACGAAGAGCACGGCATGCCGCAGCAGGTGTTGGATGAGATTAAGCCGCATCTGGACAGCTTCATCGCGAAGGTGTCACCGCAGCCGAAGGTGACCTTCCTCGAAGCGGGGCAAACGATACAGATGGGCGGTCTCTCCTGGCAGACCATCGACACGCCAGGTCATGCGAAGGGGCAGCTCTGCTTCTACGCTGCCGATGCGAAGCTGATGCTATGTGGCGATCAGGTGCTGCCGGATATTACGCCTAATATTAGCGTTGTCCCAGGCGACGGCGAAGATCAGCTGCAGCAGTTTCTGTACAGTCTGGAGCATATTCGCAAGCTTGAGGTGGAGCTTGCTTTTCCCGGCCATCGGGACCCGTTCGATAACTATAAGGAGCGGATCGATCAGCTCATCGGGCATCATGAACGCAGGCTGACGCAAATGTATAGTTTGATTCAAGCGGGCGCAGATACGGGTTATACGTTATGTATGCAGCTGTTCGGCGAACGAATTGCCGGCAATACGCATAATTTGAGGTTCGCCATGTCAGAGACGCTTGCCCATTTGTTCCATCTGGAGAAGAGCGGGCGCGTCGAACGAGGCATGCAAGGAGCCAAGATCTATTTTTCAATCAAAGAGGCACTTTAGCCGTAAAAAGTTTCCTTTACTCGCTCGCAAATGCGGTATAATGAATGCGTCCATGTTCAAGAGAAAAGGAGCTTAGCCGACTATGCACGCATCAAGGTCTGAAACACATCAGCACCAGAAGAAGCAGCGCTCAAGGCGGTTGAAAAGGCTGCTCGCAATCAATATCGTTATGCTGTTCCTCATAGGCGTGCTTGCTGTCGTCTATTTCGTGCAGCGACAGGACGAGGCAGAGAAGCTGGACATCGCTTCGGATCCGGCAAGTGGAGCTAACAAGAGCAACTCAGGCGAGGGCAATAATGCCGCAGCCACAGATGATAGTGATCCTTCGAATGCTTCCGCAGACGATGGAGCGAATTCGAATGATTCGGGGACTGGCTCAAATCCCGGCTCATCGGATGCCAATCAAGGCGATCAGCAGCCTGCAGCGAATCAAGAG
This sequence comes from Paenibacillus sp. J31R98, assembly GCF_056269245.1. Classification (NCBI taxonomy): domain Bacteria; kingdom Bacillati; phylum Bacillota; class Bacilli; order Caryophanales; family Paenibacillaceae; genus Paenibacillus; species Paenibacillus sp. J31R98. The sequence goes on from NZ_JBWDNO010000011.1 coordinate 186,332, forward strand.
CAACCTGACGATGCGGATGGCTCGAACTCCGGTTCAGGATCAAGTACAGCTGTTATTGACAAGGGATCGGCGACTGGAGATGCCAATACCATCACGCTTTCTTTTGCCGGGGATGTACTGCTCGCAGCTGCCGTCGAGAATTTAATGCTGAAGAACGGATACGATTATCCATATACATATGTGAAGCCGTTTCTGCAGAAGCCGGACTTAATGGCCGCGAACCTGGAGACACCGGTAACGGAACGAGGGACGCCAGCTCTAAAGAAGCAGTATGTGTATAAATCATCGCCAGCTGCGCTGCCTGCCTTGAAGGCTTCGGGCATCGACGTCGTTAATCTGGCGAATAACCATACGATGGATCAAGGCGAAGAGGGGCTGCTCGATACGATCAGTCACCTCGACTCTGCAGACATTCCGAATATGGGAGCGGGCCGTGACGATGCAGAGGCGTTCAAGCCGGTGCTGCTTGAAGCCAAAGGCATCAGCGTCGCGTATATCGGCCTCTCGCGGGTGATTCCGGAAGGCTCGTGGAAAGCGGCCAAGAATCATCCGGGTCTAGCCGAGACCTATGATTCCACGCGAGCTGTGAAAGCGATCCAGGATGCGAAGAAGCAAGCGGATCTTGTTGTCGTCATGGTGCATTGGGGCATCGAACGTGAAGATAACCCGAATGACGATCAGAAACGCCTGGCGCATGAATATATTGATGCAGGAGCCGATTTGGTCATTGGCAGTCATCCTCATACCTTACAAGGCTTCGAATCCTATAAAGGCAAGTGGATCGCATACAGCTTAGGCAATTTTATATTCCCAGGCATGACGCCGGATAAGACGAAAGACACCGGTGTTGTAGATGCACGGTGCAGCGTAGATGGCAAGTGCTCGCTACTCATGCATCCGATGCGCGCGAATCAGTCCCAGCCGGCGCCGCTTGAAGGCGAAGAGGCGGCTGCGCTGCTCAAACGCATTTCATCGATTTCGATTCATGCGTCGATTGACGCTGCAGGAAACGTGAAGCCGAAGGAGTGAATGCTCGAATGCTCAATCCTTGTGTTGCTCATCGCGGCGCGTCCGGACTTGCGCCGGAGAATACGATGGCTGCTTTTCGGGAGGCGATGCGCTTTCCTTTCGTGCAATGGATTGAACTTGATGTTCAGCTGTCCAAAGACGGTATCCCCGTCGTCATTCATGACGATACGCTTCGGAGGACGGCAAGAACATCTGGCAGAGTGAACGATTACACAGCGGAGCAGTTAGGGAAGATGGATGCCGGCAGCTGGTTTGATAAAGCTTTTGCCGGTGAGGGCATTCCGACACTGGAGCAAGTCATGCTGGAGACCGTTGGCCGCTGCCGACTTAATATTGAGCTGAAGACATACGGAGGACGCTATCCCGGCATCGAGAAGAAGGTCGTCGATCTGCTGAACAAGCATAGCCTCCAGCATGACTCGGTTATTACTTCCTTCGACCGTGAGTCGCTGCGAATCGTTCGCTCGTTAACGGCAGATGTGCGCACAGGACTGATCCTGGATGCATCGCCTTGGACGCTCTTGCAGGACTTGAAGCAGCTTGGTTCGACATTCTTGTCCGTCGGCTATACGCATGTTTCGAATCAGATGCTGTCACAGATGCGAGGAGCAGGAGTCGGAGTTATGGCGTGGACCGTCAATGATGCGCCAATGATGAAGCGGCTTGGCAGCATGGATCCGAACTTAATGATCTGTACGAATTATCCGGATCGCTTCCAGCAAGCGTCGTCATGAGGCGAGGGGTTATAGAAGCAAAGAGAGACCGGCTATCACATTAGTGACAGCCGGTCTCTTATGGTTATAGATCGCTATATCGGTCGCGGATTTCCAGAATGGCGGGCAGCTGGTCGTTCAGCACATCGACAAGGCGAGAATCGAAATGCCGATCGCGCTCCTCATTGAACATGGAGAGAATGCGATCGAGCTCCCAGGCTTTCTTGTAGACCCGTTCACTGCCAAGCGCATCGAATACGTCTGCAATCGCCGTGATGCGTCCGTATAGATGAATCTCCTCGCCCTTCAGCCCTTGCGGATAGCCGGCTCCGTTCCATTTCTCATGATGCTGGTGAGCGACAATTGCAGCAGTCTTGAGCAGCTCGCGACCGGAAGACTTGAGCAAGTTGTAACCGATCGCCGTATGGTTCTTCATCAGCTCGAATTCTTCCTCAGTCAGCTTGCCTGGCTTGTTCAGCACAGCATCGGGAATGGCAACCTTGCCGATATCATGCATAGGTGAGACGAGCTTGAGCAGCTCGGCTTCTTCATGCGAAAGGCCGAATCCGAGTGCGAGAATATAGGAGTATTCCGCAACGCGTTTGACATGGTTGCCGGTTTCTTTGGAGCGGCTCTCGCCGATTTCGCCCATAGCGGAAATAATTTCGCGCTGGGTTGCGACGATCTCTTCGTGCAGCATAACGGATTCGAGCGATTTGCCTGCATAGGAAGCGGCCAGCTTCAGCTGATCCAGATCGCGCTGCGTGAATACCGCTTGCGGCGTTAATTTATTAATCGCCTGGTAGGCGCCAATAATACTGCCATCATTGCCCACGAACGGAACGGTGATGATTGACTTGGTCCGGTAGCCGGTTCTTATGTCATTCGTATCGTTGAAACGCGGGTCTTGGTATGCGTCCTCAATCAGTAAATTCTCGCCCGTCATGACGGAATGTCCGACGAAGCCTGATCCGAGCGGTTGCCGGATTTCGCTGACTCCATGCGCAATGGTCGTAAACAGCTCTCCTCGGTTGCGGTCAATGAGCCACACGGTGCACCTGTCGGCCAATATCATTTCGCGGCCCATATCGGCCATCAGAAGAAGAACGCTCTTCAGGCTTCGCTGGCTTCCAATTCTAGCGGTATAATCAAAGATAATGCGAAGAAGTTCTTCCGGTGTTCTCTCGTTTGCCGCTGGCTTTGAATCAGTTACAGGGTTCATTAGGGTTGAGTTCTCCTTGTGTGCGAGACTGGTTGAGGTATACTACAAAATTATGACAAAATGTGAAGTAGTTCGACATATCACTTCAACGTAAAATTGAAAAATCCTTCTTTTGGCATTAGAAAGGAAATGAGCGGTTATGACGGATTTATATTCTTCTCTAGCAGGCCGTGTGCTTGTCGGTCTTATCGGCAGTTTGATTCTAGCGGGAGGCGCGTATCGGCTGCGTTCCTTGTCAGGTTCCGGCATGTTTTCAGCCATTGTGATGGGGACGTGCTATGTGGCGCTTGGCGGACCGTTCTGGTTCGGCTCGCTGCTTGCTTTCTTTATCTCTTCTTCCTTGCTCTCGAAGTGGAAGAAGCGGCATCGGAAGAAGGAGCAAGCGGAAGCGAACTATGCCAAGAGCGGCCGCCGGGATTGGCTGCAAGTGTGGGCCAACGGCGGGCTGGGCTTGGCGCTGTGCGCCGGGCATGCGCTCTGGCCGCATGGCGGCTGGGCCTTCGCTTTCGTCGGCGTCATGGCTGCCGTGAACGCGGACACGTGGGCGACGGAGATCGGCGCCCTAAGCGCGGCTGCTCCGCGTTCGATCTTGACCGGCCGGCGCGTCTCGGCCGGCACCAGCGGCGGCGTTACGCCGCTCGGTAGCGGCGCCGCGCTGGCTGGCGCCGCCTTCATTGGCTTGGTCGCGGCGCTGCTGGCTGCCGCGCCGCCAGCGCCTGAGGGCGCCTTGCCGGGCGGGGCGCTGCTCGCCGCCGCGGCGGTAGCCGGCACGGCCGGCGCCTTCGCCGATTCGCTGCTCGGCGCCACCGTGCAAGCGATGTACCGCTGCCGTGCGTGCGGCGGCGAGACGGAGCGCGCCGAGCACTGCGGCGTCGCTGCCGAGCGGGTGCGCGGCTTCGCCGTGATGACCAACGATGCGGTGAACCTCGCATCGTCCGCGTTCGCAGGCTTGCTCGCCTGGTTGATCGGCAGCTTGCTGAGCTAAACTCAGCAGGCTGCCATCACACTCGGCTCCGCCGCCCCTCGGTTTCTGACATACCTATCGGCGCCCGCCGCCCCTCGGTTTCTGCCATACCTATCGGCGCCCGCCGCCTCTCGGTTTCCGCCGTACCTATTGGCTCCCATCACCCTCCAACTTCGCCCCTCCACAAAGCCCCCGAATCTACAAGCTTCGCTATCAATTTTTGTATTATTTTCGCAATATTCACCCATTTTGCTTTGAAAACGGTTATAATCAACTGCATATTAGGTGTCTTGCTCGCGGTTGCTGACAATTTGAAAGGTTGACAGCATATAGCTGCCCTAGTATCCTAACTCTTATAGTAAATATTTACAGATTATGAGAAGCAAAGGGAATAGGAAGGAGAATGGCTGCCTGTGATAATCACTACGGCGGAATCGTCAACACCTTTGAATCAGCCACTGCTGAAAGCTGTTAATGTAAAGAAGGTGTTTGGACGCGGCGACAATTCTGTAACCGCTGTCAAAAATATTAATTTGACCATTAACAAGGGTTCGATGATCGCGCTCAAAGGTCGTTCAGGGTCTGGGAAGACTACACTTCTCAACTTGCTCGCCGCGCTCGATCAGCCGACGGAAGGCGAAGTGTTCTTTAACGGGCAAGTCATCTCGAAGCTGCCGGAGAAGCAGCGCAGCAACTGGCGCCGCACCCATCTTGGCCTTGTTTTCCAAGCATTTGGTCTCATCCCGCTTATGTCCGCGTATGAGAATGTCGAGTTCGGCCTGCGCATCGCTGGCAATGACAGCAAGCAGAATAGAATGCAAGCGGAACGCGCGCTCGAATGGGTCGGGATGAAGGCGAGGATGAAGCATCGCCCGCCTGAGTTATCCGGTGGTGAGCAGCAGCGTGTTGCGATTGCAAGAGCGATAGCTCATCAGCCAATCCTTCTGCTCGCGGATGAGCCGACGGCCGAGCTGGATAGCCGTATGGGATTGCAAGTCATTAAAGTGTTCCGCGACCTCGTAGAGAATCATGGCATGACCGTCGTAATGACGACTCACGACCCAGGCATCATGGAAATCGTTGATCATGTTATAGCATTGGAGGATGGAGAGCTTGTCACAGAGTCGAACCAGTCTAACTCGTAATCGTCGTCGCACCATACTGAAGCAAACCGCTGCCTTGCTCGCGTGCGCAACACTCTTATCCGGTTGCTCATTGCTGCCGCAGAAAGAGCTGAACATTCAGCCTCCGCTTGTGAAGCCGGCTGCTGAGAAGATCGATGCGATCGAAGTGAAGAAAGCAATGATTGAATCGAAATTTACAGGTGTCGCTACCGTCGCATCCAGCAATAATGTCCCTTTATTCTATAAAGAAAGCGGCAGATTGAAGCAGCTCTACGTCAAGCAAGGAGATGAAGTGAAGGCAGGCGACTTGATCGCAGAGCTGGACATGGGAGATTTCGACTTGCGTATGAATCTCGAGCAGCTGAATTTGGAGCGTGCTCAGATCTCGCTGCACAGCGCCAAGGTGAACGGCGAATCCGGGACGGGCTTGCGCATGAAGGAAATCGATCTGGAACGCGAACAGCTGCTGATGGACGACCTGAAACACCAGTATGAATCCGCGAAGCTGATTGCTCCAATTAACGGTGTAATCTCCTATGCTGATGCGAAGTCACCGGGTGACGGCTTGAACGGCTATACACCGCTTGTAACGATAGCCGACCCGAGTAAAGTATGGCTCGTTCATACTGCTGATGATGGGAAGACACTATCTGCCATTCAGCGCGACATGATCGTATCCGTGACGATTGATAAAAAGGAATATAAAGGAAAAGTGGTTCAGTCGCCATCAGACGCTCCGCTAACAGGCAACAAAGATGTCGACGAGCGCAATACGAGACTTCTATACATTGAGCTCACTACCAAAGGCGCGAAGCTCGAGCTTGGCAAGCCTGCTGAAATCAAGATTAGTCTTGAGAAGCACGACAATGTAATTGTCATTCCGAAGAGCGGACTCCGTACGTATCTCGGCCGTACTTACGTGCAAGTCGTTGACGGCGACCGCCGCAAAGAAATTGACGTACAGCCTGGCATCACGACTTCGACCGATGTCGAGATTGTCAAAGGGCTTGAGCCCGGGATGAAAGTTGTCTTAAATAACTAATTTCGATGCGTTCTAGAAGAGGGTGAACAGGAAACGATGGCGATTTGGACGATGATTTTTCGGAAAATGGCGAAAAATCGCTGGCTACAGCTTAATCTTTGGTTCGGGCTTACGATTTGTGTTGCGTTATTCAGCTCCATGCCGCTTTACTCTCACGCTATTTTGCAGCGGACGTTATTTAAGCAGCTCCAGCAGCTTCAGAAGGATCAAGGGATATATCCGGGTTCGCTCCGGGCCTCGACTTCCATCTCAGGCACGCGTACTTTCGAGGAGACTCGCTCGCTTATAGCGAAAGCTGACCGTTATATGCAGAATGCACCTGCCCGGTTTGGGCTTGACGCGCAGTCATATGTCATTTCGCGTGGATCGCAGTCATTCAGGGTGCTGCCAGTCGATGCGTCTGACCGTGAGAAGAGGGAGCTTAATGTTTCGGGTAGCTTCCGCACAGTTACCGATTTGGAGAAGCGCGTGCATGTGATTGACGGCCGCTTGCCTGATCCGAACCGCAAAGACGGCGTATACGAGGTGCTCGTTACCCAGAAGTTTATTATTGATATGAAGCGTGACCTGAACCATGAATTTGTTTATAAGAATAAGGACACAGGCAAGGAACTGCACCTTATTCCAGTCGGTATCGTAGAGTCGAAGTCCGATAACAAATACGATCAGTTTAATGTGGAATCGTACAATTCATCGTTCTATATTCCGTATAAGCAGTTTGATCATGATTTTGTTCAAAATCAAGGGCCGCTGAAGCTCTCGGTTATTGCTTGGCAGTATGCCTTCAATTATGAGCAGATGAATATTGATCGAATCGACAATTATTTGGGCCAATTCGCAAGCATCAACAACTATTTCAACATGCGACTCGGCATTGCTGCTGTCGACATGCCTGCGAAGAACTCGATTGCAACGTATACCGAGAAGCAAGAGAAGCTCGACGTTATGCTCTGGTCGCTCTACTCGCCGGTTATGCTGATGCTGGCCTTCTACCTCTACATGGCGGCTAACCTCATTATTGAGCGTCAGAAGACGGAGATTTCTGTTCTCCGCAGCCGTGGGGCTAGTAGAATGCAAATTATGCTCGTCTTCCTCATAGAGAGCTTGTTGCTCGGCGCGCTCGCGCTAGCGGTAGGTCCGTTTATTGGGGTGTTCTTCACGAAGATACTCGGTGCGTCGAGCGGCTTCCTTGAATTTGTGCAGCGCTCCTCGCTTGATGTGGTATTGAACAGCGACTCTTACAAAATTGCGGTAACAGCCGTATGCGGTTCCATCATTCTTATCCTGGTACCAGCATTCCTAGCTACCCGCACGACGATTGTCGGTCACAAACAGCAAATGGCCCGTTCGAACAAAATGTCGTTCTGGCATAAGACCGGCGCAGATGTTGTTCTGCTCGCTGTAGCCATCTACATGCTGCATAACTTCAACACACGCATGGAAGGATTGAAGGCGCTTGCACTAGATCCGACTGCGATTCAAGTCGATCCGCTTATGTTCTTCATGCCTGCGATATTCTCGCTTGGCATCGGATTGTTCGTGCTGCGGCTCTACCCTTGGCTGATCAAGCTTGTATTCTGGATCGGCCGCAGATGGTGGACGCCTGCGCTATATTCGACACTGCTACAGATCAGCCGCTCATCGTCGCAGTATTTGACGATCAAGGTATTCCTGATTATGACGGTTGCCATGGGCCTATTCAGTGCGAATGCAGCACGGACGATTAACGGCAATATGGAGGACAAGATCCAGTATACGACCGGATCGGATATTCAGTTGTCCGTTCATTGGGATAACGATAAGCCGCCGCCTGCACCTGCGGGACCTGGAGCTCCAGCACCGGCTGATGATGCCGCTGCGCCAAAGGTTGTAACGTATACAGAACCGTCCTTCATTACCATGCAGCAGCTTGCAGGCGTTGATACCGCTGCGCGCGTATTCCGCAAGGATGATGCCAGCTTCTCGGTGAATGGTGCGAATGGCGCCACGTCGCTGTATGGCATTGATACGTATGACTTCGGTAAAGTAGCATGGATGCGCGGAGGCTTGATGCAATATCCGCTCAACAGCTATCTAAACCTGTTGGCTTCAAATCCGAAAGCCGTGCTAATCTCTAGAAGTCTAGCGGACAAATTCAAGGTGAAGCCTGGCGACCCGCTCTCTGCCAAGTGGGCTGGGCTCGATAGCGCCAACTTCATCGTCTATGGCATTATCGATTACTGGCCGGGTTGGAATCCGCTTCCGGAAGCAGGCGACAAGGATAATCCGGACGTGCGTCTGCCGAACCTTGTAGTCGGCCATCTCTCGTACATTCAGAACCATCTGGCGCTTGAACCTTACGAGGTATGGATCAAGCTGAAGTCGGATACAACAAGCGCTGTTCTGTACAATGATCTGATTAAGAAAGAAATTCCGGTTGAGAATCTGGTCGACGCTGGACAGCTGCTCATCCGCTCCAAGAACGATCCGTTCCGTCTTGCGATTAATGGAGTTATGACGCTCGGATTTGTTATCTCCATGATGATCAGCTTCTTCGGGTTCCTGTTGTTCTGGGTACTGACTCTATCAGGACGTACGCTGCAATTCGGTATTTTGCGAGCGATGGGGATATCGTTCTTGCAGATTATAGGCATGCTGCTAAGCGAGCAGCTGCTTACCTCGGCAGCTGCGATATTGTTCGGCGTATTAATCGGGAACTCGGTCAGCAGCATGTTCGTGCCGCTATTCCAGCTGTCCTTCAGCGCTTCGGATCAGGTTCCGCCGTTCGAGATCGTTCGTCAGCTTAGCGATTACGTCCAGCTGTACGGCGTCGTCGGCACGATGATTGCGATCGGGCTGCTCGTGCTCGGCATCCGGATTTCGCGTATGAAGATTACGCAGGCGCTGAAGCTTGGGGAGGAGTAACAGATGATTCATTGCGATGGGCTTGTAAAGATTTATAAAACCGACGATCTTGAAGTCGTCGCTCTGCAAGGTCTCGATCTCCATGTAGAGGCCGGCGAGCTAATGGCGATTATCGGCAACAGCGGCAGCGGCAAGTCAACGCTTCTGAACATGCTGGGCGGTCTCGACCGCCCTTCCGCCGGCAAGCTGCTAGTCGACGATAAAGACTTGCTCAAGTTTACGGAGCGCGATCTTGTGAAGTATAAGCGCGAGACGGTTGGCTTCGTCTGGCAGAACAACGCGCGCAACCTGATCCCGTATTTGACCGCGCTTGAGAACGTAGAGCTGCCAATCATGCTCAGAGGCGCTCGCAAGCGTCTGCGGGCGCTGGAGCTGCTTGATGCGGTTGGACTTAGCCACCGGACGAAGAACCGGCTAAGCGAGCTCTCAGGCGGTGAGCAGCAGCGTGTCGCCATCGCCATTGCACTGGCGAATGAGCCGAAGCTGCTGCTGGCGGATGAGCCGACAGGCTCGCTCGACACGAAGATGTCCAATCAAATTCTTGATCTGTTCCGTGAGCTGAATCGCAGCATCGGCATTACGATCGTTATCGTAACGCATGATCCGCTGCTCGCAAGGAAAGTAGACCGCGTTGTCGCAATCCGTGACGGCAAGACATCCTCCGAGATTATTCGCAGGCAGTCTTATGCGGAGGAGCTTGCGGCAATGGCAGAAGGCGGCAACGGCTTCGTTCCGGAAGAAAGCCATGTGGAATATGCCGTCATCGACAAAGCGGGGCGGCTCCAAATTCCATCGTCTTACTTGCAGGCGGAAGAGTTCAAAGAGAAGAACAAGGTGCGCGTAGAGATGGAAGACGGGCGAATCATTCTGTATCCGCCGGAAGAAGTGAAAGCGAAGTAGGTTACAATAGTACCGGGAGCTGTGCTGCATAATAAGCGGCCGACTCCCGGGTTATTTTTATACTATTCATAGTTTACTTATCGGAATTATGGTAGTATAATGTTTCCAGAATGGTAAGGAGGCCGAAATCATGCCGAATGTAGTCATTGTATCGGGAAGTCCAAGTGGAGTATCGCGTTTGAATGGTTTGACGGGTTATGCGGAGGAGAAGCTGCGCCAGCTCGGCTGGGAAGTAAGCAGCCTGCATGTTGCCTCACTGCCTGCGGAGGATCTCGTTCTAGCTCGCTGGGACAGCCCCGCGATCATTGAAGCGAATAAGCGCATCGAAGCAGCGGATGCAATTGTAATCGCAAGCCCAGTATATAAAGCTTCATTCACTGGTGTACTGAAGACATACCTCGATCTGCTGCCGCAGAACGGGCTGGAAGGGAAAGTCGTTCTCCCGCTCTTCATCGGAGGAACGATTGCACATTTGCTGACGATTGACTATGCGCTGAAGCCGGTCTTGTCTGCCCTCTATTCGAAGCATGTTACAGCTGGCGTATATGCGGTTGACTCGCAGGTGAAGAAGCTAGACGCAGGCGGTTATGAGCTTGATGAGGAGCTTGCGAAACGACTGGAGCGTGCTGTTCTCGGCTTCGCTGAAGCGACAGAGTTGTTCAGAAACAGTAAGACATCCATCTCTTCATAAAAAGAGAAAAGGGGCTATTCACGGACTTTGCCAGATGATGTGGCAATGACCGGGATAGCCCCTTTTAAATGCGAAATTTAATTAAGAAGTAAGCTGTTCCATCTGCGCAATTAATTCCTCGAACACGCTCATCGCTTGCTCAATCGGCTCAGGCGTAGACATGTCGACGCCAGCCTTCTTAAGAATGTTGATGGAGTAGTCGCTGCCTCCGCTCTTCAGGAAGCCGAGGTAACGTTCCACAGCCGGAGCGCCTTCTTCGAGAATTTGCTTCGAGAAGCTCGTCGCTGCCGAGAAGCCTGTCGCGTACTTGTACACATAGAAGCTTGTGTAGAAATGCGGGATACGCGCCCATTCCATTTCAATATCTTTATCGATGACCATGCCTTCGCCGTAGTACAGCTTATTGAGGTCGTAGTAGATTTTGCTGAACTCTTGCGGCGTCAGGGAGTCGCCTTCTTCTGCGCGCTCGTGGATGATTTTCTCGAACTCCGCGAACATCGTCTGACGGAATACAGTCGTCCGGAATTGGTCGGCGTAGTACGTCAGCAGGTACATTTTCTCCTTCGGATCCGTCGACTTCTTCAGCATATAATCCATGAGCAGCGCCTCGTTCAAAGTCGAAGCAACCTCAGCCAGGAAGATCGTATACTGTGCGTCGCGGTACTCTTGCGTGTTGTCAGAGTAGTAGGAGTGCAGAGCGTGACCCATCTCATGCGTGAGCGTGAACATGCTGTTCAGGTTGTCCTTATGGTTCAGCAGCACGTATGGATGCGTGCCGTATGCGCCCCAGCTGTATGCGCCGCTGCGTTTGCCTTCATTCTCGTAGACGTCGATCCAGCTCTTGTCGAAGCCTTCCTGCAGCACCGTCAAGTAATCTTGACCGAGCGGCTTCAAGCTCTCGCTGACCGTCTTCTTCGCATCCTCGTAGGTGATGTCCATCTTGAACTCATCGACGAGCGGAGCGAACAGGTCATACATATGCAGCTCATCAACCTTCAGCAGCTTCTTGCGCAGCTCCATATAACGGTGCATGAGCGGAAGATGCTTGTGAATCGTGCTGATGAGGTTCGTGTAAACCTCTTTCGGAATGTTGTCGCCATAGAGCGACATCTCCAGCGTCGACGGGTACTTGCGCGCACGGGAGTAGAAAATATTCTTCGTCACATTGGCGGCGAGCGTCGATGCGATCGTATTCTTCAGCTTGCCGTACGTATCGTACATCGCCTTAAAAGCACCTTCGCGAACTTCGCGATCCTTACTCTCAAGAAACTGTATGTAGCGGCCTTGCGTCAACTCAACCTCATTGCCGTTCTCATCCTTCACTTTCGGGAATTTGAGATCGGCATTGTTCAGCATGCTGAAGATTGTGCCAGGCGCTTGCGAGATATTGCCCACTTGCGCTAGGAGCGCCTCTTCAGACTTGGAGAGGACATGCGCTTTCTGGCGTTGCATCTCTTCCAACGTTTGGCGGTACTTGGTCAGGTCGGCATTCTCGATCATGGCGCCAAGCGCTTCATCGGAGAGGCTTAGCACTTCAGGAGTAATGAAGGATAGCGCTTCGCCCGTTTCCACACTCAGCTTCTTGGATTTATCCGAGAGCGCTTGGAATGTCGGCTCTGCTGTATCTTCGTGATGTTTCATATTCGCATAAACATAGAGTCGCTCGATTTTGAGCGAAAGCTCGTCCTCAAGCTCGAAGCAGGCTTTCAGCTGCTGCGCATCCGCAAGCTTGCCTTGGAATGCTTCGACTTTCTTCATCTGCTCTTTCGCCTGCGCGTATTCCTTGTCCCACGCGGCTTGATCCGCGAATATGTCCTCGAGCTTCCAGCGGTGCTCAGGGGCAGTCTCGGAACGTTTCGGTAATTGGTTCATAGGAACCCTCCTCGCCTGATAGTTAGTCGGTAAAGCAGAATGGGGTTGATTCTCGCCTTGCAAGCTGACATTGCTGCCCGCAAGCAGTGAGAACGATAGTGCAATCGGCAGCCACTTCACTAGCAGTCACGCTCCTAAGACAGGTTGTGACAGTAGTTTAGCCCGCAGTGCGCCTTGTTATGACCCCATTGTTGTCAAACTGTACACGATTAAGAAAAAGGCAAATGCAACAAACACGATCGTTGTGATGGCAAGCCCTCTGCGCAAATTGGCAGGAATGTTGTTCCGCTGCATGATGACGATGAGTCCCAGCGAGAAAGCAGCAATAATGAAAATAATCGCGGCTGTTGTATCCACTTTTGCTCGATACTCCCCTTTTGCGATAACCTATGCAGCTTGGTACATGGTTATGTTCGATATACAGGATGAATTTTCCTCCTGCTGGTATAAGGATCTGACTAGACGGAACGGAAACGCTCCATAATTTCTGTAAGTTCATCCTCGCGACCAACATAATCCGCCGCGCGGAAGCGGTTCTCTGCCCAGTGCAGCATCTCCGGACGGCTAACGAAGATATGGCATTCTTCGCCCCATTGATCATTAATTTCGCGTAAGACGAGAGTCTTCCCTTGCACCTCAACGGAGAGCATATTGTATTTGTCTGTTTTATAAATTTGTACCTTCTTAAACATCAGGACCATCCCTTCGAAAAATTACATGTTGTATCCTCCAATCATAGCCATAAAAAGGGGTAGAAATCAAATAGTTATCATGGTAGAATGTGGCAAACGCGAGCTGCGTTTGTTGCAGGAATGCCTTTAGCTATAGTTGAGAGCAAGCAGATTGAGATGAGATGAGACGAGTAGAGACGAGGAGAGATGAGTATGAGCAAGAGCAAAGGGTATCCGCAAGCGGGCGTCGCGGTGACATGCCGCAGCTTCGAAGAGTATGTTCTAATGTTTGATCTTAATGAAGCAGAGTTGCACACATGCGGGAAGCTGCTCGATATTGCAGCAGGTGCTTCCTCGTTCACGGCGGATGCATGTGCGAGGGGAATTGACGCGTACGCTGTTGATCCGCGCTATGCCAAGCCTCATGAGCAGCTGGTATCGGAAGCGCGTGAAGAAATCGAAGTCTCGATGACGAAGCTGATGTCTGTCGGGAACACGTACGATCTGAGCTATTATGGAAGTTTCGAGCAGCATCGGGCGGGACGGATCGCATCACTGGAGGCTTTCGCAGAGCACCATGGCCGTGATGATGAAAGCACGAAGCGCTATCAGGCGGGTGGTTTGCCGAGTCTGCCTTATGGGAACGGAGAATTCGGGCTCGTGCTGTGCAGCCACTTCCTGTTTCTGTACGAGGATCAGTTCGATTACGAGTTCCATCTGCGTGCCGTTATGGAGATGATTCGTGTCTGTAAGCCAGGAGGCATGGTGCGTATTTATCCAATAATCTCACTTCGGTGGGAGCCGTACTCGGAGCTTGAGCGGTTGAGGGCAGATTTAAGCAAGAATGGCGTAGTGACGGGCTTGTTCCGGTCCAAGCTGCCATTTATTCCTGGGTCAGAGCTTGGTCTTTTTGCCCGGATTTAATTGCAAATTTATCCATCTGGGTATATAATAAATCAAGTCGCCCTGTATAAAGGCGTTTCATTTTTAGGAGGTTGTTACATTGAAAGGAACAGTTAAATGGTTTAACGCAGAGAAAGGCTATGGCTTCATTCAAGTTGATGGCGGAGAAGACGTGTTCGTTCATTATTCCGCAATTCAAGGCGAAGGCTTCAAGTCGCTCGATGAAGGTCAATCCGTAGAATTCGATATTACGCAAGGTAACCGCGGACCACAAGCTGCTAACGTTGTAAAACTGTAATCATCGTTGCTTCCTTAAGGAAGCTTCCCATACTTGAAGATATCATTATATGATGAAGACCCGACATTCGCTGTCGGGTCTATTTTTCATTGCCATTGATTTAATGATCTCGACCGAAGTAATGCTTCACCATGAAAGCAGCCGCAGCAATGAGCGATAACGCTGTTGCGGTCTGGAAGAAGGTCGTGCTGCCGTAGTGCTCGAAGATGATTCCGCCGACTGTACCGCTTATGACACCGGCAAAGCCGCTCCAGACGATGGCATAGACAGCTTGTCCGGAAGAACGGAACTCGTCTGGGATGATGGTCGTGAGATAGCGCAGAGCGGTTACCATGAAGATGCCGAAGGTTACGCTATGCAGCGCTTGAATAGGGATAATCCAAATCGGCGACGGCATTTTGCTGATAAGGTAGAATCGCAAGGCGTACATAACGCCAGCAACGGCTAGCAGCGGTAGCTCTTTGAATTTGTGGCCGTATTTGCCGAGCAGATACAGTATGGGAATCTCACTGATTGCCGAGGTCATCCAAGCGATCCCGATTAGCGAGTCGCTGGCTCCCATCTCGCGCAGCGTCACGCCTAGAAAGCCCTCATTCATTCGATGTGCGACCGACATCACAAGGATGATCGCGAAGTAGATCAGGATGTCAGGCTTACGCAGCAGCTTCAGAAATCCGCTGAAATCGACTTTTCGCTTGGAGCCCTGGTAGTCTTTGAGCGTAAGTGAGACCAGGAGCGTCAGTCCAATGGAGCAGATCGCGAGCGGAACCGTGGCAGACGAGCCGAATGATTTAAGCAGCTGTCCGCCGAGGAACGCAGACAAGGCGAAGCCGAGCGAGCCGAATACGCGGATGAGTGCGAACGGCGTCCCGGTATACCGGCTGGACAGTAGAATGAGGCTGTCGCTAAGCGGGTTGACAGGCATCTGGAAGAAGTAATAAGCAAGCATGATGACACAGATAAAGGCAAAAGCATTCGTCATGAATAGCATTGAGATCATCACGAGCTGACCAAGCATCAGCAGTGTCATGATCTTCTGAATCGTTCTGAATTTATCGCTAGCCGTCCCGAATAGGAGGTTAGCGAAGATTGAGATGAACGGGCCGCATGAGTAGATAATGCCGATCTGGCTGGCATTGAAGCCTTTGTCCAGGAAGTACAGCGGCAAGTAGGTAGCGACGATTGCTTGCGTCGTATAGATGAGATACAAGAAGATGCGGAGCATCAGCACTTCCCGCTTTGGGGAAGTGGACGCGGATAACTCTGCAGCGTCTGATGGACTTGAAATATTCGATGATGAAACGGATGAAGCTGATGAAGAGGAAGAACCCATGCTGTTTCACTCCAATTATGCTTGTTGAGTCAAGGTGCGGCTAGCCCCAGTAAGCCTCCGCAGGACGGCGGCGACGAATAGAAGTTCTGCCCCAATGCCGACGGATTGAGCCCATGCGCCGATTGTACCGTTCCAACCCGGAGTAATAACTACGAGCAGTACGGAGGTTGTCACAGTAAATATCAGATTCGCCGATTGCGAGCCTAAGAAGATGCGAGTGTAGCCTCGTACCATGCTGATGCCATTCAGCACATCGAGCCATGGTAGCACAAGTGCGTACAGCACGAAAGGACGCATGGCATGGATGGTTTCGACTTTTAATTGTCCTTCGGCGCCCATGACATGCCCGACGATCAATCCGCCGATAGGCGAGAATGCGAGCAAGCCGACAAGTACGGCAGGCAAGAACCCGAGCAGAAGCGTGAAGTTGCGGACTGCGCGCGGATCAGTCTTATAGAAGTTCAGCACAATCTGATGGAAATACGAGAAGAAGCTGACCATCAGTTGAACCAGGTTTGCCGCGAGTGCGAATGAAGCAATGGATAGAGCAGCGTCGCCGGTTTTTCCGAGCAAGGCGTTAATGGAAGGGCCGATTAATATGGTGACGAGTGTGGAGATGAGCATCGGTCGGTAGAAGGAGAAAATCTGGCCGGTCGAATCAATCTGATGCCCTTCCACGCGTTCGGGCAGTCGTCGTACGAGCGAGGAGCCCTCGAAATAGCTCATGGCAGCCTCAATAATCATCCCCGAGAGGAAAATAATCGCCCCAACGGTGCCGCTCGTAACTCCCGTATGAATAAAATAAACCGACAATCCATACATCCCAAGCAGCCGAATCACCATACCAATGGTCAGCCACTTCGTTTGCAGATTGAAAATGATTACCCCATGATAGAGGCATCTGATTCCCGAAAAAATGCTTACGAACATGAGCACCTGATAGACATCAAGGACATGCGGAACAAGCGCATCGGAAGCGCCGAGAGGTCCGCCGAAGATCCATTTGCCAAGCGGTGTATAGCTGATGGCGAGGCCTAGCACGAGAATGGCGGTGAATACCAGCTGGCCGACGCGCAGCATCGCGCGGAAGGATCGTTTGTCGCGCACAAGCGCGGAACATGTTTGACGCAGCATGACGGCCGGCCGCTCCGTTATGGTAAGCAGACTCATCGCGATCGCATAACTGGCGATAACGGTCTTCTGATCGGCTGCTCGCGTCAGCGTACTGTTAATAATGACATGCGAGATCGTAACAAGGCTTGCCGAGATGCCTAGCGGCAGAAAAAACCGCCATAGCTGACCCAGTGTCACCTTGCCAGGTTGATTGCTCATTTGTCATTCTCCCCCAAGATAATATGTTCCAAAGTATAACACACGGGGGAACAAGTTTTCGCGCTGGATTTGTATTCTATGAAATGGTACATTAGTGGATGGAGGTTTTGAGACGTGAACCAATATTTTGCTTGGGATGACCGGCTTGGAATCTCGCTGCCGACACTAGAGCAGGAGTGGGAGCTGTACAGCGAGGACGTACGGACTTTCATCGTAACGCAGTGGGAGATCATTCGCGGCACAATTCCTGACCGTGTATTTGCTTTCGAACGAAACATTAATGTGAAGCAAGCGGCGCTTTTTGAAGAAGAAGATTTCGAACTTTCATGTACCATTAACTCGGACATTGCCGATCTGGCTAGCCGAATTAATGATTTACATATCTGGTACCGCACGAACCAAGAAATTGAAAATAAGCGCCATTCTTAAAGTATAGAGGGTAGTGGAAGAAGGAGGGCGCCATCTATGAAAATGTCACAACAGGCCCGCCAGTTGCCACAAACGCCGATTCGCCTTATGCATCGCGTGTACAAATATGTGCTACCTGAAGTAAGGGCTGAGCTTGGCCGGTTGCGTGCCATTGCAGAGCATATCCCGGATGATGAGCTGCGAACGCAGGCAATCGCCAGCATGACGAGCAAGCAGTTCCATTGTGAAGGCGGGGGCATATACGCCGCTGCCAATCTGGAGAGCAGAGCGATTCTCGTCCCGCTTATCGTAGCGCTTCAGACGATCAGCGATTATTTGGACAATCTATGCGACCGCAGTACATCGCTTGATCCGGATGATTTTCGGCTATTGCATCAGTCGATGCTTGATGCCGTTGACCCGAACGCGCCGCTCGTCGATTACTATGCGCTGCGTACGGAACGCGAAGATGGCGGTTACTTACATGAGCTTGTCCGAACCTGCCAGAATGCAATCCGGCAGTTGCCGTCTTATGCGGCGGTGCAGCCTTATGTAACTGAGCTCGTCGGTCTGTACGGCGACTTGCAGGTGTACAAGCATATCGCGAAGCCGAAGCGCGAACCGGCGCTGCTCGCGTGGTGGGAGCTGCACAAGGCGATGGTGCCGCAGCTGCAATGGAATGAATTCGCTGCAGCGACAGGCTCGACGCTGGGCATGTTCATGTTATTTCTAGCTGCTTCCTACGAGGATTGCAGCAGAGAAGATGCATTATTTATTCGCAATTCGTACTTCCCGCATGTTTGCGGCCTTCATATTATGCTGGATTACTTGATTGATCAGCAAGAGGATCGCGAGGGCGGGGACCTCAACTTCTGCAATTATTATACGGATCAGCGTCAGCTCGTGGACCGGATCGGCTTTATCGTTGAGAACGCCCGCGAAGATGTGAAACGAATGGCAGCACCGAAGTTTCACCGGATGGTAATTGAGGGATTGATGGCATTGTATCTATCTGATCCTAAAGTTCGAGGCCAAGAAGATGTGAAGCTCGTTTCTAGGCGGCTTATGAAGAAAAGTCCGCTTATGAGGCTGTTTTTCTGGGGCAATAGTGTTTTAATTCGTATGCGTCAATCTTAATTGTTTATATAGGTTTTAGGTTGCAAATTAGAAATGACACAGGTAAATACAAGGAGTGGGTAGGAATGTCAGCTGTAAAAAGAATTGCCGTTCTAACTAGCGGTGGAGATTCGCAAGGGATGAATGCAGCGGTACGCGCAGTCGTCCGCAGCGCTTTGTATTTTGGATTGGAAGTTTACGGCGTTCAACGCGGTTACCAAGGTTTGCTTAATGACGATCTTCGCCAGATGGATCTTCGCAGCGTAGGCGATATCATTCAACGCGGCGGGACCATTCTCCAAACGGCACGCTGCAAGGAGTTTTTGACGCCGGAAGGCCAGCAGAAAGGTGCAGACGTACTGCGTGCCCGCGGTATCGACGGTCTTGTCGTTATCGGCGGCGACGGTTCGTACCAAGGCGCGAACAAGCTGAGCAAGCTCGGCATCAAGACAATGGGTCTGCCTGGTACAATTGATAACGATATTCCGTTCACGGATTATACAATCGGATTCGATACGGCGGTTAGCATCGTGGTCGATGCGATCAACAAGCTGCGCGATACGATGACTTCGCACGAGCGTTCGTCGGTCGTTGAAGTTATGGGCCGTCATTGCGGCGATATCGCGCTGTACGCAGGTCTTGCGAGCGGAGCAGAGACGATTATCGTTCCGGAAGTGCCGTTCGATCTGGATCAAGTGGCAAACCGGATGCAGGAGAACTTCGGTTCCGGCAAACGACACAGTATTATCGTTGTTGCTGAAGGCGCAGGCTCCGGCGAAGAAATCGGCAAAGGCATCACACAGCGCTGCGGCATGGAGCCGCGTGTTACGGTGCTTGGTCACATTCAGCGCGGCGGTTCGCCGACGCATAATGACCGTGTTCTCGCGAGCCAGCTTGGCGACTTCGCGGTTCGCAAGCTGATGGAAGGCGATTCCGGCAAAGCTTGTGGAATCATCAACGGCGAGCTGGTCGTAACGGATATTGATAAAGTTGTAAATACGAAGAAACCGTTCAACATGGATCTTTATAACCTGGCACTTCGGTTATCTCAATAAATAAGCGAAAGCCTTACATGGCGTTTAATCCGGACAGATCCATTCAAAGTCCCGGGCGAGGCTAAGTGTAAGGCTTTTTGCTTATAGAAGAAAGGAATGGGGTAAATGTTCTTATACAAAATCGAAATTGAAATGGAAGACAGCTCGGCACATCTCATCCTGCTGGCAGAGACGGACGAGAAGGCATTCTCGGTCGTAGACAGCCACGTAGAGCGTCACTACTTGAAGAAGCCGGTGCTGAAACAAGTGGCAATTGTGGAGAAGAAACGTACGGAAGCGGGCAACGGATATTTAATTCCGAATTCCTAATTTGGCTATATTGACCAAACAAATAAAACAGACTATTATGTATGTAAAGTCAGTTTGTTTGGAAGGGGAATTATTTATGAAGATCGCTATGATCGCCGGCAGTAACCGTGCGAATGCCACGAGCACGAGCTTGTCCCTGTACATTAAGAAGTTCATGGAGAACGAGGGGCACGAGGTTACTTTGATTGATTTATACAAACAACCATTGCCTTTCTATGGCAGCGCAGGCGCTGATACGGATGCCAATCTAGTGGCAATGCGCCAAGCTGTGCTTCACAGTGATGCCATCGTACTCAGCACGCCGGAATATCACGGCAGCATGTCAGGCGTGCTGAAGAACGCGCTCGACTTCATGGGCGGCGACCACTTCGACAGCAAAGCAGTCTTGTCGCTATGCTCGGCAGGCGGCGCAGTTGGCGTAGCTGCCCTGACGCAGATGCAAGCAATCGTACGCAACATGCACGGCGTGAACTGCCCGGAATGGATCTCGATTGGCGGCGCTCTGCGCGAGTTTAATCCAGACGGCTCGCCGAAGTCGCCTGATGTTCAAACTCGTGTCCACAAGACAGTGCCATATTTCTTGCATCTTGCGGCTATGCTTAAGCGCTCCACGGTTGCTAACTAATCAAACAAAAACGCTTTGCATTCCGTTCGGTTATGTAATACCGGACAGGATTGCAAAGCGTTTTTTTTTTTTTGCATATCATCGTTTAAGTGACAGGCTTTAGAATTTCACATCTGCTGTATAACGATTGTTCGCGTTCCATAATAAATATTCATGAATGCCGGTATCATTGAGCGCTTTAATCTGAGCTTCGACTTCGGTTTTGCCGTATGGTGTATAATGCCCTTTGCCGAGCCAGCTTGCCGTAAAGTCTTGAATCCAAGGCCGTATAATCGGTTTGTACGAGCCGATGGGGTCGAGCTTCTTATGCGTATCGAGCATGGATCCTTTAATCGTCGCATACGGGCTCTTGTCCGGATCCTTC
Organism: Paenibacillus sp. J31R98; assembly: GCF_056269245.1. Taxonomy (NCBI): domain Bacteria; kingdom Bacillati; phylum Bacillota; class Bacilli; order Caryophanales; family Paenibacillaceae; genus Paenibacillus; species Paenibacillus sp. J31R98. The sequence continues at coordinate 207,207 of NZ_JBWDNO010000011.1, forward strand.
TGGCCGAACCAGCCGGTCGTATAATGGCTCGGATAAACCATTGGCGAGATGACGTCCACGTTCTTCGATATCTTCACGAAATCCTGTCCGATGCCTTCCGCTGCCGGCACTGACGCGGCATAGCCGAAGATGTCGACCGATACCCGCACGCCGAGCGGTTCGAGCTGCGACTTGGCATATTTCACGAACGCGGCGATCGTGTCGACGCGCGAATCCTTTGTTTTATCGAATACGAGGGAGTCGGCTTTCTTCTCGAATCCTTCGGGAAAGCGAACGTAGTCGAATTGAATTTCCTTAAAGCCAAGCTTCACCGCTTCTTTGGCGAGGGCGATGTTATAGTCCCAAACTTCTTTACGGTAGGGGTTCACGAAGCTGTCTCCTTTGCCATTCTCCCAGAGGGAGCCGTCTTTGCGGCGGTATGAGAGCTCAGGATGGCTGCGCGCGAGCACCGTATCCTTGAACACAACGATACGGCCGATCGGATAGACGTTATGCTTCTTCAGCCGTTCCATTAGTTTATTCACATCGCCAATGTAGCGCTGCGTCTTCCCGAGCTTCAGGAGCTCAGCATTCTTAGTCGGATAAGTAATGTAGCCTGCATCATCCTTTAAATCAATGACCATGCTGTTCAGCTCTGTCGTATCGAGAAGACTCAGCAGCTTCTCCATTCTTGCGCCGCCTGCGCTGTGAGCGGTTACATAGATTCCCTTCACAACAGGTGCATCTGGCTGAGGATCATGCTTGATGAAGCTTGTCCCTGCATTCGGGTTTGCCGCGCCGTTGCTACCAGAGTCTGTTCCTGTACCGTCTCCCGGTTGTGCGGCGGTTCCTGGATGAATATGCTGCTGTGACGCTGTTAACAGCGTAGCGAGCAGCTGGTGGGTCGAGGCGGTTTGTGGCGCAGCCGTGTCGGATGCTCCGGCTGGCGTTCCAGAGCTTGCGCCTGTTAATACATGAAAAAGCAATAAAAGCGTTTGAATCACTACATCCATTTCTGCACTCTCCCCGCATGCGAAGTCAGTTAAGATTATAATGCAGTTTCGCAGATGGGCGCGAGGGGTATTTTGTAGGATTTTGAACGTTGATGACAAAAAAAAGAACGAGCACCTAAGGAAGGCCTCGTTCCATGTTCATAGATTCTATTGCAGTAGCACTTCTTTCTGATACTCGCAAATGCTATGCTGCACAATTTCAACCGCGTCTTCAGGCTCCAGTAATGCCAGTCCATCACGCAGCACGATATTAAGATTTAGTTCCCGCTCCGTGAGAAAAGGCACCAACTCTGGTACTAGCTTCTCCACAATCTGTACGAGTCTGACTGTTTCCATATCCATGAAGCATCACCCTTTCATCGTAATGGAGGGTAAAACGTATGGCACGAAACTTGAGGTATAGGTTTGGGATAGCTTTATTATAACAGCAGCATCATGAAAAACCTAGTGTTCTACTTGAAAATTCCATGATTGCCGCTGCCCGATCTTTTGGAGCTTGGAAGTGAGCGGTTTTTAACGCTTATAATGATGGTTTGCGGAAATCGCCAAGCACGCCGACTGTTTCTACAATATTCACGAATGCACGCGGGTCAGTTGTTGCGATAATTTTGCGCAGCTGGTTCAGCTCGTATCGCGTCGTTACCGTCATCAGCATGTCATTCTCGGCATTGGTGTAGGCGCCGCGCGTCTTGATAACCGTTACGCCTCGGTACAGCGGGATTAATGCTGAGCGAAGCTCCTCCGTCTTCGTCGTCACGATGAACGCTGTCACCTTCACATGCTTAATATGGATAAGATCGATGATTTTGCCAGTCGTGAAGATCGAGAGCAGGGAGAATAGGGCGATGTCCCAATCATTCGTCAGCATGCCAAGCGCGGCAATAACTGACCCATTAAGCAAGAAAATCAACATGCCGACCGATATATCGCGTTTGCGCGTGACGATAGCGGCGATGATGTCAAATCCTCCTGACGAAGCGCCTTCCCAGAGTGCAAGTCCGCTGCCGAATCCAACGACGACGCCTCCGAATACGGCCCCAAGCGTTAAATCCGTCACGAGCGGCTGAACCGGAATGAGCTGCATAAACAGTGTCGTTGCTGCGACGGAGACAGCGCTCCAACCGACAAAACGGAGACCGAGCGCCCGCCAGCCCCAGATTAAAATAGGGACATTTAGAATAAAATAAAGCCAGCCGATGTTCAAGCCGGTTGCGTAACCCGCAATCATCGTAATGCCGGATACGCCGCCGCTAATCATTTTGTGGGGAATGAGCAGCTGGTTGAAGCCGAATGCAATGAGCATGGCGCTGAACAAAGTGATTGCTGCGGTTCGTGATGTTCTCATGGTTTTCATGGTGATTTCACCTCAAGGAAGTTTAGAAAGCCAACAAGCAGTTTATCAAAATTGCCTAAAGTTTGTCTATTGGTTCAAATAGGGCTAGTATGTGTCTGAAGTGTTAACTGGTATTCTGAAAGCCGTTTGTGCTATAATGAACTGAATATTTTCTGTAGGATGCAGATAGAAGGAGATTGAAACATTTGAGTTTGAAAACATTTGCTGAATTCGGCTTGGAACCTAAGGTTCTACAAGCCATCACAGACCTTGGATTTGAGGAGTCTACTCCAATCCAATCGAAATCCATTCCAATTGCGCTTCTCGGTACCGATATGATCGGTCAAGCACAAACAGGAACGGGTAAGACGGCTGCCTTTGGTATACCGCTTGTTAACAAGATTCCGGTTACTGAAGATCGTATCGTCGCACTAATTATGACCCCGACCCGTGAGCTTGCGATCCAAGTTTCGGAAGAAATCGGAAAGCTTACACGTTACAAAGGTTTGCGTTCGCTTCCAATTTATGGCGGTCAAGAGATCGGACGTCAGATCCGCGCATTAAAGAAGCGTCCCCAAATCATTATCGGTACACCAGGTCGTTTGCTTGATCATATCAACCGCAAAACGATCAGACTTGATGATGTAGAAACGGTTATTCTGGATGAAGCGGACGAAATGCTCGACATGGGCTTCATGGAAGACATTACTTCCATCTTGTCCCTCGTACCAGACCATCGCCAAACGATGTTGTTCTCGGCTACAATGCCTCCAAACATCCGTAAACTGGCTGACCAGTTCTTGAAGAATCCTGAGCATGTATCGGTTATCCCGACACAAGTAACTGCTCCGTCAATCGATCAAGCTTATATTGAAGTGCATGAGCGCCAGAAGTTCGATGCGCTTAGCCGCTTGCTTGATATGGAATCGCCTGAACTCGCTATTATCTTCGGTCGTACAAAGCGTCGCGTTGACGAATTGAGCGAAGCATTGCAGAAGCGCGGATATTCCGCAGACGGCTTGCATGGCGACTTGTCCCAAAATCAGCGTGATAACGTAATGCGTAAATTCCGTGACGGCAGCATCGATGTCCTTGTAGCGACAGACGTTGCAGCGCGCGGTCTCGACGTATCGGGCGTAACGCATGTAATTAACTTTGACTTGCCGCAAGATCCGGAGAGCTATGTACACCGTATCGGCCGTACAGGCCGCGCTGGTAAAGAAGGTGTCGCTTGGTCGTTCGTAACGCCTCGCGAGCTGGATCATATGCACTTCATCGAGCGCGTTACGCGCCACAAGATTGCGAAGAAGCCGTTGCCAAGCCTTGCAGAAGCAATTGAAGGCAAACAACGCCTTACAGCTGAACGTATTCTTGAAGCGCTTGATTCGGAAGGCGTGAATGAGTTCAAGGCAATTGCAATCCAATTGCTTGAGCAATACGATTCCGTAAACTTGCTGGCAGCAGCAATCAAATTGATTACTGGCGAGAAGAAAGATGTAAACATCGAACTTACGCCGGAAGATCCTATTCGTGCGAAGAAGCGTAGACCGGATGTTCGTTCGAACGGACGCCGTTTCTCCGGCGGTCCATTCGGCGGCGGCAGCCGTTCCGGCAGCGGCCCACGCGGACGCGGCGAGAGCAGCGGACGTGGCGGCTACGGCGGCGGCAGCCGCAGTGGTAGCGGCGGCAGCAGCAGCGGTAGCAGCTATGGCCGTGACCGCGACGGTGGTGGCAAACCTCGCAGCAGCGAAGGCCGCAGCGAAACTCGTCGTCCACGTCCATCCTCTGCTGAATAAGCTGGAATAAACACCGGGGCTTCTGTTTAGCCGAGCAATCGGATAAATAGAAGCCCCTTTCTTATTAACAGAAGCATGCTCCTAAGATGATGATCAGCAAGATGAACAGAACGAGAATCATAGCTGGGGACGTCAGGGACCCGTGATGGGCGCTGCTCATGAGTACGGCCTCCTTTACCTGCTGGCATGGGCAATCATAACACTATAATGTATGCGTATAGGTGTTAGCCGTTTAGACGCATGCCCACGATTCCCGAAAATGGGCGTTGGCTTATGGGGAAGACTATATTATAGTTATCGTAGAAGAAAATGAAATCGCTTGCTAGGAGGATAAAGCAACATGGAAATGAGAGGCATGATGGGCGGGTTTTACAAAATCTCGGAATGGATAATGCGTTTATCGGTGACGAACGTGCTCTGGATTATTTGTTCGCTGCCGTTTATTATTCTGTTGTTCCCTGTATTATTCGCGCAAAACAGTGATCAATTGCTCGGTTACTTTATCGTAGCAGGCGTTGTAGCTCCATTCACGGTATTCCCTGCAACTGCGGCCATGTTCGCCGTCGCCCGCAAATGGGTGATGGGTGAGGTAGACGCGCCGCTGCTGCGCACGTTCTTCCGGAATTACAAAGACAGCTACAAGCAAAGCATGATTGGCGGTATCATCTATGTTATTCTGTTCTCGATTCTAATCGTTGACTTCCGCGTCTACTTGGTTAAGCTGGAATCGCTGAAGCTGCTGTCTTACTTGTTTATCGCTTTATTCGCACTGCTAGCTGTTTCACTGTTCAACTTCTTCTCGATGGTTGTACACTATCATATGAAGACGATGCAGCTGCTCAAGAATGCGGTACTGCTCACCATCGGCCGACCTTTCCGTTCACTGTCGACTGTCATCATGTCTGGCGCGGTCATTGGAATCAGTGTTAGCTCGGCGAAGCTGATGTTCCTTATCCCGTTCTTTACGGGCAGTGTCGTGGCCTTGCTGTCGTTCTGGAACTTCTACGCCATCTACACGAAGCTGCAGGAGCAAATGCAGAAAGCGGCGGAAGCAGAGGCTGAGGAAGAGCGTAAACGGCTCGAAGAAGAAGGCATGGTTCTGAATACAGAAGAAGGACAAACGTCCATTAAATAGCTGCTTCGCTCAAGTTTACTTTTGCTGAAGTTACGTCTATAATAGCAATACATCCTGCGATGTACGTTACGGCTTATCACTTGTTTTGAACCAATGGCTGTATTTAGGGAGACTCAATTGAAGCGCGGCTGACATGCCCTCGAAAAGGGATCTCAAAAACGCTTCTGCGGCCACCCACCTGCGAGAGCGGGTTCAGAAACAAGCAAGCTGGACGGCAGAGCGGGTACCATAGTTACAATGAAAAAGGGGGAAACCCCTTTTTTTTGTATCATCATCTATGCTATGATGATTGATAGTGTACATAGACATTGGAGGGGGAGATTAACTTTGTTGAAGCGGACCCTCATCGGGTTGCTGCGCAGTCATGAATTGACTGGCGATAAAGCGAAAGATCCGTTGCTGAAATCCCATTATTACAAATTATCCCGGGAGAAGGCGTGGGAAGAAGTCGTCTCCACACTCAAAAAGATGCAAGGCTACAAGGTGCTTCACGAAGTTCATTCCGTAGGTGAGATTGTTCTCGAGAAACGGACGGTTACCGGCCGTACAATGGACATTACCGTCTCGGTTATTAGCGTAAATCCAGTAACTGCTGCTGTAGATATTTATTCCGCGTCGCGCGGTTCTTTCGGAGACCTTGGTTCCAATTATCGGATCGTTCTTGATATTTACCGAACTCTCGATAAGAAGCTGGCTCAATATAAGACAACCGGCATATAATAACGATAAAAGCGAGGAAGGGTGTCCCTTACCTCGCTTTTATCAATCCTATAGAATTTATAAGTTAGTTTTACACTTATCCATACCTATATGATCGCCGCACAAAACTGTTTTGCCAGTCATAGGACGGCAAAGCCGTTTTTGCTTGTGTGCAGTTTATGTAGCTTATACGAGTGCTTTCAAAGCGTTAAGTGCGTTCTCGTAGTTCGGGTGCTCTGTCATCTCGCCAAGCACTTCCACGTATTGAATTGTGTCGTTAGCGTCGATAACGAAGATTGCGCGCATGTCGAGGTTCAGATCCTTGATCAGTACGCCGTATGCTTCGCCGAAGTTGTTGTTCTTGTAGTCGGAGAGCATAACCACTTTGTCTACGCCAGCTGCGCCACACCAGCGAGCTTGAGCGAACGGAAGGTCAACGCTGACAGTAAGGATCGAAACGTTCTCGCCGAATTTGCCAGCTTCTTCGTTAAAGCGGCGTGTTTGCGCGTCGCAAACGCCTGTATCGATGGAAGGAACAACGCTGACAAGCTTTACTTTGCCTGCGAAATCCTTCAAGGAGACAACGTCAACCAGCGATTTGTTCAATTGGAAATCTGGTGCTTGGTCACCAACTTTAAGTTCTGGGCCGATCAGTGTAAGCGGATTGCCTTTAAGCGTTGCAACGCCAGTACGTTCTTGAGCCATTAAAAAACAGCCTCCTTGAAATGAATTGGGTTCATACCAAATTATTATAAGCATAATGAAATACCATTGTCCAATAGGGAGTGTGGAACGATTTGATTTTTCTCCGATATGAAAGCTTCCGAAGCTATTTGCGGTTTTATCCGGTTACGGCTGTAATTATTGCGATCAATATTCTCGTATATGCGCTTGACCATCTTGTATTTAACGGTTCCTTGACCGAACATGGTTTGTTTTACAGCGGAGGCGCATATAACTATTTCTCCCTCGATGAGCCATGGCGTTATGTAACGGCAGAGTTTTTGCATCTTGACCTCTCGCACATATTCTTCAACATGTTCAGCATTTTAGTTTTTGCACCGCCTTTAGAGCGGATGCTTGGCCATGTACGCTATGCGATTTTTTACTTGTTGTGCGGCGTGGTTGGTCATTTGTTCGTTGCGATTGCTGATGGACAGCCAACTATTGGTGCATCAGGTTGCATCTATGGCGTGTTCGGCGCATATCTGTACTTGGCACTATTTAAGCGTTCGCTTGATCCGAATTCACGCAAGACGGTTTATGCGATCTTGATCTTCGGAGTCATCTTCTCTCTAATCGGCACCAATGTTAGCATATGGGCTCACATAGGCGGTTTATTTGCAGGTATTGTGCTTGCTTACGCATACGACTGGTATGTCACATTGAAACAGAATCGACGATAATAACGTATAGTCTGCTAAGCGAGCAAGTAGTCATGGAATAGAAGAGGGGACGTCATGGAGCTTCGTCAATTGTATTATTTTGTGAAAGTGGCTAAGAGAGAGCATGTTACGAAAGCGGCGGAGGAGCTGCACGTCGCCCAATCTGCGGTCAGCCGCCAAATTCATCAGCTTGAAGAGGAACTTGGGGCAAAGCTGTTTCTCCAGAAGGGACGGAATTTGCAGCTTACGCCAGTCGGTTCGTTGTTTCTGAAGCGGGCTGAAGTTATTCTGGCTGATCTTGAGCGCGCCGTGGTGGAGATACAGGAATTCCTCGATCCGGAGAAGGGGGAGATTCGGCTCGGCTTCCCGCATAGCTTGGGCATCTCTCTTATTCCTGAAGTAGTGGCTGCGTTCCGCAAACTGAATCCGAACGTGAAGTTCAGATTCAAGCAAGGCATGTACCCGTCGCTGATTCAGGATGTCAGGAAGGGAGAGGTCGATCTTGCGTTCGTCTCCCCTTGTCCGGAGAGCCATCCGCATGTAACCGGGGAGCTTGTGCTGACAGAGGAGCTCTTCGCCATCTTGCCGCCAACACATCCGCTTGCAACGGAAAAAGCGATTGACTTGTATCAGCTTAAGGACGAAATGTTCGTCCTGTTCAGTGAAGGTTACTCGCTGCGCCCGATCGTTTGGGAGGCGTGCAAGGAAGCTGGCTTCACTCCTCGAATCGGATTCGAAGGGGAAGAGACCGATACCATTCGTGGCCTCGTAGCCGCTGGCATGGGGGTCAGCTTGCTGCCGGAGATGGCGCTCTATGCATCCGGACCGCTGCAGCCGGCGAAGGTGCGGGTGAAGTCGCCGAATGTGACGCGGACGATCGGCCTTATTTATCGGTCTAACGAGAAGCTGCCTCTGGTGGCGAAAGCATTCCAGACGTATCTTCTTGATTTCTTTGAATGCGATCGGTTTAAGAAGAGACCGTGACCATAGTTGAAAGTTAGAATGCTGGTGTTGAAAGTCTCCGTGGAGTTCGTCTCCTCGTGAGGCTTTTTTGTTGTGCTGTAGAGGGTCTGGTTGAATGAAGGGCTATCTATTTGTCTGTCGTGATGGGGAGATGGGGATACTAATGAGAAGATAAGAAGTGAAGGGAATCGGTGCAGGGATGAGTGTCGAACGGCGGAGAAATAGACAACGGCGGGTATATACGGCGCTGATCGGGATGAGCTTACTGCTAGTGCTCTACATGCTGCGGATTGCTTGGTTGCAGTTTGCGCCTGCTGATCCTGTAATGGCGAGCCGGGCAAGTACGCAATTGAAAGCGGAGTCCGTCGCGCAGCGTGAACGCGAGCTTGTGCTGGATACCGGGCGCGGCGACTTCTATGACAAGGACGGGCTTGCGATCACGGGAGAGACGTACAAGGCGCTGGCCATGTTCCCGCTGCAGCAGAATGCGCGAACGGATGTGCCAAAGGAACTCCAGAAGCTAGCTGGTGCACTTGGCGTAAGCGAGGCGGCGCTTGGCGGCTGGTTGCGTGGATTGAAGGAGCCGATGTTCTGGCGAAGCGCTGATGAGCGGCTGCCGCATAAGTTGACAGAACGTCAGCTCGGGCTGATTGATAAGCTTCATGTGAACGGAGTTCGAGTGCTGCCTTATCGGAATCGGTATCCAGAAGCCTTCGATCCGAAGCATGTCATCGGCTATACAAGCCAGCATCCAGAGTTGTTGCGCTCGGATTACTCAGAGCGACTAGCTAACAAGTCGATGAAGCTGTCCGCTCAGACGGGAGGCTCCGGTCTTGAGCGATCGCTGGATGAGCTGCTGCAAGGCGTAGGCGCGACTTCGGTTTCGTACTTCACGAACGGAGCGGACGAGCCGCTGCATGGACTCGATCTGCGGCTAACCGGACCCGACAATCCGTATTATCCGCTGAAAGTAACAACGACGCTCAATCTGCCAATCCAGAATAAGCTTGAGAAGTATATCGATAAGAATGGCTTGAAGGAAGGCGCCGTCGTTGTTCTGGATGCGGAGACAGGCGATATTGTGAGCATGATCTCGCGGCCAAAGCTAGCTGTGAGCCGAATCGGAGCGGAAGGTACGGATGCAGCGAATCATGCGATTCGAGCTGCGGTGCCCGGTTCCATCTTCAAAATAGTGACTGAGGCGGCTGCTCTGGAAGCGCGGATGACAAGCGAAGGGGAATCCTTCTTCTGCGGAGGCAGCTACGGCCGATATGGGCTTCACTGCTGGAAGCGGGGCGGTCATGGTGACGTTACGCTGCAAGAAGCGCTCGCTGGTTCGTGCAACATCGCGTTCGCTACAATCGCGGAGCGTCTTAGCGCTCGCCAGTTGATGATTGCAGCTGATCAGCTTGGACTTGCTCGCCAAGTTGGATGGACGAGCGCGCACGCCTTCCAGCCACTTGGTAAGCCGTTTAAACAGCTCCAGGATGAAGAAGCAGGCGCGGTGTTCGCAGGTGTTCCGGCAGTCCGTGACGGCGGGCAGCTGGCGCAAACGGGAATTGGACAGCGGGATGTGCGCATCTCTCCGCTCCAAGCTGCGAACATGATGGTCACATTGCTTCATCAAGGCGTTGTGCATGAGCCGCGTCTCGTGAGCGAGATTCGATACGGTAACGGCCAATTGCTGGCGAAGCTTCCTCGTCAGCTGGCTCCATCGCCATATGGACAAATAAGCCTCCATACGACGCAGACGCTGCTGCGCGGGATGGAGGCTGTCGTGGCTTATGGAACAGGCAGTTCAATCCAAGAAGGGCGCTGGAATGTAGCTGGCAAGTCCGGAACGGCTCAAGTCATGCTAGGCGGTCGAGAGCGTATCAATCATTGGTTCGTCGGCTATGGACCAGTGCAATCCCCGCGTTATGCCGTGGCTGTACTTGCGGAGAATCGCACGCCGGGCTTGTCCAACAAGGCGACTGTGCTCTTCCGCGGTGTGATGGATATTTTGGCAGCAGGCGAAGGTTAAGCTTGTTCTGCGTTCCAGCTCGTTCCAGTTAGATTTGATCTGCCGGGTTGGACTGGTTGTCGAACTCGCCTCTAGGCGATCGGATCCAGCGGTGGAAGTAACGCTGCTCATACAATGCCTTCAGCAGAATCATCAAGATCGGCGAGAGAATGACGCCAGAGATGCCGAAGATCGACAAGGAAACGATCATGAAAGCCAGCATGGTGAAGGCAGAGACGCCAAGCGTATCGCCGGTAATCTTCGGTTCCAGAATTTGGCGCGTCAGTACGACGACCAAGAACAGAACAGTGAGCCAGATAGCAAGCGTAATGTTGCCGACGATGAACAGATAGATAATCCATGGGACGAACACCGTTCCGACTCCCAACAGCGGCAGCACATCGAAGAAAGCAGCCAGCAGTGCAACGGAGAACGCATTGTCGACGCCAAGGATCAGCAGCGACACGAAGATCACGACAAATGTGATGCTAATGAGCTTACCTTGGGCCTTCAGGTAGCCGGCGATGCCAGAGAAAACATTTTCCCGCAGGAACATGAACGCTTTCTTGAACGTATTCGGCGTCTTCTCCTTCGCGAGCTGTCTCCATTCCTTAATCTCCAAACTTAGGAAGTATGCAAGGATGATGCCGATGGAGAAATTAAAGATAAAGGTGGAGAAGGATTTCAAATACCCACCCAAGGAAAGCAGGAACGACCCGGCCAAATTCGAGCCCCAGCTTGTAATGTAATCAAGGATATCTTTCGCTTTGGCGACTACGTCAGGCGGCAGTGCAGAGAATTTCTCTTCAATTTCGGAAGCGTTGTTCTGGAACTGCTCGACGAGCAGGCTCTGGTACTTGTTTAAATTACCGGCAAGTCCCGTAATCTGAGTTGTCATCACATAGCCAGCTCCGACAAAAGCGCCGACAATGACGAGCGTAAAGACGAGTACGGAAATCCCTGAAGCGATCGATTTCTTCATTCCTAGTCGGTGAAGCCAGCGTGCAGGCGGTTCGATGAACATGTAAATCACGAAGGAAAGGAACACAGGCGTCGCAATTTGGTATAAATAACTGAAGACAAGCATAATGAGATATACCGTGAGTGCAATGAGGGCAATATCAAATGCGGTACGCCAATATTTACGGTAGAAAGAAAGCATTCGTCAGACTCCTTTGTGCAACGTTATTCAGACAGATTCAATATGATTGTACTATAAAATAACAGTGTTTCCCATTCGCTCGTTTGTTATGAGTCCTGAAGCTGTAGATTATGTTAAGTTACGTAGCCGTTTCGACATCTGCTATGGTACAATATATGGAGGCATCATGCAGTACGGACTACTCTCTCCATTGGACGTGAAAGAGACGTAAAACGAAGGTGGTGGGAAACGAATCATGGAGAACTTCCTGCTATGGGGCTTTTATTTTTTAACTTTTTATGCTTTTTTGCCGGGTATCATTAGTCGGACATTCGGATTTCGAGTATTTAAACAAGGCCGAGCGAAGAAAGAGATTGCGCTCACTTTCGACGACGGGCCAGACCCGCATTATACGCCACAGCTGCTCGATCTGCTGAAGCGCTACGATGCGAAGGCAACCTTCTTCGTTGTTGGCATCCACGCGGAACGTCACCCGGAAATTCTGAAACGGATGCATGACGAAGGACATGTCATCGGCATTCATAACTACGTTCATAAATCAAACTGGTTAATGCGGCCAAGCACCGTCAAGAAACAAATTCACCGCACATCCGAGATCATCCGTAGTACGACCGGCGTTCGATCAGCTTACTATCGTCCGCCATGGGGTATCGTGAATTTGTTCGATTTCTCGAACCTCGGTTATTTGCAGATCATCCTGTGGTCGTCCTTATTCGGCGATTGGCGCAGACGGGTCGGTGCAGATCGGCTGCAGAAACGGATCATGAAGAAGCTGCGGCCAGGCGAAGTGCTGCTCCTGCACGATTGCGGACAAACCTTTGGTGCGGATGAGGATGCGCCAGTGAATATGTTAAAGGCACTTGAACCTGTGCTGGAAGCGGGCAAGGAACGCGGCTACAAGTTTGTGCATATTACGGATATGATTGCCATCACGGACAAGAACAAAGCGGCAGCACCCGCGTTTAGCTTGCTGAAGCGGGCAATTATTGCTTGCTGGATGGGTTGGGAACGGCTGTTTCATGTGCTGTTTCGCGTGAAATCAGGCGGCGAAGGATCGGTCTTCCATTATCGCATCATCCCATATAGCGGCCAAACCATTGAGCTTACAGACGGACGTCGCATTGAGCCGAAGGATCCAGTCGTCGAGCTTCACTTCGATAACCAGATGCTGCTCAGCATGATGTCGGAATCGAAGTCGATGATGCATGTGGCCATTAGACTTATACGTGAAGTGCAGCATGGCATGCCGAAGCTTGCCAAGAAGTTAATGCAAGATGAAGCGGCTGGAACGGTAAAAGGGCTTTACGGTGTCAGTATGATCAACCGTGGCGCAGAGCAGTTCGGCTTTAGTGTGCTGCCTATTCCAAAAGGCTTGTTCGATACGTCGACGCGGATTTACTTGAAGCTGTTGCTGCGTGTACTGCACCCTTCGGGTAAACAGCGACTGGCTGAACAGGGAGCTCGACTGGAACCTCGAATAATTGCCATGTCGATGACGGAATTCTGGCATCGTTACGGTCAAGATCCGGAGATGTCTCGAGAATGGAAGACTTCAGCTGCTAAAGCGGACGCGAAGCGCAATTCAGGAGCTCATACCAGCATCGCAACAGGTACTTATGATAATGCGAACGCTGCTGCAGGTGAAGTTACACCTTAACTTCGAGGCAATAGCATTACATGACAATAGAAGAAGGCGCCGCCATGATGCGGCGCCTTCTTCTATTTCAATGATTAATGTAACGCTCGAACACAGCCCCGAAGTCCTTCGATTTGTACTGCTTCTGCGTCTCATGCAGCCAATTGAAGGCAAGTTGATTGATGGACTTGAACTGTTCGGATAGATCTAACTCTGCTTTATAAATCTGACTGACCGTCGACGAAGCGAGGTCGAGGCTCTGTCTTGCGAATCCGAGATGGATCTCGTTCTCATGCGATATCTCAGCAATCTTAATGAGTGCCTTGTATAGATCTTTAATGTCTTCGATAAATTTCTTATGTACATCGATGGTGAATGCGGTACTGCCCAGCGTGAATTTGATCTCTACGTCAAGGTCTACTGTTCCGGCTGTTTCCAGGCTGACGCCGCTAATTCGGTTCGAGCTGTATGCGTAGCGGTAAAGCGTGCGTTTCTTGCTGATCGCGCTTGTGCCGTCGAGATGGATAAGGGCTTGGTTCGTGAAGCAGTATTCATCCGATTTCGATTTAATTAAGAAGTAAATCTTCTCGTTATCCTCATGAAGCACGTAATCGTCGGCATCCACCTTATCGTAATTTTCCGGTTTGATGACCGAGCCCAAATCGCTTAATCCGAGCACATCTGCAGCTACCTTACCGAACATAAGCGTAACCTCCTCGATTTCATAAATGCATGCATGCAAAAAAGATCGCCCTGCAAGGATGACTTTCATTCAGTCATACGCAGGGCGATCTCATTAAGTTGCAGGTTTTGAATAATTTTCTAAACGACTAGTCGATTAGTTGAATCGGAGCACGCCGCCTGTGCTTGCGTTCGTAACGAGGTGGGAGTAACGAGCGAGATAGCCTTTGGTGATCTTCGGCTCGAAACCTTTCCAGTTCGCACGACGAGCTTCGAATTCCTCGTCGCTGATCAAGAGGTTCATCTCGTTGTTGATCAGATCGAGCTCCACCATGTCGCCGTCTTGAACGAATGCGATTGGTCCGCCTTCAGCCGCTTCCGGAGAAACGTGACCGATACTGATACCGCGGGATGCGCCAGAGAAACGACCGTCAGTTACAAGACCGACTTTCGCGCCAAGACCCATACCTACGATTTGGGAAGTAGGGGCAAGCATCTCAGGCATACCAGGTCCGCCTTTTGGTCCTTCGTAACGGATGACTACGACGTGGCCTTCTTTAACTTTGCCATTGGCAATACCGTGCAATGCTTCATCTTGTGAATCGAAGCAGATTGCAGGACCTTTGTGGTAGCCGCCAACCGATTTATCAACGGCGCCGACTTTAATGATTGCACCGCGTGGTGCAAGGTTACCGAACAAGACAGACAGACCGCCGCGTTCGCTGTGCGGGTTGTCAAGCGTATGGAGAACATCCGTATCCTTGATGTCATGTCCAGCTACGTTTTCACGTAGTGTCTTGCCTGTAACTGTCAGCATGTCGCCGTTTAGTGCGCCTTCTTTTTTGAACAGCTCGTTAAGAATTGCGCTCACTCCGCCGGCGTTATGCACATCTTCGATATGGTAGTCGGAAGCTGGAGCGATCTTCGCAAGATGCGGTACGCGCGCAGCCACTTCGTTGATGCGCTCGATTGGGTATTCGATACCAGCTTCATGCGCAATTGCAAGCGTATGAAGAACAGTATTCGTGGAACCGCCCATCGCCATATCAAGGGCGAATGCGTTATCGATCGATTCTTTCTTCACGATATCGCGCGGTTTCAGATCCATCTTGATTAGCTCCATCAGTTGGCGAGCAGCTTGTTTAACGAATTCTTTACGCTCAGGCGATACAGCAAGAATCGTGCCGTTGCCTGGAAGCGCAAGGCCAAGGCCTTCTGCAAGGCAATTCATGGAGTTCGCCGTGAACATACCGGAACAGGAGCCGCAAGTTGGGCAGCCGTATTGCTCAAGCTCTGTCAAGCTTGCTTCATCGATCTTGCCTGCTTGGAATGCGCCAACGCCTTCAAATACGCTGGACAACGAAATAGGACGGCCGTCGGATGTTTTACCTGCTTTCATCGGTCCGCCGCTGACAAGCATCGTCGGAATGTTGACGCGAAGCGCGCCCATAATCATTCCTGGCGTAATCTTGTCGCAGTTCGGAATGCAGACCATACCGTCGAACCAGTGCGCGTTAACGACTGTCTCTACGGAGTCGGCAATAATTTCACGGCTGGCAAGCGAATAACGCATGCCGATATGACCCATTGCAATACCATCGTCAACACCGATTGTGTTGAACTCGAAAGGAACGCCGCCTGCTTCACGGATTGCTTCTTTAACGAGCTTGCCGAATTCTTGCAAGTGAACGTGGCCTGGAATGATATCAATGTACGAGTTACAAACCGCGATAAACGGTTTGCCGAAGTCCTCTTCCTTAACTCCGGCAGCACGCAGCAAGCTGCGGTGCGGAGCGCGGTCAAATCCTTTTTTAATCATGTCTGAACGCATCTTGTTTGCCGCCATTTCTGTCCCTCCCAAAGTAATTCAATAAATTTTAGTCTATCACATTGCCTGTCCAATGGCTAGCTTGGCTGTCGAAAGCTGAAGGTGGTAAACAATAGGCTGAATACCGGTTTGAAGGGATTTCGCGTCAACAAAATTAGACAAAAACTAACACGATATGACTCAGTTATAGTTAAACACTCGAATTATGTATCATAATGTGTTAGTTAATATGACATTAATCATTTACTTCCCTCTCGGCGCTCGCTATAATAATAGAAAAGTTACAGAAAAGAGGTGCCGGTTCATGCAACTTACTGAGCGTGAGAAAGAAAAACTGCTTGTCACTATCGCTGCAGATTTGGCGAAGCGGCGGCTTAATCGCGGCGTAAAGCTGAATTATCCTGAAAGTGTTGCATTATTAACCTCCGAAATAATGGAAGGCGCCCGCGACGGCATGACCGTTGCTCAGCTAATGGAATATGGCACGAATATACTCAGCCGCGATCAAGTGATGAGCGGCGTTGCGGATATGATTCATGACGTGCAGGTGGAAGCGACATTCCCGGACGGTACGAAGCTTGTAACGATCCATCATCCCATTAAAGGCTGATCGAGAGAAAGAAGGTGAACGCCTTGATTCCTGGACAATATCGGATCATGCCGGGCGAGCTTGAGCTTAACGCAGGAAGGCAGACGTCGAAGCTGATTGTAGCCAATATAGGCGACCGGCCAATACAAGTTGGATCGCATTTTCATTTCTTTGAAGTTAATCGCGCGCTTCGCTTTGATCGCGAAGCAGCCTTCGGCATGCGGCTCGACATTCCGGCCGGCACGGCAGTGCGGTTTGAGCCAGGTGAGGAGAAGCCGGTTCAGCTTGTTGAACTTGGCGGCAGCAAGCTTTCCTATGGACTGAATGCGTTATCCGGCGGGGCAGCTGTTCGTGGTGCGATGTCTGACGATGTTCGCGCAAAGCTTGCTGCTTGGAAGGGGGAGCAGCCATGAGCAGAATGGATCGGAGCAGCTATGCTGCCATGTTTGGTCCGACAACTGGGGATGCTGTCCGGCTTGCAGATACTGAGCTGTGGGCGGAGATTGAGCGCGATTACACCGTCTACGGAGATGAATGCAAATTCGGCGGCGGCAAAGTAATCCGAGATGGCATGGGGCAGTCAAGCGGTGCACTACGTGCTGATGGCGTGCTTGATACGCTCATAACAAATGCAATCGTTATCGACCACTGGGGCATTGTGAAAGGGGACATCGGCATTCGGGACGGCGTCATCGTCGGCATCGGCAAAGCCGGGAACCCCGATATCATGGATGGCGTCACGCCGGGAATGGTTGTCGGCGCAAGTACGGAGGTTATTGCAGGCGAAGGAAAGATCGTCACTGCTGGCGGTATCGATTCGCACATTCATTATATATGCCCGCAGCAGATTGAGACGGCTCTCTCTTCCGGTGTAACGACGATGATTGGCGGCGGGACGGGACCAGCGACAGGAACGAATGCGACCACATGCACGCCAGGCGCTTGGCATATGTATCGGATGCTGGAGGCAGCTGAAGCTTTTCCCATGAATCTCGGTTTCACTGGCAAAGGGAATGCGTCATTCACAGGCCCGCTCATCGAGCAGGTGGAGGCGGGGGCGATTGGGCTCAAGCTTCATGAAGATTGGGGCACAACACCGGCGGCTATTGATACTTGCCTCGAAGTCGCGGACCTGTATGACGTTCAAGTCGCCATCCACACC
Organism: Paenibacillus sp. J31R98; assembly: GCF_056269245.1. Classification (NCBI taxonomy): domain Bacteria; kingdom Bacillati; phylum Bacillota; class Bacilli; order Caryophanales; family Paenibacillaceae; genus Paenibacillus; species Paenibacillus sp. J31R98. Next base: position 224,570 of record NZ_JBWDNO010000011.1, read on the forward strand.
GATACGCTGAATGAAGCGGGGTTTCTTGAAGATACGCTTGCGGCGTTCAAGGGGCGAACCATACATACTTATCATACAGAAGGCGCTGGCGGCGGGCATGCCCCGGATATTATCCGTGCGGCGGGCGAGCCGAACGTGCTGCCTTCCTCGACGAACCCTACGCGTCCTTTTACCGTGAACACGATTGAAGAACATCTCGATATGCTGATGGTTTGCCATCATCTGGATAGTAGTATTCCCGAGGATGTCGCTTTCGCGGACTCGCGGATTCGGCCTGAGACGATCGCTGCGGAAGATATTTTGCATGATATGGGCGTCTTCAGCATGATTAGCTCCGATTCGCAGGCAATGGGCAGAGTTGGCGAGGTCATTATTCGAACCTGGCAGACTGCGGACAAAATGAAGAAACAACGAGGCGCGCTAGAGCAAGAAACGAGCGTAGAGTCGGATAATTTCCGCATCAAACGATATATCGCCAAGTACACGATTAACCCTGCGATTACGCATGGTATCTCGCATCTCGTCGGTTCGATAGAGCCGGGCAAGTTCGCCGATCTCGTTGTGTGGAGCCCGATGTTCTTCGGCGTGAAGCCTGACCTTGTGCTGAAGGGCGGTACAATCGCATATGCGCAGATGGGTGATCCGAACGCATCCATTCCGACGCCGCAGCCAGTGTTCGGCCGGCCGATGTTCGGCGCTTTCGGCAAAGCGAAGTATAGAAACTCCATCACATTCGTTTCACAAGCCGCCTACGATAGAGGGATTGCGGAAGAGCTTGGGCTCTCGAAACGGATTGAGCCTGTTCGCGGATGCCGCACAGTAACGAAGAAAGATATGATTCACAACGATGCGCTGCCCAAGATCGAGGTGGACCCGGAGACGTACGAGGTAATGGTTGACGGTGTTCTCGCGACATGCGAACCGGTGGATGTGCTGCCGATGGCTCAGCGGTATTTTCTTTTCTAAATGAATGAGGTGAAGCTTGATGGCTGAACAACGACAACTATCGGATTCACCACTAGCGCCGGCTGCTTCATCAGCAGGCATCGTTCCTTGGCTCGCGCTTCAGCAGCTGCTCGACTCAGCTCTGCCCATCGGCGGATTCTCTCACTCTTTTGGACTGGAAACCCTCGTTCAGGAAGGCTCAGTCCGAAATAGCGCTGATCTAGAAGAGTACATAAGAGCGATGCTGCTGCAAAGCTGGAGCACGGCGGATGTGATGGTTATCAAAGCGGTGTACCGGGACTTACCCGTCCGTGACCTGCACTCGCTTTGGACGGTGGAAAGGCTTGTACATCTCCAGCGGGCCGCGGTTGAATCGCGAACCGGCATTCAGAAGATGGGCAGGCGACTTCTGCAGCTGCTTGTATCACTTTATCCGCAATGTGATTGGTCGCCGCTTACCGAAGGTGCTCGCTCGAATGATTGCCTTGTGACACATCCGCTTGTTTTTGGCTACGCGTGTTGGCAGCTTGGCATCAGTTTGGAGCAGGCAGCACAAGGTTATTTGTACGCATGTATTGTCACTTCTGTAGGAAGTGCGCTGCGGCTAATGTCGATGGGGCAGACGGAGGGGCAGTCCATCATTGCTCGGCTAACCCCGATGACGGCCGAGGCATGGCGCATTGCAGAGAGTATGGAACCGGAAGAAGGATACTCGAATATGCCTTTAGCCGAAATCGCGATGATGCGTCACGAGCAGCTGTATTCCAGACTGTTTATGTCCTAACTACGAGGAATAATCAAATCAGTTTCCAGGAGGCGTTCAATATGTGTCAAGGACAAGGTCATCATCATCAGGAGTGGGAGCAGCCATCAATAGATCGCTCAAGACCGATACGGATTGGAATTGGAGGTCCAGTAGGCTCTGGCAAGACGGCGCTCGTCGAACGGTTGGCCGGTGCGCTCAAGGATAAATACAGTGTCGCGGTCATCACGAATGACATTTACACCAAAGAAGACGCTCGTATTCTGACCGCAACCGGCGTATTACCGGAAGAGCGCATCATTGGGGTTGAGACGGGAGGCTGCCCGCATACGGCCATTCGAGAGGATGCCTCCATGAACTTTGAAGCGGTCGATGAGCTGACGAGCCGTTTCGATAACCTGGATATTATCTTTATTGAAAGCGGCGGCGATAATCTCGCAGCAGCGTTCAGCCCAGAACTGGTAGATCGGTTTATTTATATTATCGACGTCGCGCAAGGCGAGAAAATACCACGCAAAGGCGGCCCGGGCATTATGCGATCGGATCTGCTTATCATTAACAAAATAGATCTTGCCCCGCATGTTGGCGCCAGCCTGCTGGTAATGGAGGAAGATACGAAGAGGATGCGCGGCGAGCGGCCGTATGTGTTCTCGAATTTGTTCGGTGGCGTGCATGTCGATCGAATCGTACACTGGCTGGAGCATGAGCTGGCCCACGTTCATGGTCACGCGCATCATCATGAAGACCATGGGCATCATCACAGTCACGTCTAGTGAGAAGGGGCAGCGCATATCGCAGCTGCGGGCCGTATTCGAGAAGCGGGAGCGGGGCTCCATTATCACATCAAAGTACCATACTGCGCCTATCAAGATTGCCAAGGCTTTTCCGCTCGGAGGTCCTGTCGGCGTCATTGTGATGGATGTTTCCCCTGGACTGCTTGCCGGTGATCGGTATGAACTGTATTGGAAGGCAGAGGACGCAGCTCATGCTTATATTACGAACCAATCCTTCACGAAAGTTCATCCTGCGCATGAGGATCATGGCGGATCGGAGATGTTACAGTGCTTCGAGCTTGGAATAGGAGCTATTGTGGAGTCGATGCCAGAGCCGACAATGCTGTATCGAGATGCGGAATTCACGATGCATACGGAGGTTCGGCTTGCAGAAGGATCGCTTTGGATGGGGGCAGAGGTGCTGTGTCCGGGTAGGGCGCTACGCGGGGAATTGTTTGCCTATCGATCATATCGGAGTAAATTTCACGTGTATTACAACGAAGAGCTGATCTATGCGCAGCATCAATTCATCGAGCCGTTGTCGCAGCGGCTAGCGGCACGAGGTTGCTTTGCGGAGAAGACACATACAGGTGTGTTTTATCTGTTCTCGGATCGGGTGCAAGCTGCACATGCCGAAGCGATAAGGACTGCGCTCTCGGAGCTTCCGCTTGTTGAGGAGCATCCGATTGAATGGGGCGTCTCCATGACGTATAAGCATGGGATTGCTGTGATGGCGGCAAGTACCTCTGCATGGACTCTTCAAGAAGCATTGTCGATTGCGTGGGGGAAGGCTCGCGAGCTGCTGCTGGAGATGTCACCTCTCGTATTTCGGAAGTAACGAGCGGCGTAGAGAAAAGCATAGGGATGAAGAGAGCGAGCCTTTAGTTTAGAAGGTTCGCTCTCTTTTTTGTGAATGGGATTATACCTGCTGGTTCAAATACTCCTCTCTCGTCAGACCGTAATAATGGATATCCTCGAATTGCTCCCATTTGCGAATATGCTGTTTGAACAGCCCTTCGTGCTTCAGGCCGGCCTTCAGCATGACAGCGGATGAAGCGGGATTCTTCGTCATGGCAGCGCCCCATATGCGGTTGAGCTTGATGGTTAAGAAGCCGAATTGAAGGATTTGTATAAGTGCTTCCGTCGAGTAGCCGTTGCCCCAGTAACTTGATCCGAGCCAGTAACCGATTTCTCCACGTTTATGTTCTGAAGTAATGTTTAAGCTAATGCAGCCCATCAAAGCATGAGTTTCCTTATGAACGATCGCGAAAGTATATCCATGGCCATGTCTTGCAGCATCCAAGCGAAAATCAATCCACATCTCTGCTGCGCCATGCGGGTATGGATGAGGGAGAGATAGTGTGGTGCGTGCGACGGCTTCTTCACCGGCGAGTCGCTGAACGTCGGCTGCATCGCTCGGTATGAAGGGCCGCAACAGTAGTCTTGCGGTTTCGAAACGATAGGCAGGAGTTGGGTTCGCCATCGTATAATTCACCCCGCTTGAAATTTTTACTTCATTATAGCAGCGGACAAGAACAACAAGAAACCCTTCCTTCCTGTTTGCCTGAGTTCAGCTTGAGGAAGAAAGGGTTTGGTTTAATGCTAAAGCTCAGGTAGCAAAGATGATCTAAGTAAGTTAGTCTTCCGCGCTGCTATTTGTTTTCTTATTATTGTTATCGGAGCCCTTCGAAGTGGTGTTCTTGCGGCCCTGCCCTTGCTGCTTTGCCAATGTTATTCCCTCCCTTCAATATTGCTGTAGCCTATTGTGCGTAGTGGAGGGATACATTATGAATGAATTTGTTCAATAAAAAACCTCCTATGGGATGCTGGACATCCGCTAGGAGGTTTTATGCTGTTACATCGCCGCTTTGTTATTGGCCGACAGCTGGTGTTTAATGCCTTGAAGCCGCCATTTGGAGACATGGACTTGCTTCGCTTCCGATGCGCTATGGTCGAAACAGATCAAGCCGTCAGTGAATGAAAGCACCTTCTCTTTATTAACGTAGCAAGTGCCGTTCACTTTAATGAATCGCCCTGATGAGATGTAGCTGTTCAGCTGCTCGGTAGTAATGTTCTTCTTTATGTTGTAGTTTCTACCGTGGAAGCTTACCAGTCCGGTTTTACCGACTTTGAAATAGTAGATGTCTTTCTCCACTTCAAAGTTCTCATATACGTTGCGGTTCTCATCTGCTACTACCTTCATCATGAATTGAACCCCCTCAAATAAGATGAATTTGTTAGCGCTTTCATTGTAACACAAACGATTTCCGATGTGAACGGGGAGGATGTCGACTTTATAAATTTTTAACCGAGCTTAATATGATGGATTGATATTGGATATGCATGAAATAGATTTTGGTTATGCAATGTAAAATAATACCTGTTGAAACCAAGTTGCGAGGCATGGTATATTCTTGTTCTGCCGCTGAGACGTAAGCGATTGGCGCGGTGCACGAAACGAAAACAAGTTGAAAAATAAAGCTTGCAATTAAGTTTCGATGTATGGTATATTCTAATTCCGGTCGCGAGACTGGAACGAAAAATAAGAAATTTGTTCCTTGAAAACTGAACAATGAGCGACCTGTCAAAAGGTCTTAAATACGTCGAAACGCCGCTCGCCATTCGTTGGCGAAGGGGTTTCTGGCGGAGCTAGTTTTTTGAATGAGCTAACAAGCGAATTCATAAATGATCTTCGGATCACTTTTATGGAGAGTTTGATCCTGGCTCAGGACGAACGCTGGCGGCGT
>NZ_JBWDNO010000010.1:0-245580 GCF_056269245.1 Paenibacillus sp. J31R98
TAAAAGTGATCCGAAGATCATTTATGAATTCGCTTGTTAGCTCATTCAAAAAACTAGCTTGTTTTAAGACCTTTAACAGGTCGCTCATTGTTCAGTTTTCAAGGAACAAATATTCTTGTTTCGTGCGCCGTATGTCTCAGCGGCGACTTGATTAATATATCACATTCGTTTACTTCATTGCAAGCACTTTTTTTAATTTGTTTTTGCAACTCGTAAGCGCCTCAGTGGCGCGAGAAATAATGTAACATATATGCTTCTATAAGGTCAAGGCTTATCCTTAAATTATTTACTTGAAAAATATTACATTCAAAATAACGTCATCTGTAGTCCAAGAACCAGCATAATACCCGGCAGGCCGAGTAGCACAACTGTACCAATCGTCATAGGGTTAAGTGGCACTTCCATCCCTGATATCAATCCCGAAAAGTTAAGCACATAAAGAACAAGAGCTGCCGCTATAAGATGAAGCGCAAACCGCCTTACCCATTGCAGCGGTAGCTTGTGCCGAAACATAACGACTATAAGAAGCAGCGAGGACACAATTAGACTAACCAACCATACCGTTTTCATCCGGATAAACCACCTTTCAGATTTGACCATTTTATAGGCATGCGCTTGGCCTTACGAATCAGCATCTCATAACGCTTCTCAGCTGCAGCCATTGCAAATACGGCATAATCAATCTGATCTTTGCCGAGTGCGTATTCGAAATACCGCTGTGCATTATCCCATTCCTGCTTCGCCGTCTTAATCTCCGCATACAGCTCGAGCTGCTCCTGTACCTCGGTCTTCTTCTGTTTCAACACCGCAGCCTGCTTCTTCGAACGCAGCCATAACTTCCACATGCTAAACGCCCCTCTCTCCGATCGAATAGCCATCCCAGCAAAAGGCATATAGTTGAATTTATGAGCAGACTGCGGAAATAGAACAAGCCCCTGTCGGATAAGCCCGCGTAAAAGCAAATAACCCCGCAGGAGACATCCCTCCTACGGGGTTAAAGATTAATTCCATTAGCTGAGTTCTCTGCGGCCTTCAAGCGCCTTAGAGAGCGTCACTTCATCCGCGTACTCCAAATCTCCGCCTACAGGCAGACCATGGGCTATCCGCGTCACTCGTATACCGAATGGCTTCACGAGACGAGACAGGTACATCGCTGTCGCTTCACCTTCAATATTCGGATTCGTGGCGAGGATCATCTCTTGAACGGTCTCGTCACTGAGCCGCCTTAGCAGCTCGGCAATGCGGATCTCATCCGGACCAACCCCCTCCATCGGCGAAATCGCCCCTTGAAGCACATGGTATTGGCCTTGGAATTCCTTGGTTCTCTCCATGGCAACGAGGTCACGCGACTCCTGCACGACGCAGATGATCGAATTGTCCCTGCTCTTGTCAGAACAAATTCGGCACGGGTCGGTGTCGGTAATGTTGCAGCATACGGAGCAGTAATGCAGATTTCGTTTCACGCTGACGAGCGCCTTCGCAAAATCGATGACGTCATCTTCTTTCATTTTCAAAGCATGAAATGCCAGTCTGGCTGCCGTCTTCGGACCGATGCCCGGCAAGCGGCTAAAGGCATCTATCAGTTTGGCTATCGGTTCGGGATAATACAAGGCGGAAGCTCCTCTACTAAATCACAATTAGAACAGGCCTGGAATTTTCATACCGCCTGTGAATTTACCCATATCTTTGTTTGCCAGTTCATCAGCTTTGTTCAGCGCATCGTTGATTGCAGTCAGCACAAGATCTTGCAGCATTTCGATATCGTCTGGATCCACAGCTTCTGGCTTGATCACAATGCTTTGTACGTTCTTATGACCGTTAACTTGTACAGTAACAACGCCACCGCCAGCAGAACCTTCGATAAGCTTCGTTCCAAGTTCCTCTTGCGCTTTCAGCATTTGCTCTTGCATCTTCTTCACTTGCTTCATCATTTGGTTCATGTTATTCATTGTTAGGGTCACTCCTTATGTGTAGTTAAGATATTGGTATGCATTACTTGTCTTCAATAACAACAAGATCTTCGCCGAACAGCTTCACAGCCTCTTCAACCCACTCCGGCTCCTTCGGCTGACTATCGCCATCTTCTTGCTCGAACAGCAGCTCGCCTGCCGGCGCTGGGCCTTTCTCCGCTGCGGTCTGCCATTCCTTCAGCATGACGGTTGCCAATCGAACAGGTCGACCGAACACTTCATTAAGCACCCGCTCGATGACTTCGCGGTTAGCCGGCTTCTCCGTCGTCTCCCGGTGGATGGAGTTCTTGAATGCAACCAAGATCGTGTTGTCCGCCGCTGAGACTGGATCTCCGTTCACGAACCAGGCATGGGTGGAAATATTGTTCCCTTTCACCCGCTGTAAAATGTCACTCCACTTCATCCGCACCTGACCGGTCGCCTGACTCTCGGCAGCAGCCAAGAATGGATCCAGCTTCACGCGCGCAATGATAGGCGAACCTGCGCCTCCCGCTGCGCCGCTCTTAGCACCGAAGCCAGAGTTGCGATTGCCTCGCGCACCACCGCCGGCTTGCTCGCCGGAAGCCGCGCCCTGTCCATCCGGACGGACGCCAGATTGGAGCAACTGCTCGATCTTGCGCTCCAGCGTGTCGATGCGCTGCTGTAGACGCTGTACTTCGCCGGTTGGAGCACCGCCATCACCGCCTGCAGGGGAAGCCGACTCAGAGCCAGCACCAACAGATGCTCCGCCGCCTGTATCCTGCATCGTACAAATCTTCATAAGCGCGATCTCGAATATCGTCTGCGGCAGCGCCGCGTGGCGGATCTCAAGCTGGTACTGGTTAAGCACGTCAATCATCCGGAAGAGCAGCTCGCTGCTAAAGGAGTTCGCCATCTCGCGGTACTTCTCCTGATCGACAATGCGTTCCGTTGCCACCTTGCCGCCGGGAGCAAGCTTGAGTACGAGCAAATCCCGGAAGTAGAAGATCAAGTTCTCGAGGCATTTGTCCGCACTCTTGCCCGCCTGCATGAGCCCTTCAACAAGCGGCATGACCGCTGCCGCATCCCGCTCTCTTATCGCATCAGCGAGCAGCTTGAACTGCTCTGTCGCAAGACCGCCCGTAACATCAATCGCATCGTTCAGCGTTATTCGTTCTCCGCCGTAAGCGGATACTTGCTCAAGCAGGCTGATGGCATCGCGCATCCCGCCGTCGGACAATCTAGCTATATAAGCAAGCGCATCGTCTTCCGCTTGAATGCCTTCTTCTTCGCATATCTGGCGAAGCCGCTCGGTCTGCTCCGGCATGGAAACTTGCCTGAAATCGAAACGCTGACAACGAGAGATGATTGTTGCCGGCAGCTTGTGAGGCTCTGTCGTCGCCAAGATAAAGATGACGTGAGCAGGCGGCTCTTCGAGCGTCTTCAAGAGTGCATTGAACGCCTCGGAAGTCAGCATGTGTACTTCATCAATGATGTACACTTTGTAGCGCACTTCAGACGGCGCGTAACGCACCTTGTCGCGTATATCCCGAATCTCGTCGATACCGCGATTGGATGCAGCATCAATCTCCACAACATCCATAATCGTACCGGCGGTTATACCTCGGCATGCATCGCAGACATTGCAGGGCTCAGGCGTCGGACCGCGTTCGCAGTTAATGGCTTTGGCCATTACTTTCGCCGCTGTCGTCTTACCCGTCCCTCTCGGACCATTAAATAAATAGGCATGCGAAACCCGCTGCTCGCGAATCGCATTCTGTAAAGTTTGAATAATATGCTGCTGGCCGACCATATCCTGGAACGTCTGCGGACGCCAAGCACGGTATAAAGCGATATGTGACATACGATCCGTTCCTTTCGGCTTTTGTACTCTATTATACACGATGCAGACAGCCTAGCAAAACCGCTTCATCACCCAAAAAGAGACGAAATCAAGTTAAGCGCATAGGAACGGGCGGACAAGGAAAGCGTTCTCTAACAAGGAAGCATGACCGTGAACAGCGCACCTTGCTCCCTTGTTGCCGCAGAGATGGTACCTCCGAAGTCATGCAAGATCCGTTGGCAGACTGATAGACCGAGCCCGGTACCATTCTGCTTCGTCGTCACGAAAGGATCAAAGATCTTATTAGCCAGGTGAGCCGGTATCCCCGGCCCTGTATCTTCAATCTCAATGACAAGCCGCGACGACTTGCCCGATTGGAGTACAGATCCCCGCACGGTCAGCGTCCCGCCTTCGGTCATCGCCTCAATCCCGTTCTTGCACAAGTTTAAAAAGACCTGCTTCAGCATCTCGCCGTCTGCAAGAACACGCGGCAGTTCCATCTGATCGTCCCAGTTCACCGTTACGTTATGCAGCAGTGCTTCACTTGAGACAACCGGCATAATATCTCGCAGCACGCTTTCGATGCCGATCCAGCTGGTTGTCATTTGCTTCGGCTTGCTGAGCAATAGAAACTCACCGACGAGATGGTTAATTCGATCAAGCTCGCCAAGCATGATATCCGTGTATTCTTTTTCTTTGTTCATATTGTGTTCGATCATTGTTTTGCGGAACATCTGCAGGAAGCCGCGAATGGCCGTAAGCGGATTGCGGATCTCATGCGCGGCGCCCGCTGCAATCTGTCCGATCATCGCCAGACGGTCGCTTCGCTGCACCTGCGTCTCGAGCGAGCGTAGATTCGTCACGTCTTTGAAAATAATATAAGCGCCTTCCCTGGCGAAGATTGCACTGTGCAGCAGGCCGACATCCATCAGCAGCTCGCTTTGTTTATCTTCGTATCGCCAGGTCAGCGGATAGTTCCGAACGGTCTCGCCGCTCGCGAGGGCTTCGCATATGATCGCATACTCCTTCTCCGCTTCGGCGAAGAAGGATGACAGCTCCACATTCACGACAGCCGATTGCTCGACACCGAGCAGTTGGCAGGCGAGCGGACTAATATCTAATATTTTTAACGATTCGGGATGCAGGAGAATGACGCCGATATGCTCATCACGCAGCATCGTCTCTCCAAAGCGTTCTATGAGATTGCCGGAGCGCATACCGCTTTGGCTGTACAGAAAAAACAGACATCTGATGCCTTGCTCCGTCTGGACAATGATTGGAGCGGTAGTCGCAGAGATCCGGTTGCTCTCAGCTGCAATCAGCTGCAGAGGAATTCCCTCATTCACCGGACGCTGCAGCCGACTCGCAATGGTCTCGAACAACACAGCCGGGTCCGTCCATTGTCCTGTTCCGTCCGTGATTACGCTTAGCGGCTGCTCCAGCAAATCCGCCTCGGCATAACCCGTTTCTTTTAGAAAGCGAGTATTTACATGGACGATCTTAAGGGATTCGTCCAGCATGACAATCATCGTATCTGCGAATTGGCCGCAATAGCTTTCAAGAGCCTGAAGGCTGAGACGTACAATGGATGCTGAAGGAATATCGGGCATGCTCTTGTCTCCTTTACGTAGATCCGGGTCCGATTCTATTCCATTTCGGCTACGAAAGTAGATAATCCTGCCAGAACAGAAAAAAACATCCTATTCATGGTTCTTATCGAACCACAAAAGGATGTTAGCTTCATTCATAGGTGACCGTGCACCTACCTCTGATAAATGCGACATGAGCGGCACTTCCACTCCCAGCTCAGGCCAAGCACTCCTCCGGCACATGGGCGGACCCGCTTATGGCTGCTTCCTTCCGGACCTGACCCGTTCACAGGCGTCCATTGCGGAGGACCCAGCCGTCAACACTGTTCATGAACTCCAGCCCCACATCGACACAACCTCGGGTAGGGATTCAACCTCGCTACAGCGGATTGCGAGCTACAGGGCACCGCTACCTCCCCATCTAGCACGGCAAAAGTAAGTATAGCTTGTTCTACCGCAAAGTGCAAGCGCCGATTCGCTGGTTCAATGCCAAGACTATGGAGCTGTATTGAGCTGCGTTAGGCTCAGGTGACCTTCACTTTGACGTTATAGCGAGGCATGTTCTTCTTCAGCACGGCAGTTGCTTCCCGTTTCAACCGCGCCTTGTTCACTCCTGGCTTAGGTGTAATGGTCACATCCATATCGGGCGTGCGGAACATAATGTTAACCCGCTTAATTCCGCTAACTTGCTGCAGCAGCTGGCGCTGCGCAAAATTCCCATCATCATTCTGGTTGAGAAAGTTGCCGTTGCGATTAGGCAAGTGTGGGTTGCTGTTGGACAACCCTAAGTAGCCGTCGTGTCCGTACGAGTTCGCATTATAATGATTCGTGGCATCTTTATTGCCGCCGCACGCTGTTAGAGAGATGGCCGTCATGACCGTGACCGTTATTACACCTAATATAAGCCGTTTGCTTCGCATAAAAAAACCTCCCTTAACCAATAGGATGGCTGAGGGAGGTTCTTGTATTCTGCTAATTTTCGGCAGATTAAATACCGTATTTCTTCTTGAATTTGTCGACGCGACCGCCAGCATCCAGGAACTTCTGCTTACCCGTGAAGTGCGGGTGGCAGTTGGAGCAAATCTCAACGCGCAGGTTCTGTTTAATCGAACCAGACTCGAAGCTATTGCCACAAGCGCAAGTTACTGTTGTGATGTGGTATGTCGGATGAATACCTTGTTTCATCTCGTTCACCTCTTTCCGCCCTGGATCAACATGCGGACCCAGAGTAATTACACACTAGGAGAGTATAGCATGGTCACTCTCGATAAAGCAATGCTTTTGTAGGCTGCCAAGCTGGAAAGTTCAGTATGCGAACAACCTTACAGCGGCTGCTTTAGAGGTGCAGGCGGCACATGCGTATAAGAGCCAATCACGACATCCGGAACTTCGTCAGCGAAAATCTCCAGCATTTGCTTCATGCCATAAATATCGCCTTGCGGCTTCGGAATAAGGTCCAAATAACTCTCCGGATCAATATTCAGGTTGCGCATCTGGATAAGCTTCAGCCCTGTCCGCTTAACGAAGCCAAGCATCGCCTCGATCTCTTCTTCACGGTCAGTGACGCCTGGGAAGATCAGATAGTTGATCGACGTGTAGACGCCTTTGTCCGCCGCGTAGCGGAGCGACTTCTCCACATTCGCAAGCGTGTAGCCGCGAGGCTTGTAATACGCATTGTAATGATCGTCCAGTGCGCTGATCGTACTTACGCGCATGAGATCAAGTCCCGCATCCACGATGCCGCGGATATGATCCGTCAGGCCCGCATTCGTGTTGATGTTGATGTAACCAAGATTCGTCCGTCTCCGTACTTCGCGCATCGCATCAATGATGATCTTCGCTTGCGTCGAAGGCTCGCCTTCACAGCCTTGGCCGAAGCTGATGATCGAATCCGGCGTCACGAGATGCTCCATCATGACGTCAACGATCTCATCTACAGTCGGCTTGAAGTTCATCCGAGTCTGCGGTGCAGGGAAGCCGCTGTCATCCGGCTGTTCCGAGATGCAGCCATAGCAGCCTGCGTTGCAAGAGAACGATACCGGAACTGCGCCTTCCCAGCGTTGAAGGAACGTGTTGGACGCGGTCAGGCATTCATAGCCTAGCGCACAGTTGGACAGATGCTTGTACAACCGGTTCTCCGGGTACTTCGCAAGCAGCCTCTCTACGCCAACGTTCAGCTCCTTCGGATCGCAGTTCATCGGGTTCCAGCGTTCCGGATCATCGCATTTCTGCGCTGCCACGTAGAATCCGTCTTCCTTCCACACAACGGCAGAGTAACCGAATAGCGGCAGCTTCTGCGTCTTATCCGTCTTCATATAGCCCGGAATGCACAAACGGGTATAACCTTGCGGAAGCAACGCGCCAACCGCCTGCACATTGCCCGGCATCGGACGCATCTCGCCGCTTTCGTTATGAATACCGATTGGGCGGGTATGCGGCAGACCAACCATCGTTGCCCCATCCGGCAGCGGAATGAGCTCATCTTCCATCAGCTCAACAACCATATCGCCGCTGCGGCCAAGCCCTGTCCAATCAGGATGATCGAACAAATTGCCATGTTCATCTGCGTAAACGAGATTCATGATGTAACTAACCTCCTAAACATTTTGCACCGGGCAAAATGTCACTTCATAAGCAATTCAAAATCTATGTCACAGTCGTCGAGCGTGTCGCCGGTCTTCTCGGCGCAGCCGAGCCATTGCCACCGGAACTGCTGCTGCTTGTCCGGGCGCCTCCGCTTGTGCTCGGTCTGCTTCTTGGCGCAGATGCAGGCGCTACCGCGGATGTATCAAGCGACATCAAAAACTCTTCGTTCGTCTTCGTCTCACCAAGCTTCTTCAAGAAGCCGTCTACAAACTCCATCGAGTCATTCATGCTCTTACGGATTGCCCATACTTTATCAAGCTGTTCCTTCGACATGAGCATCTCTTCGCGGCGTGTGCCGGAACGGCGAATATCGAGCGCCGGGAAAATACGGCGTTCCGCGAGCTTCCGGTCAAGGTGAAGCTCCATATTGCCTGTACCTTTAAATTCTTCATAAATAATATCATCCATACGCGAGCCTGTCTCGACAAGTGCTGTTGCCAGAATCGTCAAGCTACCGCCTTCTTCGACGTTACGAGCCGAACCAAAGAACCGTTTCGGACGATGAAACGCAGCAGGGTCAATACCACCGCTAAGCGTACGGCCTGACGCCGGCACAACAAGGTTGTATGCGCGAGCAAGTCGCGTAATGCTATCGAGCAGAATAACGACGTCCTTCTTAGCCTCTACAAGACGCAACGCACGTTCCAGCACCAGCTCGGCAACTTTAATATGATTCTCCGGAAGCTCGTCGAATGTCGAAGCGACGACCTCGCCTTTCACGGAACGGGACATATCAGTTACTTCCTCGGGCCGTTCATCAATGAGTAGGACGAACAATTCGATTTCGGGATGATTAGTGGAAATGCTGTTCGCAATTTCTTTCAGAAGCAATGTTTTACCAGCCTTAGGCGGCGCTACAATGAGACCGCGCTGGCCAAGTCCGACCGGCGCAAGCAAATCCATAATTCGTGTAGAGATCTTGGGAGTAGCGGTTTCGAGCACCAATTTCTTCTCGGGATAGAGTGGAGTAAGAGCTGGAAAATGAAGACGTTCTGCAGCGTGTTCGGGGCTTTCTCCATTAACGGCATTTACTTGAAGCAATCCAAAAAATCGTTCATTTTCTTTAGGGGCACGGCATTTACCAGAAACTAAATCACCTGTACGGAGGTCAAATTTGCGGATTTGCGAAGCGGAAATATAAATATCCTCTGGACTTGGCAAATAGTTGATCGGTCGCAAAAAACCGAAGCCTTCGGGTAAAATTTCGAGTACGCCTTGCATAAACATAAGTCCGCTCTGCTCAGCTTGCGCACGCAGAATCGCAAAAATCAGTTCTCGCTTCTTCAATTGGCCATAGCCCTGAATCTGGTGCTGTTTGGCCAGCTTATACAGCTCTGTGAGCTTCATCACTTCAAGATCTGTGATCTGAAGTTCTGACATATTATCACCATCTTTTTCAATGTTCCAAGCAAAAACGGCTATGCCGTCCTTGTACTGGCAAAACAGTTAAAAAAAGTCCAAGCCTCAACCATCATTGCCGGAATCGGCCTTCTCTATTCCAAAGGCCGACCCGAAATGTACTGACTATTCACGCCAAACATCTGCTCCAAGCATGCGTAAATTCTCAACGAGGTTGTCGTAACCGCGGTCAATATATTCGACGCCTGTAATCTCAGTCACGCCGTCCTCAACAGTCAGTGCTGCAACAACAAGTGCTGCGCCTGCACGCAAATCCGCTGCGCGTACTTTAGCTGCATTGAGCTTGCCTCCGTCGACAATCGCCGAACGACCTTCCACACGAATGTTAGCACCCATCCGTGTCAGCTCCGGCACATGCTTGAATCGGTTGCTATATACATAGTCGCTCAAAATGCTTACGCCTGTCGCTTGAGTCAGCAAGCTAGTCATTGGGGATTGCAAATCCGTGGCAAATCCGGGGTATACAAGCGCCTTCACATCAATCGCTTCATAGCGCGGCTGACCCACAATACGAATGGACTCATCCATCTCATACACATGAACGCCCATCTCTTGAAGCTTCGCTGTGACAGCTTCCATATGCTTCGGAATAACGTTATCAATTAAGACATCGCCGCGGGTTGCCGCAGCAGCAATCATGTACGTTCCTGCTTGAATACGATCGGGAATAATAGAATGTCGGCAGCCGTGCATCCGCTCGACGCCTTCAATTCGAATGGTTTCGGTACCGGCACCTTTAATCTTAGCGCCCATGGAATTAAGAAGTGTAGCTACATCTATGATTTCAGGCTCTTTTGCCGCATTTTCAATAATGGTGGAGCCTTTGGCCCGGGAGGCCGCAAGCATAATATTAATTGTCGCCCCAACACTGGCGACGTCTAAGTAGATTTTTGCCCCGCGCAGCTCTTTCGCCACAATCCTTACAGAGCCGTGGTCATTCGTCACTTGCGCGCCAAGCGCTTCAAAGCCTTTAATATGCTGATCAATCGGACGGGGCTCGAAATTGCAGCCGCCTGGGAGGCCGATTGTCGCTTCGCCGAAACGGCCAAGCAATGCACCCATCAAATAATACGAGGCACGCAGCAGCTTCACTTTGCCGTTAGGCATCGGAATGGATTGCATCGCAGCGGGATTAATAACAATTGAATCGCCGCTCCAATGTACCGTACCGCCAAGATCCTCCAAAATCTCACTGTAAACCGCAACATCGCTCAAATGCGGAAGATTATCGAGCGTTACCGTTGATTCTGCCAATATTGCAGCCGGAAGCAGCGCTACAGCACTATTCTTCGCACCGCTAATCTGTACGGTGCCGCGCAACGGTTGCCCGCCGCGGATCATCAGTTTTTCCATCTGTATTCCATATCCTCCTATCCGAGAAGAGAACAGAAGAATCATAAACGGCCGCGTAAGAAAGCGAGTTGCCCTTAGTGTCCATCGATCCCACTAAATGCCATAAAGCAAGCGCCCCATCTCTCAACAACTTCTTGAAGGACGAAAGCGCCTGCTTCTAATCGGCCCGCGCTCATGACGCGGCTGTTTGTTTGATTCTTAGTTTGCTCCGGAAGTTACGCTTGATTGCTGCTGCCGAACAAACGGATTTTTTCTTGAACGACTGCTTTCATAGCAGAACGAGCTGGCACTAGGTATTTACGAGGATCGTAAACCGAAGAGTTTCCGCTCAAAACTTCGCGGATTGCGTTCGTGCAAGCCACTTGGTTCTCTGTATTTACGTTGATTTTGCCTACGCCAGCTGCGATGGACAGGCGAATTGCTTCGTCAGGCACACCGGAACCGCCGTGCAATACAACTGGAACTGGAATTGCATCGGATACTTTTTGAATGATATCGTAGTGGATCTTTGGCTCGCCTTTGTACATACCGTGAGCAGTACCTACTGCAATTGCCAAGCAATCAACGCCTGTTTCTTCGTAGAAACGGATCGCTTCTTCTGGCTTAGCAAGGGATGCGTGCTCTTCGTCAACGCTGATGTCATCCTCAACGCCGCCGATTGTACCAAGCTCGCCCTCTACGGAAACGCCCATAGCGCGCGCTGCTTTAACAACTTGCTTCGTCAGCTCGATGTTCTCTTCAAGTCCATAGTGGGAACCGTCGAACATAACGGAGGAGAAACCTGCACGGATACATTTCATAGCAACTTCGAAGCTGCTGCCGTGGTCAAGGTGAAGAGCGATTGGCAAACCGGATTTCTTAGCTGCTGCTTCAGCAATCGCAACTGTGTACTCGATCCCCATGTATTTCAGGGCGCCTTCGGATACACCGAAGATAAACGGAGCGTTCTCTTCCATAGCGGCTTCAGTGATCGCTTGCGCGAACTCCAAGTTGTTCATATTGAACTGGCCTACCGCGAATTTGTTAGCTTTTGCTTTTGGCAAAAATTCAGTCATTGAAACGAGTGGCATGGTTCTCTACTCCTCCTAAATTGTTATGAAGCATGGAGCCTCATAAGGTTGTCTTTGATCTAAAAATCACGCATCTGATACGCACCAAACCAGTATACCACAATCATGTTTCGTTTGGTACAAGCGCCTGAAAAACACCTTGCTCCCTTACATGCCCATCTGACCCCTCCATAAACCGCTCGGAGCACAAAAAAAAGTGGGATCCACTAGTTAGGATCCCACTGCGTACCAGCCGCTTGCGTCTCCGCCGCGCAACTGAAGATTAACCGCCATTCGCATCTCATCAATGTCAAACGGCTTCGTAAAATGCATCAGCGCACCGTGATCGGTCGCTTCCTTAATCATGTCAAGCTCACCATAGGCCGTCATCATAATGACCTTGATATCCTTGTTAATCGCTTTGACATGCTTCAATATCTCCAGTCCGTCCATACCTGGAATCTTCATATCCAATAAAACCAGATCGGGACTCTCGCTCTTTACGATTTCGAGCGCCAGCTTGCCGTTCGGGGCTTGGAAGGTGGTATACCCTTCGCTGCTGAACACTTCCATCAATAGAATACGAATGCCATTCTGATCATCGACAATCAAGACTTTCTTGTTTTCCAACTTGAAACCCTCCCAGGAATGTACGACAATCACTCGCCTAGATTGGATTAGAATTCCATAACCCTCGCTACTGTTTCGCGTCCGAGTATCCATATTCCTGCTTGCGTTGGAAAAATTCTTAAAAATATTGTCTGAGCGACTTAGCCCTCTGCTTGCTCCAGTGCTGCGCGAACGAATCCGCGGAACAGCGGCTGCGGTCTGTTCGGACGCGATGTGAATTCCGGATGGAATTGTACCGCAAGGAACCAAGGGTGCTCTGGAAGCTCGACCATCTCAACGAGGTGTCCATCCGGGGATGTGCCCGTAATCTTCAGCCCTGCGGATTCAATGGTTTCACGGTATTCATTGTTGAACTCATACCGGTGACGGTGACGCTCATACACAAGCTCGTCGTTGTACATGCGTTCAGCAAGCGAGCCTGGCTTCAGCTTACAAGGGTACAGGCCAAGGCGCATCGTGCCGCCCATGTCCTCAATATCCTTCTGATCCGGCAGCAAGTCGATAACCGGATACGGAGTAAGCGGGTTAATCTCCGAGCTGTTCGCATCTTTAAGTTCTGTTACATGGCGAGCATATTCAATAACCGCAACTTGCATACCAAGGCAAATACCGAAGAACGGAACCTTGTTCTCGCGAGCATAGCGAATCGCTTGTACTTTACCTTCGATACCGCGATCGCCGAAGCCGCCAGGTACAAGAACGCCGTTAACGCCTTGCAGTATATCGGCAACGTTATCTGCTGTCAATTCTTCTGCATTTACCCAGCGAAGCTTCACATCAGCGTCGGCATCAAAGCCCGCGTGGCTAAGGGATTCAACGATACTGAGGTAAGCATCGTGCAGGGCAACGTATTTACCAACGATGGCGATCTCTGTCGTGCGGCTCAGCTTCTGCACGCGGCGAACGAGATCTTCCCACTCCGACATATCCGGAGGTCCAACCGTCAGCTTCAAATGATTGACGACGATTTCGTCCAAGCCTTGCTCACGCAGGTTCAGAGGTACTTCATACAATGTCGATGCATCGCGGCATTCAACAACTGCGCTTGGATCGATATCGCAGAACAGCGCCATCTTGCGCTTCAGATCATCAGCCAGCTCGTACTCCGTGCGGCATACGATGACGTTCGGCTGGATGCCGATGCTTCTTAGTTCTTTTACACTATGTTGCGTCGGCTTCGTCTTCACTTCGCCGGCCGCTTTGATATAAGGAATGAGCGTGACATGAATGTACATCACATTGTCACGGCCGATATCGCTCTTAATTTGGCGAATCGCCTCGAGGAAAGGAAGGCTCTCAATGTCGCCGACAGTTCCGCCGATTTCCGTAATGACAACATCTGCACCTGATTCTTTGCCTGCGCGGAATACGCGGTCCTTAATTTCATTCGTAATGTGGGGGATAACTTGAACCGTGCCGCCCAAGTACTCGCCGCGGCGCTCCTTGGAAATAACGGTCGAATAGATCTTACCTGTCGTTACGTTGCTATTCTTCGACAGATTGATGTCGATGAAACGTTCGTAGTGGCCAAGGTCAAGGTCCGTCTCAGCGCCATCGTCCGTAACGAATACTTCGCCGTGCTGATACGGGCTCATTGTTCCCGGGTCAACGTTAATATACGGATCGAATTTCTGGATCGTTACTTTCAATCCGCGATTCTTGAGCAAACGCCCGAGCGAGGCTGCCGTAATACCTTTACCGAGCGACGATACAACACCGCCTGTTACAAAAATGTACTTAGTCACTGATGATACCCTCCACAGAATGTATGGTTAAAGAATAGTTTCCCCCATTTTCGCAAGAAAAATGGTTAAAAAAAAGAAAAAAGTGACACCCGTATAAACGGGGCACTTTCTGAATTTGTCTATTGCATGACGGCAAAACCGTTTTGCTCGCATGTCCGTACTTGAAGCCCAAACAATAGTTTACTCGGACGGTATCCCCATGTCAAGCGGACAAAAGGGATACCGTCACAAGCGATTTTATTTGTCGTCTTCTTCGTCTTCGTCTTCGAAGTCTTCCTCAGCATCTTCTTCGTCGTCGCCGTCTACTTCGCCAACGCCTTCGACTTCAATGCCCTCTTCTTCGATCTCTTCATCGTCGATAGCCACTTCTTCATCGACTTCAGCATCTTCCTCTGCTTCATCGAAGAGCTCTTGATCCTCATCGTACGAATCGAAATCGTCTTCCTCGGCTGCGTAAGTATCCTCTTCCTCGTCGGCGTACAGATCCTCGTCTTCCTCGTCGTTGATAATACGCGAACGCTTCGCATTGCCAACTGGATCTTCATTGCGCTCAACCGGATACCAGCGCTTCAATCCCCACATGTTGCTGCCGACGCACGCGAAACGTCCGTCGATATTAATTTCTGTATATACTTGCGCAATAACATCGTTGATTTGATCTTGGGACAGGCCCCGAATTTTTGCAATTTCCATCATTAGATCGCGATAGTAGAACGGCGTGTTCGCCGCTTTCAGCAATTCAAATGCCAAGTCGACCATCGGCATTTCTTTGACGCGCTCTGGATCGATCTTCAAGACAATCTCGCTGCTCATTTCGGACACTTCCTCTCATGTACAACTGCCGGGACTGGCAAATCAATCTTTCACACAAAATCCAAGCAATCCATTATCAACCTATAGTAAAACCTATTTCTTTGGAAAAAGCAAGCTCCCCCATAGATGCAGATGCCCAAAAGAAAAAGCGAAGGAGAACCCCTCGCTTTGACTGTATCCTTCCGGATAAAGCGCTGCCGCCTATTCCGGTAATAAGAGCCCGTTAATGACTCTTGATCTATGATATGTGCCCGTACGGCGAATGACACGGTTTGCAGCCTAATTATGCGAAAAAAGGCAAGTTGCTTATACAGCTTGTTACGCTCGTTCATACAATACTGCAGCAAACATTGTAACTGGTAGTTGGAGCTTACGTGCGACTCCGTTAGCAACAAAGTCGCCGGGGAGGGGAAGCCTAATTTGGACAAAACGACAATTCTCCGCCTGTTACACAGCGCGTTATCTGTTGGAGCCGCTAACGTTAAGCGGCGGATCGTCCGTTTCCGGCAGCTTGCCGATTACGAGCAGTTCCACAGCGAGTGGTCGAAAATCGACAGCAACAAGAAGCTGATCCGCCATCTCCCTTCCATTCATGGCTTCTCCCTGCCCATCGCTCAAGATCTGCTCTCTTCCGCCTCCTGCGCCGACATCCGGGTCGAGAACGACCCTCTTCTAACCGTTCATTCTACCGCATTCAAATCCGTATCCCGTGAAAAGGGAATCCCATGGGGCGTGCAGGAGATTAAAGCTCCGCTCGCCTGGAGCATGACGACTGGACACCGCGTTAAAATCGGCGTTATTGATACCGGCGTTGACTTCAGCCATCCCGACTTGAAGCATTCGCTCGGCAGGGGCATCAATCTGCTCAGCCGCGGTACGCTGCCGCATGACGATAACGGACACGGGACCCACATCGCCGGGACGATCGCCGCCGCGAACCAGCTGCACGGCATGATCGGCGTAGCCCCCCGCGCCACTGTCTATCCGGTGAAGGCATTCGATCAGAACGGGAGCGCCTTCGTCTCTGACATTGTACTCGGCATTGATTGGTGCGTGCGCAACAAGATGGATATCGTCAACATGAGCTTCGGCATGAAAACAAGGAGCAAGTCGCTGCTGACTGCCGTTACGAATGCGTATAACGCAGGCGTTATTATTGTTGCCTCTTCCGGCAATGACGGCAAACGCAAGGCAATCGACTACCCAGCCCGTTATCCGCAGACCATTGCCGTCGGCGCGACGAACAGGCTGCGCCGTATTGCGCCGTTCAGCAATCGCGGCACTTATATTGATGTGTATGCGCCAGGCGACAAAATTCTGTCCTCTTGGCTGCGCGGCAAATATCACGAAATGAGCGGCACTTCGATGGCGACCTCGCATGTCAGCGGTGCCATTGCCTTATTACTTGCTCATCGGCCAGGACTGTCACCGGCCGAAATTAAAACGGTCGTGAAACGATCGATGCTGCCTCTAAGAGGCACAAAAGCCCCCCGGATTGCCGGGGAGCTTGATGTGATGCGTATGCTGCAGACCGGGGACAAATGAACAGCGTCCGCGGTTTGTTTTATTTGTGCTGGCGCAATCGCGGTGACACGAAGCGGCACGAAGCGCGAGGTGCGCGAAGGCCGAGGGCGCGTGGCGTTTAAGCGCGAAGCGCGGGTTACATGCGCTCCGGCGCCGATACGCCGACGAGGCGCAGCACGTTCGCGATCGCTGTACGCGTCGCGCCAAGCAGCGCGAAGCGCGCCCCAGTCTGAGCCGCGTCTTCGGTAATGACGCGGTCGGCTCTGTAGTAGCTGTGGAACAGCGACGCGAGCTCGTATACATAGCGGATGAGGCGGTGAGGCGCATATTGCACAGCCGCTTCCGCGATTTCTTGCGGCAGCTCGCCGATTTTGCGAAGCAGGTCGAATTCATGCTCGGTAGTCAGCTTGCTCAGATCTACTTCAGCAAGCGGCAATACCGCGATGCCTTGCTCTTCCGCTTGGCGGAAGATACTGCAAATCCGCGCGTGCGCGTATTGCACATAGAACACCGGATTCTCGTTGGATGTGGAAATCGCGAGATCCATGTCGAAATCGAGGTGGGAATCCATGCTGCGCATCGTGAAGAAGTATCGAATGGCGTCGATGCCGACTTCGTCCATCAAGTCTACCATCGTAACGGCTTTGCCCGTACGCTTCGACATTTTCACTTTCTCGCCGTTCTGGAACAGGCTTACCATCTGCGCGATCAGGACAACTAGCTTCTTCGAATCGTTACCGAGTGCTTCCATCGCTGCTTTCACACGCGGGATGTAGCCGTGGTGATCAGCACCCCAGATGTTGATCATGCGATCGAATCCACGCGCGTACTTGTCGCGGTGATAAGCGATGTCCGGCGTCAAATAGGTGTACGAGCCGTCATTCTTCACGAGCACGCGATTCTTGTCGTCACCGTACTCCATCGTGTTCAGCCAGGTTGCGCCTTCTTCTTCAAATACTTGGCCACGCTCGCGCAGCGCTGCAAGAGCCTGCTCGACTTGACCAGTCTTATACAGCGAAGTCTCGCTGTACCATACGTCAAACGCAACGCGGAAATTACCGAGGTCGCGCTTGATCTTATTGAGCTCACGCTCAAGGCCGTAGTCGCGGAAGAACGTGAAACGCTCTTCATCCGATAGCGACAGCAAGCGGTCGCCTTCGCTAGCGGCAAGCTCTTTCGCGAAGCCGATAATGTCTTCGCCGTGATAGCCGTCTTCCGGCATCGCCGCGTCTTGACCGAGCGCTTGCATGTAGCGCGCTTCAATGGAGTAAGCCAGGTTCGCAACCTGGTTGCCCGCATCGTTAATATAGTACTCTCTCGATACCTCATAGCCGGCAAAATCAAGCACGTTGCAAAGCGCATCGCCCACTGCCGCGCCGCGGGCATGACCAAGGTGAAGGCTGCCCGTCGGGTTCGCGCTGACGAACTCGACTTGTACGCGCTGTCCTGCGCCAGCATCAATGCGGCCATAATCAGCGCCTTGTTCCGACACCTGCGCTACGACCGGATACAGATAGCTGCGGTCCATACGGAAGTTGATGAAGCCCGGTCCGGCGATCTCAGCGCTCTGGATCGACGCCTTCTTCATATCAAGCCCGGCAATGATCGCTTCCGCGATTTGGCGCGGGTTCTTCTTCGCGAGCTTCGTCAGCTGCATCGCTGCGTTCGTTGCCAGGTCGCCGTGCGCCTTATCCTTCGGCACCTCCAGCACGAATACCGGAAGCTCCTCGCGTGCTGCAAGCCCCGCGTTCACGACTGCGTCTGCAATCGCTTCTTTCAGCTGATCGTGCAGCTGTTCAATAACATTCGTTCTCATAAAAAATACAATCCCCCTGATTCATAGATGTGAACATGTCAATGTATGTGGTGACAACTTGTAACAAACTTATTCCATTTCTTCTTCGGCCCGCAGCCGAATCATAAACTCTCCGGTCGGCTCGTCGTCAACGAGCAGCGTGTAATGCCATTCGAGCAGCATCGGCAGCATCGGTACAAGCAGGTCGCCTGTCTCCGGTGTCTCCTGAGGTTGCCGCTGCACCTGCTCCTGCTGCCCGGCAAAATCGCCGAATTGCATCCAGAGCAGCTTCGTCTCTGTTTCCATATGGAAATTCGCATGCGCCGACGTGTAATGGCCCGTGCGGCGGACGCCAGCAACGAATATCTGCTGCGACTCCACGGCACCATTCCGCGACAAGCTCAGCTCGCCGTCGCGCCAGCGAATCATTGTGCGCACCTCCGCGCTCGCGCCGGAAGCACCCTCTACCGTCTCGCCATAGCGAATAAACACGGTGCTGCCTTTGCGAAACCATTCGCCGCTGAATGTGTTATGCTCACGTTCCCCATCAACATCGCTTGTAAGCGTAATGGTTACTTTTGCTCTATCCGTCATGGATCACGGCTCCCATCGCCTAATACTCCTGTCCTCACTATATACAGGAGCATCGCCAATTTCAATGCCCGCCGCACGCGCCGTGTAAGCGGGCGGGACTTAAATCTGAGTAGGTGTCTTGAGACCGAGCAGTGTCAGCCCCGAACGCAAGAGATTCGCAACCGCTGCAGCCAGAAGCAGCTTCGCGGAAGTCTCGTCCTCGTTCTCCGTCAGAATGCGCTCCTGATGATAGAAGCGGTTGAATCGCTTCGACGCATCAAGCAGGAAACGCGCGAGCACGGAAGGCTCGTGCTGGCGAATCGCTTCCGTAATGGCTTCCGGGTAAGCAGCCAGCGCCTTCAAGCATTCCCATGCCGCTGCGCCGGTCAGATGCTGACCGTAACGTCCTCCTGCCGCAATCGCGCCGGACTGGCTAAGCGTCTCCGCTTCCTCAAGCGACAGGCCGCCCTTCTCCAGCAGCTTGAATGCTCTTGCCGCTGTATATTGCACATAAGGGCCGGTCTCCCCTTCGAAGCGCAGCGCTTCATCGAGCGAGAAGTCGACCTCCAGCATGCGGTGATGCTTCAGGTCACCGAAGACGATAGCGCCGATGCCGACTGCTTCCGCTACGTCTTGAGCTCCTTCGAGCTCCGGATTTTTCTCCGAGATAATGGCGAGTGCCTTCGCTACCGCTTCATCGAGCACTTCATCGAGGAAGATGACCTGCCCTTTGCGCGTGGACATTTTGCGTCCGTCGAACTTCATGAGGCCGAAGGGCAGATGCAGGCAGTCATCTGCTACTTCTTCACCCATACGCTTCAATACCGAGAACACTTGGGAGAAATGCAGCTTCTGCTCCGCGCCGACCACATACAGCAGCAGGTCCCCGCCCATCTCTTTCTTCCGGTAGAGCGCCGTTGCGAGATCGCGCGTCGGGTAGATCGTCGTGCCGTCTGTCTTCAATATGAGACATGGCGGCAGCCCTTCTTCGTCGAGGCGCACGACTTGTGCGCCGTCGCTTTCTTCCAGCAGCTGCAGCTCCGTCAGACGTTCGACGACAGCACCCATCTTATCGTTATAGAAGCTCTCACCAAGCGTATAATCAAACTTCACGCCGAGGCGCGCGTAGACGCGGTCGAACTCTTCCATGCTGAAGGAGACAAAATACTGCCAGAGACGATGCGCTTCCTCATCGTCGTTCTCGAGCTTCCAGAACCAGCGGCGAGCTTCATCTTCCAACGTCGCATCGCGCTCCACTTCCTCGTGAAAACGAACGTATAAGCTAAGGCTCTCCTTGATCGGAGCCTCCTTCAACTTCGCTTCATCTCCCCAGCGGCGGTACGCTTCCATCAACTTGCCGAACTGCGTGCCCCAGTCCCCGATATGATTGACGGTGACGACTTCATAGCCGGAGGCACGGTACATCTGAGCAAGCGCATTGCCGATCATCGTCGAGCGCAAATGTCCGACCCCGAACGGCTTCGCTATATTCGGAGAGGATAGATCGATTATGACGCGCTGTCCTGCACCAGCCTGCGACTGGCCGAAATCACTTGCGAGTAAAGGCGAGAGAAGCTTAGGCGCCCATTCTTCACGCTGCAGGAAGAGGTTGAGGTACGGTCCTTTCCCCTCTGCGCGGACCGGCTTCCCGTCTCCATTGATGCGATGCGCAAGCTCTTCCGCAATCGCGGTAGGCGCGCGCTTAAGCGTTCGCGAGAGTGCAAAGCACGGGAACGCGACATCGCCAAGCTCCGGATTCGGCGGCAGCTCCAGCAGCCGAACGATCTCCTCGTGTTCCAAAGCGACATACGACTGCAGCTGTACAGCTGCCCATTGCAATAACAGGCTCATCCGTCGTTTCCTCCCCATTGTGATGCTACAAAAACGCCTTTGCCCACTTTCAGCAGGTAATCACCGTTTTGTGCTGGAACATAAAAAACCCCCGTCTCAATAAAGAGACGGAGGTTGAATTCCGCGGTACCACTCTTCTAGCCTTCCTTCGCGCACGTGCACGACAAGAAGCCTCTCAAGGCACGATAACGGGGTGACCGGATGCGCCTACGGACGCGCTTGTTCATGCAGAAGACTGCCGCCAAGTTCGCGTTTCGGTTCATCTACTCCCGGGTCCGCTTCCCTTACGCCGCTGCACCGGCTTTCACTGTCCCGGCTCGCTGCTAGCACCGAACTGCAAGGTACTGTCCCGATCATCGTATATAACTGTTATTTCCCCTATTATATGCAACCTCGCTGAAATTGCAAGCGGCAAATGATTATCTGAAAATGCTTCTATTTCAAGAACGGTAGAATCACCCGCCATGCTTCAATGCGATCAGCCGTATTGCGCATATGCTTGGTCGGAATGGGGCTCGTTGACGGCAGCTTCAGCATTGCCTTGCCTTCGAAGGTTGGATCGTCGCGAAAATACTTCTTGAACGTATCGTGCGACTTCGTTCCGTTAAATATCAGGCAGCGTATGGTCGGATGTTCCTTCACCAGACCGGGCAAGTCATTCGGCACCTCCGCGCGAATGTTAGCATCGAGGCTGCCTTCGCGTTCGCAGGATGCAATGACATCCCACATGGCAATGCCGTGTGAAGCTGCAAAAGCAAGCCTATCCTCATACGCCTCATCCGGCTCACGACCGAACAAGCCATATAGCACCCGCCACATATGATTGCGCGGATTGCCATAATACTGATTCATTGCGATTGAAGCTTCTCCCGGCATGCTGCCGAGAATGAGTATGGTCGCCCCATCGTTAACGACCGGCGGAAAAGAGTGAACGCGCATCGTCATGGTGATATGCTACCTCCTTCTTCTCCTCCGAGCTTAACCTGTTGCGACCAGCTGATGCAAGCGCTCGGCAAGCTTGTTTAAAGCTGAGGCGAACCTGGCGGCTGACCGCTCAGCTTCTCGAGACGCTGACAAATTTCATGCTGCCATTCGACGTCCTGCACCATGGAGGCGGCAAGCGACAAATTATGCAGATTGGCGAGCTGCCTAATATGCATCGCGTTGACAGCCAGGCAATGCTCGAAATCAGCTTGCTCGTCCCCTGTTAGCTGACGGCGAATTCGAATCGTCCACAGCTCGGCGAGCCGTTCATGAATCGGTAAAATGTTCACGTGCGCCATCCCTCCTAATCATCTACTAGTAACCAGTATGACCAGAAAAGAGAGAGAGTAAAACGCAAAAACAGCGACAAGCCTAAAGAACCTCAAACGGCTCCCACTTCTCAGTCCAATGTTCTTCCGATCGCTGTTGTAGCCTGGATATTTTCCGATTCACTAAGACATTTAGATGTTACTATCCGTCTACAAAGGCGACCGCTACGCTTCTACAGAATCATTGGAACTGCTCCGTTCCCGTTGCACAGAACAAAAGAGAGCAAAAAAGCTGAGAGTGACGAACACCACTCTCAGCTTTGTTTATACAAATTACTTGATGAAACCTAGCAGCATTTCGCGGATGACTTTTGCCGCGACGATCTGGGTTTGTTCCGTTGGGTCGTACGCTGGCGCTACTTCCACAAGGTCGCAGCCGATGATGTTGATGCCTGCCCCTGCAATCGCATGGACCGCGTCGATCAATTCTTTCGAAGTGATGCCGCCAGCTTCTGCTGTACCTGTACCAGGAGCAGCGGAAGGGTCGAGCACGTCGATGTCGATCGTCAGGTAAACGGGACGACCTGCGAGCTCAGGCAGCACTTTTTTCAAAGGCTCGAGCACTTCGAACGGGTGGAAATTGATGTTCTCGCGAGCGAACTGCCATTCTTCACGGGAGCCGGAACGGATACCGAATTGGTAAATGTTCTTGCCGCCGATGAGGCCAGCTGCTTTGCGAAGAGGCGTGGAGTGCGAAAGAGGCTCGCCTTCGTAGCTCTCGCGCAGATCGGCATGAGCGTCAAAGTGGATGATCGCTACATCCGGATACTTCTTGTACACCTCTTGGAAAATCGGCCACGAGCACAGGTGCTCGCCGCCAAGACCAACTGGCATTTTGCCGTCTTCAAGAACGCCTGCAACGAACTCGCCGATAATATCGAGCGAGCGAGCCGCGTTACCGAAAGGCAGAAGCAGGTCCCCTGCATCGAAATATTCGATGTCTTCCAGGCTGCGGTCGAGGTACGGGCTGTACTCTTCAAGGCCGATAGACACTTCGCGGATACGCGGAGGGCCGAAACGGGAGCCTGGGCGGAACGATACGGTAAAGTCCATCGGCATGCCGTAGATAACAGCCTTGGACGTATTATAGTCTTCCGAGCTTAGGATAAAGACGTTGCCGGAATATTTTTGATCGAGTTTCATAGGTCGCGATAGTCTCCTCTTACTTAACCAAGTCTTCTACAAACTTCGGCAGAACGAAAGCTGCTTTGTGCAGACGTGGGGAGTAGTATTTTGTGTCGATCTCAGGAATGCTGGACTCGTCCACTTCAAGCGGATCGTACTTTTTGCTGCCCATTGTGAAGGTCCACAGGCCGCTTGGGTATGTCGGAACGTTCGCCCAGAATACGCGCACGATCGGGAATACTTCTTTCACGTCACGGTTAACGTTCGTGATCAGATCAGGCGTGAACCAAGGGTTGTCCGTCTGAGCAACGAAGATACCGTCTTCCTTGAGCGCATCGTAGATGCCTTGGTAGAAGCCGCGTGTGAACAGGTTTACCGCAGGACCAACCGGCTCAGTGGAGTCAACCATTACAACGTCATATTCATTCTTGTGGTCATGGATGTGCATGAAGCCGTCGTTCACGTGCACTTCAACGCGCGGATCTTCCAGACCGCAAGCGATTTGCGGAAGGTATTTCTTCGAGTATTCAATAACTTTGCCGTCGATATCAACGAGGACTGCTTTCTCAACGTTCGGGTGCTTGAGGATTTCGCGGATTACGCCGCCGTCGCCGCCGCCGACTACGAGAACTTTTTTCGGATTCGGGTGCGTGTACAGTACAGGGTGAGCGACCATTTCGTGATAAACCCACTCGTCCTTGTCTGTAGTCATAACCATGCCGTCGAGCACGAGCATTGTGCCGAACTCTTCTGTTTCGATCATGTCAAGCTGTTGAAATTCCGTTTGCTCGCTAACGTAAGTTTCTTTCACTTTCATTGTAATGCCGTACGTTGGCGTTTGCTTCTCGGTGTACCACAATTCCATCGTGTAATCCCTGCTTTCTTGTATGTAATGGTGCAATTGATCATAAGGTCAAATGTTTCAATCTGTATTATAAGTTAACGAGGGGAAAAAGCAACCTTTTGCCAGATGTGCACAAAAATTTAACAACCCTTGCCTCCATCTGAATAGCGTGCCCCAATGTTTTCCATACTACTAGAAACTAGTGTAAGGATTAACAGGTTAGGAGCGAAACAGATGAAACGATTCGTGTTCAGGCATGGCAGCGGAGGCAGGAAGCTTCGGATACCGGTTCGGATTCAGCTGGAACGTTGGATGCCTTTCTTGAAGCGGCTGCAGAGATGGCTGCTTTATACGGGAGGGGCGCTGCTGCTCTTGTTCGTAGCGGCTTTCTGCTTCCTCTATTATTTGCGAGTGCAGGCGCTGCCTGCTTCGGCGATCAGTCAAACGTCACAAATGCTGGATGCGCAGGGCCACGTCATCGACACCTTCCATGCCGGCGAGAACCGGCAATCGGTTCCTTTGAAAGAAATCTCGCCCTACCTTCTTGAGGCGACGCTCGCGATAGAGGATCAACGTTTTTATGACCATTTAGGCTTTGATTTGAAAGGAATGGCTCGTGCCGCTTTCGTGAATGTGGAGCATCTATCGCGGAAGCAAGGGGCGAGCACGTTGACGCAGCAGCTTGCTCGCAATCTGTATTTGACGCATGAGCGAACTTGGTCTCGGAAGCTGAAAGAAGCGATGTATACCATTCAACTGGAGATGCATTATTCCAAGGATGAGATATTGGCGCTCTACTTGAATGAAATCTACTACGGCCACGGAGCTTATGGCGCAGAAGCGGCATCCGAGCTGTACTACGGCAAACACGCTTCCGAGCTGACTTTGGCTGAGAGCGCGATGCTTGCAGGCATCCCGAAAGGGCCGAAGTATTACTCGCCTTATATGGATATGAAGAATGCAAAGGATCGCCAGCGGACGATTCTGCAGACGATGGCCGATCAAGGTATTATTCAGCAGACCGATGCACAAACGGCAGGTGCGGAGCTGCTCACGTTCATCCCGCTTGGTACGAGCAAAGCGAGCGGATCTGCGCCTTACTTCCGCGATTATGTGCGCTACATCGCTGTCGACAAGCTCGGCATTGATGAGCGGAAGCTAAGCGAAGGCGGAATCCGGATCTTCACGACGCTGGATCCTGAAGCGCAGCGCGCCGCGGAGGAAGCTGTGGCGAAGGGAATTCCTGAGGATTCGCAGCAGCAGGCCGCACTCGTCTCCGTTGACCCGCGCACCGGCTATATTAAAGCGATGGTCGGCGGGCGAAATTACAAGACGAATCAATATAACCGGGTCTTCGCCAAGACGCGGCAGCCTGGCTCTTCGTTTAAGCCGATTCTGTATTTGGCCGGCCTGCAGCAAGGCGTGCTGACGCCAGTGTCAAAATTCAAGAGCGCGCCGACCATCTTCACTTATGATGAAGGGCGCAAAACCTATTCGCCGAGCAACTATAACAGCAAGTATGTCGGCGATTTTATTGATATGCGGCAAGCGATTGCGAGCTCAGACAACATCTATGCG
The DNA here is from genome assembly GCF_056269245.1 of Paenibacillus sp. J31R98. NCBI lineage: Bacteria > Bacillati > Bacillota > Bacilli > Caryophanales > Paenibacillaceae > Paenibacillus > Paenibacillus sp. J31R98. The sequence continues at coordinate 25,619 of NZ_JBWDNO010000010.1, forward strand.
GTGAACTCGATTATGGCCGTTGGGCCGGAGAAGGTTATCGACATGGCGCGAAAGCTCGGCATCGAGAGCCCGATGAAGCCGGTGCCATCGCTTGCCCTCGGCACATTCCCGATCAGCCCGATGGAGATGGCGTCCGCCTTCAGCACGCTCGCCAATGGCGGCATTCGGATGGAACCTACGGCGATCTTGCGGATTGAGGACAGTAAGGGCGAAGTGCTCTATGAAGCGCAGCCTGCTTCCTATACAGTCGTCGACGCGGCTCATGCCTATGTGCTGACGAGCCTGATGGAGAGCGTGTTCGATACCGGCGGCACCGCCGGCCGGGTATCGGCGATGATCAAACGGCCGGTCGCCGGCAAGACCGGCACGACCGCGACCGACGCATGGCTCGTCGGCTACACGCCTGAGCTTGCGACTGCGGTGTGGGTCGGCTACGACAAGGACCGCAAGCTGTCGCAGACGGAAGCGCGGCGGGCGGCGCCGATCTTCGCTTCCTATACGGAAGCGGCGCTGTCGGCGATTCCGCCGAAGATCTTCCCGCTGCCGGACGGCGTCGTGTCCGTCTATATCGACCCAAGCAGCGGCAAGCTCGCCGGCAAGACTTGCCCGAACAAGCGGCTTGAGACGTTCGTGAGCGGCACGCAACCGGTCGAGGTATGCGGCGTCCATGGCGATACGCCGTTGTCGCCGGATGGCAACGCCGACGCGAAGTCGGTGCAGACGAAAGCATGGTGGAAATCGTTTAAGCGCTGGTGGTCGAACTAGCGCTGTTTAGATGAAAGGGAAAGCCCCTATATAACGGCAGGCTGGAGAAGCTGCCGGGTATAGGGGCTTTTTTTTAGGGATTTATGCTTGAAGGAACAATGGCGATCGCCGCAGTAGACTCCTAACGAACTCAGATGAGCTTATTCGCTACGAATTAGCTGTTCTTGAGCGCTAACGAATCACAGACACGTTATTTCCTCGTTTTCTCGCCAAATCCCCCGGATTTATACTAAATAACATCGCTAGGGTTCGTTAGCGCCTGTAAAGTGTGATTTTCGGGCAAATAAGGATGCTAGGATTCGTTAGCCTTTCGTTGCGTGTTGGAATGCTGGACTACCAGATCGAGAAGGAACATTTTCCGCCCACTCCACTGTGCATCTATTACAACGGAATCCGCAGATCCGCTGCAACGCCGCGAATATAATCCGCCGCCTGCCGATACTCGTCATTGGTGCGCAAGTGTTCGATCATAAGCGGGGTATCCGGATGCAGCTTGTGCAGCTCTGTCAGGAACACCCGGTAGTCGAGCACACCTTGACCCGGAATGACCTCATCGAGATGGACGGTCAGGTTGCTGCGAATTAGGATGTCCTTGGCATGACAATTGCGAATATAAGGTCCAAGTTTGCTGAAGAAGTCGCGAATGAGGTCACCGGTTCGGTAGTACGTCCTCGGGCTGCTGATTATGTTCACGGGATCGAAGTGAACGCCGAAGCCTTTGCGATCTACCTCCTTCATTAAGGCAAGATATGTATCGGCTGAGTCCGGGAATACCCACGGCATCATCTCAAGGGCAAATACCGTCCGCTCCGGCTTCACCGCATCAATAATATCGCGTACGGTCTCCACAATGAGCTCGAACGTATCCTCGCTGAAATTGTCCGGGTGCGGCCCATCCCATTGCTCGCCCCGCGATCCTGCAATCGTGACGCATACGCCCGCTCCAATGCGCTCCGCAAGCTCCAGCCTTCTTTTGCAATAGGCGATGGCTTCGCGTCTGGTCTGCTCGTTCGGACTGATCGGATTGCTCCAAGCCCCTACTTCAGAGATGATAATATCGTGCTCGCTCGCAGCCTTCATATAAAGGTCAAGCTCAGTTAGCTGGTCTTCCCGATCAATCGGGCACGTTGCCGCTCGAAAGCCCGCTTGCTTATGCGCCAGCGCCCAGCTCTCCGGATTCTTCTCTTCTAGAAACACTTGTCCGCCTAGCCGCATCGCTTTCATCCCATCCTTCGTTGACCTGTAGTTGTTAGCGCCAGTATATCATAGTACAGTGGTAATATTTCCTTTATTTGGTCAACAAGGAGAAATAAGCTAAGTGCCGAATAAGAGCTATGAGATGAGAACGGATTTATGAGAGGATGGTTCCCTAATGGCAGGATTACTAGGCAACAACATCATTACGCAAATCGGCATTCTCGTACATGATATTGAAAAAGTAAGCCAAGCTTACGCCGATTTCTTCGGCATCGAAAAGCCTCCAATCATCATCACCGATACAGCGGACAAAGCGCAAACTAAGTTTAACGGTGAGCCTAGTGAAGCGCGGGCAAAGCTGGCGTTCTTCAACATGGGCTCGCTTCAGCTCGAGCTGATCGAGCCGGACGAGCATCCGAGCACATGGCGGAATTATCTAGATGAGCATGGCGAAGGGCCGCATCATATTGCTTTTGTCATTGAAGGGATGAAAGAAAAAGTCTCATTGCTTGAGAACAGGGGCTTCCTGCTGGAGCAAAAAGGGGAATATACCGGTGGACGTTATGCCTACATGAACACGATTCCTCAGTTGAAGGTACTTGTCGAGCTGCTGGAGAACGACAAATAAGGAGGCTTCTCGTCGATGTCGATGAATGTACTTATTACGGGAGCAAGCCGCGGGCTTGGTTACGAGATGGCAGCCGAGGCGCTTGAGCGAGGGCATTCCGTTATCGCAGGCGTGCGAGATGTGGACGCGCCGGGCAAGCTGGCGGAGCTTCGCTCCGAATATGGAGAGCGAATTGTAATCGCTCGGCTCGACGTTATTGACGAAGCGAGCATCGCCGCTCTAGCGGCACGCCTGAACCAGGAAGGGCGGTCGCTTGGCGCCATCGTCAACAACGCCGCCATTCTGAATGCACGCAACACGCACATTGAAAAGCTCGATATGGATGACGTGATCGAATCCTTCAATGTGAATGTGTACGGACCAATGCGGGTGGTGAAGCATTTTCTGCCTCTGTTAACGGAGGACAATGCAGCGCTCATTAACATATCGTCGGAAGCAGGCAGCCTGACAAATGCTTACCCCGGCGACTACCCGTACGCGATCTCGAAAACGGCGCTCAACATGTTCACGCTGCAGCTGCACAGCTACTTGAAGGACCGCGGCGTGCTTGTGCTCAGCATCCACCCCGGCTGGATGTTCACCGACATGGGCGGCAAACAAGCACCAACCGATCCGCGCGACAGCGCTCGCGGCATCCTCGATCTAATCGAGCGGCGCATCGAAACGGACAGCCCGTGGCAGTTCGTCGATTATACAGGCCGGACAATGCTGATATGAGAAAAAGCCTCGCATTCCGCTGGTTTAAGCGGAATGCGAGGCTTTTGTTCTTTGGTGGGGGGAGGGCTCTGCGTGAGATTTGGTTGAGAGAACGCATACGTGCTCTCAGCATTCAAAACACGCCGAATGTTGGCTGAGAGAACATATATGTGCTCTCAACGCCGAAAACCAACCAGCTAACCTTTATTCTGACGCTGAGAGAACACATACGTGCTCTCAGCATTTGAAACACGCCGAATGTTGGCTGAGAGAGCATATATGTGCTCTCAACGCCGAAAACCAACCAACTAACCTTTATTCTGACGCTCCCCGAGAGCGGGTTCCCCTCTCTCACTCACCATTTTCACGGTTTTCTCGCTCGAGAGAGGCTTTTCCCGCTCTCACTCACCGCACCACACACCTAGCACCCTACCCCTTCGCGCGCTCATCCCCGCTCCATAGCTCCTGGAACGTGGCATTCTCGCGAAGCAGCTGCTCGGCGGTACCCTCCGCTTCGATGCGGCCGTCTTTCATGACGATAATGTGATCGGCATGCGTCAATGCCGCACGGCGGTGCGAGACCACAAGGCAGGTTGCGTCGCCCCTGCTCTTGAATAGCCGCTCCCACAGCTTCTGCTCCGTCTCGACGTCGAGCGCGCTGGAGAGATCGTCGAACACATACAGCTGCGCATCGCGCACGAGCATGCGCGCTGCCGCCGTTCGCTGCATCTGGCCGCCGGATAGCTTCACGCCGCGCGGGCCGATCATCGTCTCCAGCCCCTGCTGGAGATGCTCGATATCGTACTCCATCACCGCTGCGTGGATCGCTTGCTCAAGAGAGCCATTCTCTTCCCGCTGCCCGAGCAGAATATTATTGCGCAGCGTGTCGCTGTACATCCGCGGAATCTGCGCGGAGTACGCGCTCTTCGCCGGCGTGAAGAACGTCGCCGGGTCTTCGACCACCCGGCCATTCCACTTGATCGTACCTTCATCCTTCGGCAGCAGGCCGAGCAGCGTACGAACGAGCGTCGTCTTGCCGGAGCCGATCGTGCCCGTCACTACCGTGAACGAGCCGCCCTTCAGCTGCAGCCGTACATCTTCAATGCCTCGGCCCGTCTCCGGGAACCGGTACGACAAACCGGACACTTCCAAATTGCGAAGTGGTGGAGTATTCTCCACTGCAGAAGATCCATGCCCCTCAGACGATTCCCGTCCTTCGCGCAAATACAGCGTATCCTTCAGCGTCAGCAACTTAGCAGGCGCACCTTGAAGCAGTGCCATTAGCCGACTCAACGCGACGCCCATCTGCTTGAAGTGCGTAATAAACGTGCCCACATTCGTAATAATGCTCGTGATGAACGTCAAATAGTAGACGAACAGCGAGAAATCGCCAATCGTAAACGAACCGGACTGCATCTTCTGACCGGCGACCAGCAAGATTAGGCCCGTCCCGAGATTGACCGTGTTCGTGAAGATGGCATCGAGCACCGAGCCCATCATCTTATCCTTCAACATCGTGCGGCGGCGGTCGTCATTGAACCTCCTGAACCGTTCAATAACACGCTCCTCCGCGCCTGCCACTTGAATCGCCTGCACATTGCTGAACATCTCGCTGATCGCGCCGGTTACGCGCGAGGTTGACTCACGGCTGGCGGCACGATACTTCTGCAGACGCGACGTCGACAGCTGTGCGACTGTTACCACAATGACCAGCGGCAAGAACACTAGCAGCGTCATCTGCAAGTCGATACCGACAAGAATATAGCTCGACACCGCTGCGAAGCAGGTTAAGCCGAACACGTCGACAGACCAGCTTGCCGCTTCTTCGGACTGATCGACATCGTCGCGGAAGTGGCTTATCGCCTCGCCCGGCGAGACAGGAATGGCGCGAGCGCCGGGCTGCTTCAGGATATGCTGCAGCAAATTGCGGCGAAGCATCATACCCATGCGGAAGCGGAAATTCACATCGGTTATGAAACCGACGAACAGCACCATGACGCGCGCAGCCGATGCACCCAGAAGAAGCGCAATAATGCCCCAAGTGCCGAGCTTCAGCGTGTCACTGCCGGTGAGCGAGTCGAAGAACTCTTTTGTAATAAGACCCGGCACAATCGGCACTAGATAAATAATCGTCCAAGCCAGCGCGTTGAATACATAAAGCGTTGTCCGGTATGTAATAAGCCGTATCAGATATTGAAAAGTCGTCATGCGAGCACCTCCTCGAGCCCTGTCACCAGCATCGTGCTGAAGCGCGACGAAGGATCGGCGGCGAGCGCCGTCCGGCTGCCATATTCAATGACGCGGCCATTCTCCAGAATGAGGATTTTATCTGCACGCTGCACGGTCGCCAGCCGGTGCGCAATAATAATGCAGGAACGATTCGTGAGCAGCTTGCTAATCGCCTCTTCAATTCGCTGCTCTGTGAGCGGATCGAGCCGTGATGAAGCTTCATCCATAATCACGAGCCCCGGATCGGTCAGGAACACCCTCGCAAAAGCAAGCAATTGCGCCTCCCCTGCCGACAAAGAACCGCCACCCGAAGCGAGCCTCGTATCGAGTCCTTCAGGCATCGACGCGTACCAACTCTCAAGGCCGAGCTGTTCCAGCACTTCCACAATCCGCTCATCGCGAATCGAATCATCGTAGAACGTCAAGTTGTCCCGTATGGTTCCTTCAATAATCTCGATATTCTGCGTAACGAGCGTCACGCGTTTGCGCAGCTGGCTCAGCTTCAGCTGCCGAATGTCCGTCTCCCCCAGCGAAATCGCGCCTTCCTGCGGATCATAGAACCGCAGCAGCAGGCGGGCCAGCGTCGACTTTCCACTCCCCGTCCGTCCGAGCAACCCCAGAACTTCGCCCGGTTGGAGCTGGATCGCCAAGCTGTCCAGTGTCGGCTCCCCATCGCTATCCTCATAGCGGAACGTGACATCGTCGAACTTCACGGCAAGAGAGCCTGCCGGCAGCGTCGCACCTGGACCGTCCACAATCGCGGAACGCGTCTCGAACAAAGCACGGATACGGGTGATGCTCGCATCAGCCTTTTGCAAATCCTCCATTTGCGATCGGATCTTCTCAATGGGTTTCGCCAGCAGCTCTGTATAATAGAAGATCAAATAAACGGTCCCAATTGTAATGGAACCCTCCTTCCATAAATACGCACTGATCGCGAACGCCAGCGCATTGCCGAATGCAAACACCATAATCGTCGTGCTCCACATGGAGGCAAAGCCGAGGAACGCCTTAATCCGAAGCGGCAGCATGACTCGCAGCATCGCATAGAAACGGCCCATCACATAGCCGGATGCACCATTCGCACGGATGTCCTCCGTCCCTTCCAGCTGCTCACCGATAAATCCGTACATCTCTGCATTCGCCTGCCGCCAATGCGTCCAGAGCGGCGAAGCGATCTTGCGGATACGCTGAATAACGAATATTGCGGCAATGACGAACACGGTCATCCCCGTGCCGATCAGCCAGCTCTCCCGGAACAGCAGCACGAGAATACCAATCATGAGCAGCGCATTCCCGACGAGGTTAATAATCATGCTTGAGAAGAAATTCGCCAGCGCGTTCACATCTCCGTCGACCCGCTCGATAATGGCACCGGATGTATGAGACTTGTGGAAAGGCATATCCAGCGACAGACAGTGCGAGGCCAGATCGCCGCGAAGCACATTCGTCGTCTTCCACCCGACATTCTCGCTGAAATACGTGGCAATGACCGAAACAATCCCTTGGACCACCGAGAAAGCAATAAACAAGCAAGCAGCAAGAAGCAGCGGCTGGAGATCTGCCTCCGACTGCGCTTTATCAATGAAGAAGCGAATGATTTGCGGATTGACGAGCTGCAGCGCGGTGGAGAGAATAAGCAGCACTGTAAGTCCAATAAGAGTTCGTTTCTGCGGCAGCAGATAGCGCTTCAGCAGTTCGCCGTAATGGTTACGCGAAGCTGTGCGCTTCTCACTAGTCAATGGAAGTCCTCCTTTTTACAGAACAAGCGTTCTTGTATTATGACTATATCACAATCACAGTATCCATAATAGGGAAAAATCCCCTAAACAAAAGACCGCCCCATCCTTCTCACTTAAGAGACGGTGAAGCGGCCCTATCATCATGACTGCTATACTTCGAGAGCTTCCTTCAGCTTATCCGGCGAGCGGTCCCACCACTCCGGATTGTTTGTGACAAGCAGGTTCTTCAGTGCCCGCTTCTCATCCACGCCAAGCTCATCGAGTACGTAACGGCGTTTGATCGCATAGTCGAGGTTGTTCACATGCTGCGCAAGGATCTTCCAGCCTCTGCGCGCCTCGGTATCGATCAACATTGGACATGCTGTCGCCCCTGCGTAGCTTGCGCCATCCTCCGTGCGCTCAACCGCTACCCAAACGATCCAGCACAAGCGGCCATTCGGCACATCTTCCTTGTTCGTGCTGAACTTGATGCCGCGTTCCACTTTGCTCTTGGCATGCATCGCACCCACATCGATGTACGCCTCGCCGTTATCAATGATGACACAGGACACCGCGCTCAGGTCGATTGTCCCCGCTCCAAATCCTTTATGTTCCTTGTTGCTCACCACGTTCAAAGAAAGGGACTTCTTCTCTTTCTTCTCCGGCGGCTGCTGCGTATTATCTTGTTCGCTCACGGTCCTTCTCAACTCCCTTTCCAGCTTACAAACACCCTCGAATTCCACGTCCGGCGCGGCTTCACACGCCTGTCCGTACATTAATTCCATTTTAGCTAATAATCTCGGAAAAGCAAACATATACATGCTGTAGATGCTTGTCAACGGGAGGGAATGTTTCAATGAATCTGGGTCGCGCCAAACGATTTCTACTCTTTGCCCTCGCCGCCGTGCTGATCGGGATAACGGCACAGCAAGGGTTCGGGGATGCTTGGGTCTCACACTATATATATGCCTCCGCTCCTGCTCCCGCCAAGAAAGAACCGCCGCCCAAGCCGGCAGCTCCGCCAGCTGCACCAGAACCCGATATCGTGATGCAGCCGAAGCCGGTTGCGCTCAGCAAACGGGTCACGGAGTATCACATTAATGTGAACCTCCAGGAAGATACGCATATGCTCACCGGCGAGCAGACTTTAACTTGGACAAACCCTGGCAAGCTGCCGGTGTCCGAGCTGTACTTCCACCTGTATCCAAACGCCTTCCGCTCCAAAGACACAACGTTCATGCGGGAGTCCGGCGGCCAGCTACGTAACGATAAAGCGACTGTGGACAGCATCGGCTACATGAACCTGCTTTCTCTCGAGACAACAGAAGGGTACAGCCTGCTGCCGCGCCTCCACTACGTGCAGCCCGATGACGGCAATACGAATGACTTAACGCTGGCCAAGCTCCGCTTGCCCGCCGTAGTCGCCCCCGGCAAAAGCGTAACGCTACGAATGAAGTTCGAGGTGAAGCTGCCTGAAGTGTTCGCGCGCATGGGTTATGCGGGCAACTTCGTAATGGCGGGGCAGTGGTTCCCGAAGCTCGCCGTATACGAAACAGCCGGCACACGCGGACGAGCTGCCGAAGGCTGGAATATTCATCAGTATCACGGCAACTCGGAGTTCTATAGTGATTTTGGCATCTACAGTGTCAAAATCAACGTTCCGAGCAGCTACAAAGTAGCCGCCACCGGCTTCCAGACCAAAGCATCCGTTGTCGCAGACGGACGCAAGACGTATCAATTCTACGCCGATGATGTGCACGACTTCGGCTGGTCGGCTTCGCCGGACTTCGTCTATGCCGAGGAGCCGTTCTCGACGGAAGGCGTCCCTGGCGTAAGGATCAAGCTCTACCTTGATCCGCAGCATGCGAAGTTCAAGGACCGCTACATGCATGCAGCCAAGTCCGCGCTCTCCAAGTACGCGCAGTGGTACGGTGCTTACCCGTACTCCACGCTCTCTGTCGTCGTACCGCCGAAGGGTGGCAACGGTGCGGGCGGCATGGAATATCCGACGCTGATTACGGCTTTTGCCGCGGATAACGACAATCCAGGCTATGATCTGGAGCGGACCGTCGTCCATGAGATCGGACATCAATACTGGTACGGCATGGTCGCCTCCAATGAATTCGAGGAAGCTTGGCTCGACGAAGGCTTCACGTCCTATGCAGAGGACAAAGTGATGGAGAGCGAATACGGCGTAGAGCCGAACCTTCCGGTGGAATCGAGCTACATGACCGATCCTGCGCCGCTGAAGCAACTTTCGTGGTCGTACCACAGCAACAATCACTATGCCGAAAATGTGTACATGCGCGCCAAACTCGTCCTCTACGGCATCGAGAAACAGGTCGGCGCCCAGACGATGCGCAAGATCATGCGCACCTACTTCCAGAAGTATAAATTCAAGCACCCATCAACTGCTGACTTCCAGAAGGTCGTCGAAACGGTCACGAAGAAAAAGTGGAACGATTACTTCAGCCACTTCGTCTACGGCAGCGATATGTCGGATTACTCGGTTGCTTCCATTCATGTGCGTCCCGTCAAGCAGGAGGGCAAGACGCAGTACGAATCGGTTGTGCTCATCAAGAAGACAGGCGGCAGCTTCGGCCCTGTGACGGTGGTGTTCCATTTTGCCGACGGTACGATCATGCCGAAAGTATGGGATGGTCAACAGGATCATATCCAGTACAAACTCGTTCATTCCTCCAAGCTCGTCTGGGCGGCGGTGGACCCTCAGCACGACAATGTGCTCGACAATAAACATATCAACAACTTTATGAAGGCTGATCTGACCGAGCAGACCCGCACCCGATGGAGCGTCGGCATCACCAAGCTGCTCGAGACGATATTCGCCTCACTCGCTTGGTAACGCCTTACTATGAAGGAGGTGAGCAGGAGTGAAAGCACATATTAAGCAAGGCTGGCGCCTGGCAATCAAGCACTTCTATATTATTATTATGCTATTTCTGTACGAGCTGATCTGGGGCTTCTTCCTCTACCGGACCATTGAAGGGATCGTCGTGCCTGTCTTGAAAAGGTTTCCCGATACGTACAGCAACGGCAGTCACGCGGTCCAGCTGTTCATGACCGAGGCCCAGTTCCAGCTGCTCAAGACGGATCTCATCCAGCCCTACGCTTGGCTGTTCTGCGGATTGCTGGCCGGGCGGATGCTCATCACGCCATTCCTCAACGCCGGCCTGTTCCATTCGCTGCATCATATGACAGATGAGGCCGGAACGAAGTTTCTAAGCGGCATCCGTAAAGCGTGGAAGCCCATCGCCCTGCTCTATCTCATCGAAACCGCGCTCACCCTGCTCCCTGCCATCTGGCTGCTACCGCGCGCACTGACGAAGCTGCTCGCAAGCAATTCGCTGCTCGAATTCGCTCAGCATGCAGGACCGTGGGCGGCCGCCTGGCTGGCATGGGCGGTGCTCATCCACCTGCTCTTCCTCACCATGCAGTTCGGAGCCGCCAGCGGCACTGGCACGCTCCGCTCTCTCTGGGGCGGCATCGTGAACTTCCTTCCTTTTGCCGGTATCTCGCTGCTCATGTGGGGCATCGGCGCCCTGCTGAGCATGACGATCGCCTCCGTATCGCTCATGTGGGCAGGCCTGTTCGCACTCATCCTGCATCAAGGCTATCAGATGTTGCGCACGATTATGAAGGTGTGGACGGTAGCCGCCCAGTATGATGTGTGGCAATCGAAGCAGGCTTAGATATTCATAAAGGCTGAGCAGGGACGAAACCTGCTCAGCCTTTTTTGCGTTCGCTTCGCTTCGAGTGCCTCTGCCAGTAGTGTCTCGGAGGTCAGTTAGTTAGCAAAGCCGGGAGCGCTCCAACCGACACCCCTCTCGCCCGCTCTCATATTTTTCTACAAGACAGTTCTCGCCATATTCTTCTCTAATTCGTTGAAGGAGGAATAAATGCCTATTAACCGCTCAATCCCAGGCCCCGCAACGAGTTAGAGCCCAAAAATGTTGCATTCTAATAATTTTAATTTGTGAACAACCTGTGAACTTGGAAGGAGAACCGAGAAAATGATCGAATACTTTTTCCTCGAAAAGAAAATTTTGCCGAATTCCCTTTCACGGGAAACGGGGGAACCATTCTGGGTGAATTGATCCCGACATTCGCACATCATGTACGGACGCGAATGCCAGAGGTGATCATAGGGAGCCTTCAACCGAACCCCACAGCTAACCTCGTAGGCACCGGAAGGAGTTTCCTGTTTTGAAAAAGATTTCCGCACTACTGATCGGTCTTGCGATGCTCTTACTAGTCCAAGCTGGAAGCGTTTTTGCAGATTCCAAAATGGATGGCGTCATCCAAGACGTGATTGGCACCCCGTATTCCTACACGGGAACAACGACGAAAGGGTTCGACTGCTCCGGATTTACCATGTACGTGTACGGTAAACTGGGCGTCAGCATTCCTCATGCATCCCGTTCGCAAGCACAGCTCGGCAAGAAAATCGCGAAAAGCGATTTGATTGAGGGCGATCTCGTATTTTTCAATACGACTGGCAAAGGAATCTCGCATGTCGGCATCTACGTTGGAGATGGCAAGTTTGCACACGCTTCTTCGAGCAAAGGTGTTACGATTAGCGCGCTTAGCGATTCCTACTATTCAAAACGCTATGTAACTGCACGCCGCGTTATGAGCCCGCAAACGTATGAAAAATACGCTGACGAGCCTTCTGATGAACCAGGCGATGGAGACTCCGATTAATTAGTACTTGCTTGCAAAAAACGAGTTCACCTCAGTTGAGGCGAGCTCGTTTTTTGTTTGTGCTCTACGTGTCTGTCGCTTGCATAGCTAACGGTCCGTAGAAGCCTTATTGATCCGAATATAGCGCTCAAAAAATTGTAACGGACCCAAGAAGCGCTATTCGAAGGTTTTGCAACCGAATCAGGCTAATTTCAGCGGAATAACGTTTCTGGGTTCCGTTAGATTCGAACATTGGCTTACCCGTGCCAAATAACGCGTCTGAGTTCCGTTAGCGTCCGCTCGATTCCAAATTAGCTGCGCTTGTAGCGAACCCACCAAAACGTGCGGCCGACCTGAACGTCGAGCGCAGTGGCGAGCGGTGCGAATAGATCATATAGTTCCACAGGCGAAGCGCAGCCCTCACTTCGGCGATCAGCCATCACAACCGTTGCACCAGCAGCGAGCCTCGCATGCCAATGCTGCAGGAAATGCGCCCGCTGCTGCGGCGATAATTCGCCTATGCAGAAACATGCAAGCCCGGCGTCGAATGTCTCCGAGAAAGCGACTAGCTCCTCTTGCCGGATTGCCTTCGATACCGGCGTCGTAAGCCTTGGCGATCGCGGTCCCGCAACCCTCAGCACCCGCCTGCCTGCAAGCGTATCCGTCATTGCATACTCCAGCTTTCTCCACTCTGCTCTGCGCATCTCTAAGCTGTCCCGCCATCTCGACATATAGCCGATACCTCCCGAGCTTATTTGGCTGCTGCTATTTTTCTAAATTCTATGTCGAATGTCCCTTAAACTGACCGGATATTTTTTTAGGCGAAACGGCTTTGAAGCTGACTAAAGAGGAATTAATTTACAAAAGATGAATAGTAGGATGATAGAATGGGAGAAACAGGTTAGTGGTAAACGACGAGTACGTCCTTATAAGCAAGTGAATAAAAAGGCAAAGGAGCTTCGCGATGCTACCTCCCTTCGCTTCGGCAGGGTTTCACCATACATTAGCAGGCTGGTTCGCACATAGCTTCGGCGAGCCTACCCCCGTGCAGCACGATGCTTGGGCTTCCATTATGCAAGATCAGCATACCCTAATTGCTGCGCCGACAGGCTCCGGCAAGACGCTTGCGGCACTGCTTCCGTGCATCAATCGGATCGCTCTTACAAAAGCCGATGCAGCTGCGCGTGGAGCCAGCCTCGCATCAGGCGTACGAGTGCTCTATATTACGCCGCTTAAAGCACTGAACAATGATATCCAGCACCATCTCGTCGGCTTTATGGATGAGATTGAGCGCTTCGCCGGCGAGCACAACCTCGAGTGGCCAGCCATCCGCTCCGCTGTGCGTACGGGCGACACGCCGTCGAGTGAGCGGGTCCGTATGGCGAAGCGCCCGCCGGACGTCCTCGTGACGACGCCGGAGTCGCTCTACTTGCTGCTGACCTCGGACAAGGGACGAGGGATGCTGGGCACGGTCGAGACGGTGATCGTCGACGAGATTCATAGCCTTGCAAGCGACAAGCGCGGCGCGCATCTGTCACTGTCGCTTGAGCGGCTGTCCGCGCTCGCGAAGCGCCCTGTGCAGCGCATCGGCGTGTCTGCGACGCAGAAGCCGCTGTCGCGAGTCGCGCGATTTCTTGGCGGCTGGGAGCTGCCGGGATTGGGCGGTGCTCGGGCGGCGGGGTCGCGTGATCGTGATGCAGTGAACGGCGATGCGGCGCCAAGCGACCTCGAAGAGCAGCCTGCGCATCCGCTTGGATATGCGCAGCGGCCTGTCGTCATCGTCGAGAGCGCGATGACGAAGCAGATGCAGGTCCGCGTGACGATGCCGGACCTGAGCCGCCCTGCGCGCACGCGCGACGGTGTATGGCAGCCCATCATCGAGAGGATGATGGCGCTGATGGACGGCGCGCGCTCCGCGCTCCTGTTCGTGAACAGCCGCCGCATGTGCGAGCGGCTCGTGCTGCGACTGAACGAGCACGCCGGCTATGAGATGGCGCGCGCCCATCACGGCAGCCTCGCGCGCGAGCGGCGGCTCGAAGTCGAGCGTATGCTGAAGGCGGGCGAGCTGCGCTGCCTCGTCGCCACCTCCTCGCTCGAGCTCGGCATTGACGTCGGGCACGTCGACCTCGTGATTCAGGTCGACTCGCCCAAAGCCGCCGCAGCCGGCATTCAGCGCATCGGGCGCGCGGGCCATGCCGTCGGAGATATCAGCCGCGGCTATATCGTGACGCGGCAGCGCAGCGAGCTGCCGGAAGCCGCGGTGCTCTGCCGCGACATCGCAAGGCGCGACATTGAAGCGATTGTCCTGCCGCATGAGCCGCTCGATGTGCTGTCGCAGCAGATGACCTCGATAGTCGCCGCCACTGATATATCGGTGGGCGAGCTTCACCGGCTCATTGCGGGCAGCGAATGCTACCGGAATTTCCCGCGCGAGCGGATGGAAGCAGCGCTGAAGGTGCTGACGGGATTTTACCCTTTTGCCCGCCCGCTCATGGATTGGGACCGCATCGCAGATCGGCTGCATAAACGCGCCAATACGGCGATGGCTGCCGTTACAGGCGCAGGCACGATACCTTCAAGCGCCAACTATCCGGTACATCACCTTGACAGCCGCGCGCTGCTCGGTGAACTCGACGAAGAATATATCTCAGAGAGCCGCGCCGGCGATGTGTTTCAGCTTGGCACGAGCTCGTGGATGATTAGTCGCATCGACAATGACCGTGTCTATGTCAAGGAAGCTCCGAACCGTTTCAGTGAAATTCCGTTCTGGAACGCAGAGGCAAACGGCAGAAGCTACGAGATAGGCATCCAGCTCGGCGAGTTTCTGGAGGAACTAGCGACGGTGCGGCTTGCGCTTCAATTGGAGGATGATGGGCAAGCTTGGGAACGCGAGCAAGCTGCAATCGCTTGGCTTGATACCGAGTACGGGCTTGATTCCTATGCCGCATCCGAGCTGATTGATCTCATTCACGCACAGCATCGAGCACTCGGAGTGCCGACGTCACGGCGAATCATTATCGAACATTATCGGGACCTCATGAACCAGACCCGAATCATTATACATAATCCGTATGGGCGGCGTCTGAACCGGACATGGCTGCTTGCTATTCAGCGGCAATTTCAGCGGCTGCTCCCTTACAGTGTCTACGGCAATGCCAAAGATAACGGCATTGAGTTGGTCGTGCCGGAATGGGATGCTTCATGGCTGCAGACGCTGTGGCAAACCACATCTGCGAGCGTGGAGTCTCTGCTTACAGAGGCGATTACGGGCTCTCCGCTGCTTGCGATCGCTTTTCGCCGGATTGCAGAGACATCGCTGCTGCTCTCGCGCAGCTTCACGCGTACGCCAATGTGGCAGAAACGGTTCCGCAGCGAGGAACTGCTGAAGCAGTCGCTTCCTTATGCGGAGCAGTTCCCTTACTTGCAGGAGGCGATGAGGGAATGCTTGCATGAGTATCTCGATACGAAGGGGCTCAAGCGGATGCTCGATGGCATCGCTTCTGGGGATATTGAGGCGCTGGTTAAGGAATCGCAGGCACCTTCTCCTTTTGCCGTGCAGTTCCTGGCCGACTACGCCAACTCCTTGCTGTATGAGGGTGACGGTGTTAGCGAGGCGACCCAGCTGCAGCTCCTCAGTATCAGCAAGTCGCTCGCGGGGCAGCTGTTCGGCGAGGAAACCGTGCAGCGGGCAGTCGATCCCGCTATTGCCCGGACGGAGCAAGACCGGCTCGATGCCGGCCAGCTCATGCCCGCGAGCGCCGATGAGCTGTACACGCTGCTCAAGCGGCGCGGCGACATGAGCGAGGATGAGCTTGTTGCTGTCGCGGGCGGAGAGGCCACCGAATGGCTGCAGCTGCTCGCGGGGAGCGAGCGCGTCGTGCTGTTGCCGATGGGCGGCGGCTTGGAGCGCTGGATTTGCGCCGAGGAACGTGAGCTGTACGCCGAGTTCCCGCAGAGCGAGCGCGCTATTGCCTTCGTTGCCGGGCGCTTCGCGGAGCATCGGATTTCGTTCACCGAAGCAGATTTGCGGGAACGGTATCCAAGCTTGAACGCAGGCGAAGCGGCGCATGTCGCCGACGTGCTGCTTGCGCTTGACCGGACCGAGCTCGCGCCATTCGCCGAGAGCAGCCAGGAGCGGATATGGACGAGCCATCAAGTGGCGAAGCGGCTCATTCGGTTAACGCTGGAGCAAGCGCGCAAACAAGCCGAGCCGGTTGACCCGATCCGTTGGTGCGCGCATATGTCGTCGCTCCAACATGCTCTGTCCGGTACGCAGCTCAGTGGCATCGACGGATTGCGCATTGTGATAGAGCGGCTGCAGGGCTTCTTCCTCCCTGCCTCGCACTGGGAATCGCTTATCTTTCCGGCTCGCGTAACGGGCTATCGGAAAGAAGATCTGGATCTGTTATGCGCAACAGGCGAGGTGATCTGGCTTGGCCGCAAGGAAGAGTCGGAGAAAGAAGGCAAGATCGCCTTCTTCCTCACCGAATCGAAACCTCTGTATGCGCCGATCATCGCGCAATCCGTCGCTGCATGGACGGCTTCCGGCACGAAGCACCCGCAGCTGCTCGGGCTGCTTCAGGATGGTGGCGCCAGCTTCCTGACTCGGCTTAGCCGCGACTACGGCAAAGTCCCTTCCGAGCTGTTGGAGGAGCTGCTCGAGCTCGTCTGGGAAGGCGCAGTCTCGAACGACCAGTTCGCGCCGCTGCGCCTGCAGCTGCTTACGAAGGGCAAGCAGCTCGCGCGGACCGGCTCCGGCCTTGGGCGCTGGTACTGGACGGGCTCGCTCGCCGATCCATCAGACCCGGTGGGCGGTGCCGCCCGCAATGCCTCAGCCGGCAGCGCTGGGCGCGGTGCGGCTGAAGTGTCAGCCCTGGGCGGCGATGTTCAAGCCAGCGACAACACCGCCCACACGCTGGGCGCCGCCGAGCTGCGCGCTGTTACCTCAGATGTATCAGAGTCGGCGCTGCACTGGACGCAGCATCTGCTGGACAGCTTCGGCATCGTGTCCAAGGAGCTTGTGCAGCAGCTGTCCCCCTTCAGCTGGGATGAGCTTCTCCAAGTGCTGAAGCAGCTCGAGCAGTGGGGCGTCGTCACTCGCGGCTTGCTCGTAGAGGGCGTGCAGACGCTGCAGTTTGCACGGCGCGAGCATATTGATCTGGTTCGCCAGCCTATGATTAATCAAGATAGCGATACGATTACTGTGCTGGCCTCGACCGACCCTGCCAACCCATTCGGTCTCGCCTCCGGTTGGCCTACCGCGGGCAAAGGCACCGGCTTCGCTCGCAAAAGCGGCAACTTCCTTGTTCTCCAACATGGCCGCTGGCGGTACTGGCTGGAGAATAACGGACGGAACATTGTGGAACTGCCACAGACCAGCGACAGCTCCGATGGAGAGTTAGCTTTGCCCTCCGAGGACGACACAGCTCCGCTGAAGGAAATCTTCCGTACGCTGCTTCGCCAGCAGAAGCTGAGCAAGATCAAGATCGACCGCTGGAACGGCGAGCCCATCACCGAGTCCGCGGCTGCTGAGACGTTGCGGGCGCTGGGCGCCGAGCGTGACAATCGCTCGCTCGTCCTGTGGCCGAGTAATCTGCGATAAACAGTTGAACCCGTGCTGGAGAGCGCGGGTTTTTTTGCAGCCCAAGCAGGGCTAACGGAACCTAGAAGCGTTATTCACCACCAAAGTGCATCATTGGGGAGTGTTTGACTGTAATAAGGTTACTGGAGTCCGTTACAATTTCAAAAGCCCGATTTCTCGCCAAATAAGCGCTTTACGTTCCGTTAGAAGGCGCGGAGCGGTTGTTAGTGGGCAGAGTGCGGGCGGTGTTTGACCAATACAGTTTGCGGTTGCGCAGAATGCAGGCGGTGTTTGGGCAGTACAGTTCGAAAGACTCCCCGCACCGCAATAACTGACTTTCCCTATCGTCCCTCATAACTAATTATGTTATGGTGAAGACAGTCTGTTCGGGGTATCTATTTTCATCATAGAGATTTCAAATGTCTCTCCTGTCTTTACCATCATCCCAGCAATCCAGTCATTCCAGTGAGGAGAAGTGAAATGTTACGGCTTGTCATCTTAGGCTGCATCGCCTATCTGGTCACCGGGCTTGGCCAGCTCGTTATCGGCTCGGTCATGGAACCGATGGTCCACGCTTACGGAATTGAATACAGCGACGGCGGACAGCTCGTTATGCACCAGTTCATGGGCGGCATGGTGGGCATTCTGTTCGCGCCATGGCTCATGGCCAAACGCGGCAAAAAGTTCGTGCTGCTGCTTTCTATCGCCTTCATCATCATTCCTGAATTTCTCTATGCCCTGCTCCCGCCTTGGAGCGTCATGCTGACAATTGCTCCTTTTGCCGGCGTTGGCCTTGGCATGACGGAAGCAGTCGTAGGCTCGCTCATCATTGGCTACTCGGGGGAGAAAGCCAATACGGCAATGAGCCGCGTCGAAACATTCTTCGGTGTCGGTGCACTGATTATCCCGTTCGCCGGCGCAGCGCTGATCGCAGCAGGTTTGTGGAAGCTGTCTTTCAGCTTCGTCGCCGTCCTCTCTGTCATCGCATTCGTGCTGTGGCTCATCTGGTGGCCCAAGCTGCTTGACCGTCCGCCAGCATCTGCTGCGGCAGAAACGGCTGCCACTGCCAACCATGACACGCAAGCGTTAGCGGGCAACAAGAAGAGCTCGAAGCTGCAGATGCGCGTCATGCTCGCCTCCTGCGCGCTGTTCTTCTTCGTCTACGTCGGGCTGGAGATGAGCTATGTTAACTACTTGCCTTCGCTGCTCGTCAACACGAACAACTTGCCCGAATCGTCCGCTACACTCGCCATCAGCTTGTTCTGGGGCGCTATGGTTATCGGGCGGCTGATCTCCGGCCAGATTGCCGATCGGATCGGCGGTGCGATGTACCTGATCGTCACCTGCTGCGTATCGGCGATACTGTTCGTGCTGATGACCCTCTTTACCGGCGCAGTTGCGGCATTCTTGCTTGCTTTTGCCGTCGGCTTCATGATGTCCGGCATGTTCGCCATCGCACTCGTATTCGCCAACCGGGCAACGCCCGGCATGACGGAACGGACAACAAGCCTGCTCATGGCATGCGGCGGTATTGGCGGAGGGCTGCTGCCCAAGGGAACCGGCTGGTTTCTCGACCAGCACGGACCGGATTCGGTGCGCTGGCTGTTCGCTGGAACAGCTCTGCTGTTGCTGGCAGTTATGCTGTGGGCAGCTACTACGGCCCGTAAACAAGCTACTTCTGCAAACAGATCACAACAAGCAATCACTCAATCTTTCCACTAGTTAGGAGGGCCTCATACGATGACGATTAATCACGCCATTACACGCCGCGGACGCGAGCTTCAGCAACATACAGCGGAGCTTACCATTGACCCTGCACAGCTTGACGCCTTCTGGGAAAGAGCGCTGCAAGCTTATGAGAATAAGCCGCTCGGCATTCAGCGCGAGCGGCAGGAGTCTCCTTTTCCCCATATTACGATCGACAAACTAACCTACAGAGGCTATGACGATACGCCGATTCACGGCTGGTTTATCGTTCCGCATGCGCCTGACTCAGCCACTACAGCATCCTATCCGACCATCGTCACTTTCCCAGGCTACACCGACGATCGAGGCTACCCCGAGCGCTACGCGCAGTGGCTGCTGCTCGGTTACGCGGTGTTTGCTGTCGACGTGCGCGGTCAAGGTGGCGAGACCGGCAACCATATGCCGGAGCAATCTGGCTCCATCAAAGGCTGGGTGTCCAGCAACCTGCTCGTGCCTGAAGGCTCCTACTATCATGCCCTTGCAATCGACGTCGTGCGCGCAGTCGATGCGGCAGCGGCGCAGCCGGAAGTCGACACTACAAGGCTTGCTACTGTCGGCGGCAGCCAAGGCGGCGGCCTTGCACTCATCTCGGCTGCGCTTAATCCCAAGGTAACCGCCATCGTCGCGGACATCCCGAATATGTGCAACATGGACCATGGCGTGCTGCATTCGAGCAGCTCGCTCGCAGAGATCGCCCATCATCTAAAGCGTTATCCAGAGCGGACTGAAGAGGTGCTGCACACGCTCGCCCACTACGACATGCTGAATCTCGCTTCGCGCATTCACGTGCCTGTGCTGATGTCGGTCGGCTGGAAGGACAGCGTCTGTCTACCGGAGACGATCTACGCAGTCTACAACCGGATTACGTCCGAGAAAATCATCTACGACTATCCGTTCAGCGGACATGAAGTGAGCGAGTATCACAATAGGGAGCGAATTGCTTTTCTACAGAAGCATTTTAGCTAAATTTTGTAAAAGTAACCCGTGCATAACCTATCCTCGTCCGCTATAATCGAATTAAATAAGTTTCATAGATCGGTTATGAGAATCCAGAAGAGCCTCTTCGTTTCGCTGCATGTAAACTGCCGGAAACTGAGGTTCTTTTGTTCTATTTGGCATAATAGACTCACTTTAGGGAGGCGGTATGTCCATGAAACAATCGATCGTCAAATGTCCAGGGTGCGGCTTGCTTCTCCCGAACCAGTACTTCGCCGAACCGGCGCGCTTCCATGCCTCGGGCGAGTGCAATGAGCTGTACAACCAACTGTCGTTCTACACTACGTCGCACGGCAAGCCGGAGTTTATCCATCAGCTCGCGCTGGATTGCTACGGTGCCCAGCATTCCGGCGGCATCTCCAAGCCGATCACGACCGCATTCTCGCTCATTGGGCTTTACCTGGTGGAAGAGCACGGCTTCACCGGCAAACAGGTGCAGCAGGTACACATGACGCTCGGCCGCAGCCAATCCTCCTGGCCGGAGCTTGTCCCGCCGAAAGCAAGCGCACCTGTTACGGTGCAGGATGTGCTGAATGCTGAAGCAGGTGAAGCGCGGGACGCCATGATTCGTACATGGGTGAGCGCAGTATGGGCCAGCTGGGCGCACGCCCACGACTGGGTGAAGGATGCCGCGAAGCCGTTCATTCAATAACAGAAGGTCACTTACAGGCAGCGCTTAGCTGTCTGCAAGTGACCTCTTTTCTTCCCTGAAGAACACTTTCATCATCGGCGGCGTCACAATCGTTGTCACGAGCACCACGACGACAAGTACAGCGAACATGCTTTTCGAGATCAGAGCTTCCTCAAGTCCAATCGACGCAATAATAAGCGCCACTTCGCCGCGGGATACCATCGCAGCACCGATTCCAAGCGATGACCTCAGCCCAAACCCCGATAGCTTGGCGCCAATCGCCGCACCTGCCAGCTTCGAGATAATCGCAATGAGGCTAAGTACGATAATCAACACGTAGCTGCTGCCAGTCAGTCCATGGAACTCGACCGCAACACCGATAGAAGTGAAGAACACCGGAACGAAGATCGAGTAGCTGATGCTCTCCACTTTCTCGATGATTTCATGCTTGTAATCGGTCACGCTAATGGCAACACCTGCAATATAAGCGCCGATAATATCCGCAACACCGGTATATTCGGCAAAATAAGCATAGCTAAAGCAAAGGACAAGCCCCGCGGAGATGACCGTCTCCGTGACACGCAGTGACGAGAACCGCTTCAGGAACCAAGGCACCGCGAGCCAGCTGAACAATAGGGCTACTGCGAAGAAGATGCCCTTCTTCACAATAATCAGGCCAAGATTGACGTCGCCGCCGGTGAAGCTCATGACAAAAGCTAACGCGATTATGACCACGACATCGTCAATGACCGCCGCGCCGAGTATCGTCGACCCTTCCCGCGACTTCAGCTGGCCCATCTCTTTCAGCGCCTGAACAGATATGCTGACGCTCGTAGCAGAGAGCAACAGGCCGAGAAAGACCGCCTCGGCGCTCGTCATATCGAGCAGAGTCCCCGTTAAATAGCCAAGCCCGAACGGCACGATAATACCGGAGAAGCCGACATAGGCTGCGGATTTGCCGGTACGCTTGAACTCTGCCACATCCGTCTCAAGGCCCGCTATGAACATCAGTAAGATAACGCCGATTTTGCTAATTTCCTTCAGCACTTCCGTCTCATGAATAAGGCCAAGCACAGCCGGTCCGAGCGCAATGCCAATCAGCAGCTTGCCGAGCACGGAAGGCTGACCCAGCCGGACGCTGAGATGACCCGCGAGCTTAGAAGCGATTAGAATAATAACAAGTTGATAAATGAGCATGATCCAATCCCTTTCTTAAACAGATGCAGGAGGTTACACAAAATGAAACCGGAACAAATCATTGCCATGATTGCCGAGAAGCTTCGGAACGTGCAGGGCATCGAAGCCGTCGTACTTGGCGGCTCAAGAGCCCGAGGCACACACTCGCCTGCTTCAGATATCGATATTGGTATTTATTATAGCAATTCGGAGGCGTTAGATCTAATCGCCTTACGGGAGGTCGCATCCGAGATTCATGATGAGGGCCATGCTGTCTTGACGGATATCGGCGGCTGGGGACCTTGGGTAAACGGCGGAGGCTGGCTGATGGTGCAGGGCTGCGCCGTTGATTTCATCTACCGGGACCTTCAGCGAGTAGCCCGTGTCATGAACCAGTGCTTAGCGGGCGAAGTGACAATCGACTACCATCCGGGACATCCACATGGCTATACGAACGCGCTCTATGTGAGCGAAGTTGCGGTTTGCCGTATTCTATGGGATGCGACAGGCGCGCTTAGCAACCTGAAGGCGCGGACGACGCCTTTCTCGCCAATTCTGAAGCAAGCACTCGTGGAAAAGTTTCTATGGGAAGCAGATTTCTCCTGTTCGATTGCCAAGAAAGGCATTGCCCGCCTTGACATATCCTACATTGCAGGCTGCTGCTACCGCGCTGTCTCCTGTCTCAACCAGACGCTGTTTGCGCTGAACGAGACATATTGGATGAACGAGAAAGGCGCTGTGCTGATCGCAGACGATTTTGCAAGGAAGCCGCATGATTACAAAAACCGGGTAGATGCCGTATTCGCCGGGCTGTCACCGGATACTGCCAAGCTGGAAGTTTCGCTGCTGCAGCTTCATGCGCTTATTGAAGAGACGCAGCGAGTTGTAAAAACAAACACATTTTAAACAATTTTCACCACACTTCCTAAACACCTTTTGCCTATAATTTGGTTCAAGAGATTGGATCGATGTCAAAAAGGGGTTGTTCGGATGTGGTTGTTGCACAATGTCTCGTTAAAGAAGAAACTTAGCGGATTGCTTCTCATCCCGCTAGTGTTGTTTATAATCATCTGCCTCTATCTAATGCAGAAGAATGATCTAAATTTGAATGACATGAAAATATCGATGTACGACGTTACCGACCAATCGACATCGCTTATTCTGAACGCGGACCGCGACATGTATCAAGCGCTCGTCGCTTATCAGGCAATCGGCGCAGGCGGGCTAACGGATGAGGAACTGCAGAAGCAACAGCAGGATCTTAGCGATAATATTGCTCAGGCGACCGAACGTGTCGACAAGGCCGGCCAAATCTTGTCGGACAATAACCTACTATCGCGCGAGCATCCATCATCGCATACG
This sequence comes from Paenibacillus sp. J31R98, assembly GCF_056269245.1. Taxonomy (NCBI): domain Bacteria; kingdom Bacillati; phylum Bacillota; class Bacilli; order Caryophanales; family Paenibacillaceae; genus Paenibacillus; species Paenibacillus sp. J31R98. The sequence goes on from NZ_JBWDNO010000010.1 coordinate 49,048, forward strand.
ACTGTACAGCAGAACTTGGAACGGTTCTCGAAGAACTTCTCAGCTTGGTCGGGCAACGCAACCAATCATACGAGCGATACGGCCAAGTTTGACGCAGCCAGGGAGAGCTTGAATGAGCTTGGCGAGTGCCTGGATAGTTACGCAATTTCGCAGGCGAAGCTCATTCAGAAAGCGAACCAGACATCTAATGAATTTATCTATATTGTCATCGCCTTGCTAACGCTGGCCATCGGGGTTATCGGCTTCGGCGTCATTCGGCGCATTACCCGATCGGTCGACATGATCTTGAACCGGACGAAGCGCTTCGCCGAAGGCGATCTGCTGGCAGACGCACAGACGGTTCATGATAAGGACGAGCTTGGCAGCATCGCGCAAGCCATCGATACAATGGCGGATGGATTGCGCCAGCTCATCAGCCAGGTCATGTCGGCGGCAGAGCGCGTAACGAACGCCGCAGCGGAAATTTCCGCAACGACGGATGAAGTGGCGCGCGGCAATATGTATCAGGCCGAATCGGCTCAAACCGCGGCCGAAGTCGTTACTCAGCTGTCGCAGGGCGTACAGCAGGCGCAGCACCGTGCGCAGGAAGCGACAAACTTAACGGTGGGGACGAACCAAGATGCGATCGAATGCAGCAAGACAGTCAGCGAGTCGCTCGCCAGCATGAACAATCTGTCGCAACGCATGTACGCGCTTGAGCAGGATTCGAGCCAGATCGGCAGCATTATCGAGGTCATCGACGAGATCGCCGAGCAGACGAACCTGCTTGCGCTGAACGCGGCGATTGAAGCGGCGCGTGCCGGCGAGCAAGGACGCGGCTTCGCTGTCGTCGCCGATGAAGTGCGCAAGCTAGCGGAGCGCAGCGGAGATGCGACGAAACAAATCTCATCCATCATTACCGGCATGCAGCGCAGCACGCAGGAGAGCGTGAAGGCCATGTCGACTACCGAAACCTTGTACAAACAGGCGGGGAGCGCGCTGGAAAGCATTGTGCACCGCGTCGGCGAAGTCACGCAGCAGACGAAGGAAATTGCCGCATCAAGCGTCACGCAAGCTGCGCAGTCGGAAGAAGTCATGAAACAGATTGAGGCTATTGCTTCCATCAGCCAGGAAGCTGCAGCCTCCGCCGAGGAGACGGCGAGCTCGTCCCAGACGTTAGGAATGCTGGCGGACCAGCTTACCACCGTCGTACGGAAATTCCGCATCTAAGTTGAAAGGCAGGCCCCTACTCGCAAGAATAGGGACCTGCCTTTGCTTTTGTTTCATGATCTTCGAAGCAGCTCGGCTGCCAGCCGCCGAACCGCATGGAATCGCGATTCTCGGCCATGCTTCGCGATATAGCTGTAATCCACGAGGGTCACACCGGCTTCCTTCATCGCTGCGTGCATATCATCATCGAGCATTAGCCGGTATTCCCATACCCGCTTCTCCCAGTGCGGAACGGATGCGATCATCGCCGGATCATCAAGACCCGGATGAATGTAGGTCTCGCTTATTCCTTCAGGCAGGTGATACAGCTTCGCGATCATCTCTTGCTTGAAGGACTCGTAGGTCTCTCCTTCCGTGGCCTCGAACGGATGAGACAGCAAGTAATCCGGCAGCGCTACGCCGAGCGTTCCCGCCAGCGCGGACGCTTTGCCTGCCGCCCGCTCCACGCCATCAATTGTCGCAAGCACGTCGTCCGCATGCACACGGCGAAAGATCCGGAACGGCAGCTTCCACTTCGCGCATCGCATCAGCACATGGGGAATATGGCTCCGCCCGGCGGCAATTCCATATAAGCTGCCCATATGGTTGTCGGCATGCGTAATGGTAATGCCCTGTCTCCGGACAAGCTCATACTGCGCGTCCAGCTCTTTCATGACCGCTTTTGTATTCGCGCCGCGCTCGAACTCCAACACCGACTTATACATATAGCCCTGCTCATCATGAAGCGAGGCATCACCGGTCAAGCTCTTCCAGCGAAGCGCATCGAATTCGCTCGTCAGCGTAAGATGCAGCCCGATATTGGACTGCCCGCGCTTCCTGCACCACGCCGCCGCTTCTTCAAAGCCAGACGCAGGCGCCATCAGCGTAGCGGACGATACTTTGCGCTCCTCAAGCAGATGCATAATCGCTGCGTTCATTGCCGCACTTTGGCCAAAATCATCGCAGTTGATGACGAGAAACTTCCCCATCTCCTTCATAGACACTCCGTCCTTTCCAAGGGCTACTTCCTCCACCAAGCAGCAGAAGGATAGTCTCCATTGCCTGCCTCGACGGTTTCCCCAATCTGCGGCGTTGCAATTGCGACACCTTGCGCGTGAGCCGCCTTCACTGCGCGTTCAACCGGGTCGGTCCAATCGTGATAGGCAAGCGTAAAAGCACCCCAGTGAACCGGAATCAGCAGTTCTCCCCTCACATCGATATGCGCCTGCACCGTTTCCTCTGGCATCATATGAATCGCCGACCATCGCTCGTCATACTGGCCGCATTCCATCAGCGTGAGATCAAACGGTCCGTACTTCATCCCAATTTCCTTGAAATGCGGCCCATAGCCGCTGTCTCCGCTGTAGAACACTTTATGCCGTTCGCCTGCGATGACCCACGAGCACCACAGCGAAGCGTTACGATCGAATAGTCCCCTGCCTGAAAAATGTCTAGCCGGCATACAAGCAAGCGTTAGCCCCGCCAGCTGAAGCTCCTCGCCCCAGTCATGCTCGGATATTTTGGCAGGATCGACACCCCAGTTCCGCAGCCGTTTCCCTACGCCAAGCGGAACGATAAACCGCCCCGCTTTGTCTTTTAGCTTGCGGATGGTGCCTGCATGCAGATGATCGTAATGATCATGCGACAGAATAACGGCATCCATAACCGGAAAATCCTCCGCTTGCAGCGGAAGCCCGCCGCTGTAGCGCTTGCCTCCAAACAGCGAAATCGGAGATAGTGCGCTCGCGAGCATCGGGTCAAACAAGAGCCGCTTGCCTTCGATCTCCAGCAGAAACGCAGAATGCCCGAACCACGTCACCTGTATACCCTCCGCTTGCGGCCGGCCCAGCAGCGACAACGTCTTGTACGGAATCGCCTGCGCAGGTTTGCGGTTCGGGCTGATTTTGACCATATCCCGAAGCATGCTGATGACCGACTTGAAGTTCATCCCCATCTTGGTCGGTATGCCATTGACAAATTTATTATTGTGCCGTGTTGAAGCCATCTGCAATCATGCCCCTTTAATTGTCCTAGCTCACTCCTGTTATTACCATTATAGTGTAAAGCGCGGCTCCAGCACTAGCGCGATCACAACTGCAACATAATTGAAAGCCGGACATTCTCCAACGCGGAGAACGCCCGGCTTTGCTTTAACAAAATATCAACTATCCTTTCAGCCCTGTAAGCGCAATGCCTTCAATAAATTGCTTCTGTAATACGAAGAACATCACAATCATTGGAATTGTCGCCATAACGGTACCCGCCATTAGAACGGGATAATTCGTAAAGTGTTCTCCATTCAGTGAGGCGAGGCCGGCTGCCAAAGTCAGCTTATCTGGTGAGTTGTTCACAATCAGCGGCCATAGCAGATCATTCCAACTGGCCAAAATCGTAAAAATACTTAAAGCGATAAGCCCCGGAACGACCATTGGCATCATGATTTGACTATAGATACGGAAATGATTGCAGCCATCGATCTTGGCGGCTTCCTCTACTTCAGTCGGCAGTATCATAAAAAACTGACGCAACAAAAAGGTCCCGAAAGCGCTGAATAATCCCGGAACAATTAGCGCCTTGATCGAATTGAGCCATCCCAGCTTCATCATAATGAGGTATTGCGGTATGATAAAAATCTGGTATGGAACCATGAGTACCGATAAGAACAATAAGAAGATTACGTTGCGACCTGGAAACTCAATTCTCGCGAACGCATAAGCAGCTAATGAGCATAGCAGCAATTGGCAGCCCGTTCTTATACCCGCGACAAAAGCGGTATTCCAGAAAAAGGTTGCAAAAGGCAGATTATCAAGAGAATCCCTGTAATTATTCCAGTTAAATGCACTCGGAATAATGACAGGTGGAACCGCTGTCGATTCCGTCAACGTCTTGAACGAGGTCAATATCATCCACAGGAAGGGCACGATCATAATAAAAGCGCCTCCTATTAATATCCCATGTATCGCAAACCTGGCAGCTTTACTGCTCCTCATCGATCAACTCCCGCCCTTCTAATCATAATGCACCCATCTCTTTTGCAAGCGAAATTGAACGGTTGTGATCACTAATATGATTACAAACAAGAGCATTGCAATAGCTGTCGCGTAACCTTTGTCTCCCGAGCTAAATGCATAATTGTAATATAAATAAACGACCGTTTGCACGGATTCCCTGGCAGCGCTCGGAGGCAGCATCATGTAGATCAAATCAAACACCTGAAAAGCCCCAATCAAGGACATTGTGGAAACAAAGAATAGGGTCGGCGTCAGAAGAGGTATGGTTACACGGAAAAATTGCATTAGTTTGCTAGCGCCATCGATGTCTGCCGCTTCGTAATATTGTGAGGAAATCCCTTGAAGTCCGGATAGTAGAATAACCATGTTGGATCCGATGGAACACCAAATTGCAACAATGATTACGCAATAGAGCGAAAGGTGAGGATTCGTCAGCCACTGAATTCGATCGATGCCGAATTCCCCAAGGATATAGTTGATGAGCCCATAATCGGCTTGAAATAACCATTTCCATACCATCGCAATGGCAGCTGCCATCGTCACGGCAGGCAGGTAAAACAATGTACGGTAAGCCTTTAAACCTTTCAATTTCTTCTGATTCAAAAGCACAGCGATGATAATAGATATTGCGATGCTCGCCGGTACCGTAATCACCGTATACACCAATGTATTTTTCAATGCTAACAATAACTCTTTATCATGCAGCATTCTTTCATAGTTTTGTAATCCGGACCATTCGTATTTACCGAATGCCCCCCATTTGGTCATACTTAAATAAACGGATTGCAATAATGGCCACATATAGAAAATAAACAAGCCCAAGAAGGTAGGCGCAATCATGACGTAAGCCCACAAGTAATCTTTGCGCTTCATGCTGTTGATTCTCATCGTGTCCCTCCCCCCTTCTCAAAAAAACGACATTCAAGAGCAGACGCCATTCACGAGAAATAGCGTCCGCTTATGCAACCCAGCATCTAATATCAAGTAACTATTGTTCTTCTTGAAGCGCAGCGTTCATAAATTTGGCCAGCTCTTTCGATGCTTCTTCTACTGTCATTTGGCCAGCCCATGCTTTGCTGAACAGCTCCCATTCTTTATCCTGCCATTTAGCCGTATTCTTCGAGGATGGCAACGGTACGGCATACTTAGTGGAATCAATATAGGATTGCAGGTTGTAGTTCGGATTGGACTTCACCCAAGCATCTTGCGTTCCATTAAATGCCGGAATCGTTGTACCTGTAGAGCCTAGAATCTCTTGCGCTTCCTTGGAATCCAAATAGTTAATCAGCTTCCATGATTCTTCAGGATGCTTCGTATTCGCGGACATCGCGAAGCCGAGACCATGAATGATTGTAGCTTTCGTCTTCTCGTGCGGCAATTCCGTAACGTTTACCACATCTTTGATCGTCTCGTTCTTGCCGAACTCCGATTGTATCCATGAGCCCCCGAAATAAAGCGCTGATTTACCGGACTCAAACATGGTTACGCCCGGCGTTTCGCTGAGCTGCGCTGCGGTAGGCGATATTTTCTCAGCGATTAAATCTGTCCAGAATTTCAATCCTTCGATCGTAGCCGGCTGATCAAAGCCGGACGTTTTCTTGTCGGCCGAGATCGCGTAACCGCCATTCTGATAGATCGTGTTGTAATAACCGCCCTGATTCCACAAATCCGCCGTAAATCCATAGATTCCTTTTGCGGGATTTGTCAGTTTTTTTGCGGCTTCCTTAAATGTATTCCAATCCCAAGTCGCATCGGGATAAGAAATTCCGGCTTCGTCGAACAGTTTCTTGTTATACCACAATCCGATCGTGTCGAAGCTAAAAGGCAGTGCATAGCTTTTCCCGTTGTACGTATAAAGATCGACTAAAGATTTCGGATAATTGTTCAGATCCATGCCGCTAGCTTGAATTTGATCCTGGAGCGGCGCAATGACATCGTTAGAAGCATATTTCATGAAGTTAGGCCCATTCATCCATAGCACGTCTGGTAAAGCTCCACCAGTTGCTGCTGCTTCCATTTTCGTCCAGTACTGATCCCACGGTGTTAATTCGACCTTCACTTCGATATTCGGATTGGCTTCGTGGAATTTTTGAAACATGGTTTCAAATGTAGGAACTGCATTCTTATCCCATAGCCCAAAAGACAACGTTACTTTCTCATTCGACGGAACGCTCGAGTTCTCGGTTTTATTTGCCGTAGGCGATGAGTTGGTTGCATCACCGGGCACTTCCGTCTTGTTCGAGCATGCAGTAGCAACAGTCAATAACATCACAGACAACAACAACAGTACTCTTTTCATTTCAGACCCTCCATTTTGTATATTGCAGCAATGCGGAGCATTTCCGCAGCCATAAATAAACTATATTAAATATTTCTCCTTCCGAAGTTATCTAGGGTCTTATCTTGGGTGTACTTTCGTCTTTATGAAGGACACGGGTTGAAATTTCTAAAGACGATAATGCACTTTTTTCAAGATGAATAGTTGCGTTCTTTATCATCCAGAAACATAAAAAAACCTCCTCCTTATCAAATCAAGGAGGAGGCCATCTCTATTACTTTCTAAAGTTTCGCTCTACAACAATGCTCGAATCTACCGTCGAAATCGTCTCAAGCTCATCAAGTGTTAACGGAGATAACGCCGCATCCCATGCTTTTACGCCTGCAGCTGTGTAGTTCGTAACCAGCTCGCTTGCAATCATTTCACTTGGCGAGTTTAATCCGTCGCTTAAATCCCAGACTTCGTTGACCGTGGTGTCATTCGCGTTCAAGGTCACCGAATTCAAGGAATTACTTTGCAACCGGTTCTTGATTTGCTCCGAGAGCCATAACCCTCCGGCCGGCGGCGCGTCATTGTTTCCGGCATTTCTCGAGAAGTTCACCCAGAAATTCAAATCGTCGAAATTAACGTTCGGATAATAGTGCTGCACGAGGCTTCTAAAATTTACGTTCAGGTTGTTATCGACCAAATTATTAATATTCGTTCCCCACTGCAGCATCAAGAATGGCGCATATCCCTCTTTGGATTCATAGAAAGGATGTGTATTCATATAAGGGTTAATGACAACACCTTGCAGCGGGATGTTGTTTTTCTTGTAAAACGACAGCATCGCGTGTGGAGCAATTCCCCATAAATTACTCGTGACCGAGTCGATTGCTTCTAAGGATGGAACAGCACTGACCGCCGTAGCAACATAACTGTCGATTTGTTGCTGGAGAATGCCGCTTTCCCAGTCTTTCAAATTTAGCGAGCTTGTAAGCGCATAATCATTGAAGTCCTTCACTTTATAATTCAAGTTGACCAGATTCTGATACTCTGGAACGCCGGCAAAATTAAAGCCTAGATAGATGTCGCCGTTTGCCGTTGGACCTGGCGCCGCACCCTTAGTGAGCACCTTCTTAACCAAGCTCTCGCCGCCGTTGCCTACCGCTCCGACGAACACGATATTTTTGACATGATGCTGTTGCAAGAATGAGACGTACGCCGGAGGCAAGTCCAGCAATTCCATCCAGGCAACTCCCTCATTAACGGATGCGTCGGAGCCGAACATGCTGTAAACCGACAATCCTTTCGAGATGGAATAGTCTTGAACGGACTGAAGCTGCTGAATCGTGTCTGCGCTAACCAAGAAATGCGTTGGCAAGAATGGCGCTCTAAGCGATCTGGATAAATAAGGCGCACTGAAGCTGCCCGTGCCCATTAACACCGTATCAAAATTTGTTGTAGCGCCGAACTCTTGATTATAGAAATCAACGGTCTGTTGTACGGAATCGACTAAGAAAGACGGCGTGGCATGAATCGAAGTCAGCATGCCACCGGTCGTATTCCACATTTGCGATGTTCCCGCACCTAACGATTCGCCTGCTTTCTCAACTGCCAAACCTGCGCTCATATCGCCGTCCAGTTTATACACAGGTAGATCGTTATAGACTTCTTTATCGATTGTATAATTGTATTTTTCTGTTACGTCGGTAATTCTGAAGAAGGTTTGATAGGACTCCCAAGAGCTGCCGTTAGCGAAATTGTATTGCATGTATAATCCGTATGCGCCAGGCGTAAATCCGCTAGGAACCGTCCAGACCGTACTATTGGATTGATTATACGATTGGCCAGGATTCAGCTTAATATTCGCGCCGACTTGTTGCTCCAGTTGTAAATAGTAAGGAGAGGTCAGCCCAAGAATTTTCGCTTTCACGCTCGTGACATTATACTTGGTTACGTCCGATGTATTCGTTAATTTGTAAGAAACTTTGATTGCATCGCCTGCCTTGTAAGCAGTCTTATCAAGCGAAACGGCTTCCAATTTAACTGGATGCGGGGTTCCCATCGTACTGATCGGATACCCATATACTTTAAAATCGGTCATATGCGCAATGCCATTGGCCGAACCGAGTGTATAATTCACCCTAATATATCTTGCTGCCACGCTGGCATTGTATGTATCTCCGGCATCCGTCGAAACCGAATTTCCTCCTTTGATCGCAATCGGCGTCCAGTTGACTCCGTCCATGCTTCCCCGAATATAGTATTGATAGAACCGTGATCCATCCACATAATTACGAAGCACAATCTGATCAACGTGATGCGGGCTTTGCAGATCGATCTGCCACCACGTATTTTTGCGCTGATCGCCCAGGACGGAGCTCCAATAGCCATTGTTGCTCGCATCGGCATCGTTCGCCAATTCCGGTCCATGTCCCGGCTCGGAATCCAGCGCCGTCGTCGGCTTGCCCTGACTGATCAACGTCGAGGCTGCATGTGCCTTTCCTCCCGGAGACCAAATGCCTGAAGCTGTAATGACGATTAATACAACCAGCATGAACTTACTGAACTTCCAATCCTTCTTTCGAATCACTCTGATCGCTCCCTCTGAATGAATTCATTTGCCGAGAGGGTTATTCCCGCAACGGTAATTCGACTATAATCAATAAAACCGTTTTCCAAGTGAGATATAGTCTCTATTTAGGTGCACTATTGTCTTTGATTTCCGAATCGATTTCACTGATAATTTGACTTCCACCCATTTCTTCCCACTCTTTTACGAATTGATCAAAGTAATCCAGAGGTTTTTCGCCAAGTATAATGCTATAGTAAGCTTCCGACTCCAATTTCTGCAGACTAGACCATTTTTCTTTCATTGTTCTAGTCGTCGCCGTAAATTCATTATTCACGAAATGAATGTTTTCGTTCAGCGCTGCCCCTCCATAGATATAAGCGTATGGGGCCATCCAATCTCCGATATCAAATCGATCGGGGTTAGCCAGCACCTTCTGCCAGGATACGTAGTGCCTCTTTATTTCCGGATCCAGCAAGTTAAGCGGCTTATTGCCTGCCAATGCGAGCATCAGATCGTTATGCTTGCGCTCAACCGCGTCTGCGTAGTCGAATGAAGTATAAAGGGGATAATAGGACTGATCGACCGACAAATCCAGTTTCGCGGCATCGGGATCTTGATAACGCTGAATATTGACAAAATTATTGAGATAAACCATCAAGGCTTCGGGATGCTGTACTTGCTTCCTCACTACGATAAACCATTGATTGACGTCGGATGCGCGTGAATAGATTTGACCGTCCGTGCTTTTAATTGCATAGGCTCGCCATACTGCTTGTTTGTTGACTTTCATGGCTTCATTGAGAGGATACCACGGCGACCACCAAGCTCCGAAGAACAACCCGCTTTTCCCATTCGCGATAGCGTCTTGTGGCTCGTTCTGCAAATAAAATTCAGGGTTTACCAAGCCTTTGGCGTACATCTCGTGTAACTTGCCCAAAGCGAATTTAGCCTCGCTTGCCGTTGAACCGTAGACGATTTTCCCTTGTTTGTCCTTCAACCATATTCCGGGAAATGCGTGATAGGCGGCAAATAAACCGGTGAAATCCATGCTTCCCGTCTGGGAAGCGATCTCTTCCGAGTTTCCCGTTAATCCTATCGTGTCCGGGGCGCCATTGCCGTCAGGGTCTTGATCCTTGAACGCCTTGGCTATCCTGGTCACATCTTCCATCGTTTCGGGCGGCTTCAGTCCAAGCCGATCAAGCCAATCTTGACGAACCCATAACATGCTGAAAGCGTCTGCTTGAATGCTCACGTTAGGAATTGCCATCAGTTTACCTTTAATCGTTGCCACTCTAAGCGGCCGGCCTCCGGATGACTCGTAAATTTTCTTAATTAAGGGAGATGCGTATTGCTTATAAATTTCGGATAAATCCATAATTTGATCGTTTTTGGCCATCTGCTTAAACATCGTTTCATTCACGATTGTCACATCGGGAATGTCATTGGTTGCCACCGCCAAGTCTAATTTATCCTCATAATCCGGATCGGTAGCTGCCCATAGTACTTTGAAAGATATGTTTGTTTTATCAGTAAGATATCGGGTATACGTATTGTTTTCCAGCGTATCGCCATTCGGAAGCGGTGCATTCGGCTTAATCTGCTTTACGATCGTCATTTCGACCGGATTAGGCATGCGATAGATGTTAGGAGTTACCGACGAAGAATCTGCTCCTTTCAAATCGCTGAAGCATCCACTTAAAGTTCCGGTTAGTAACCACAAGATTGAGAGTTTCGCTGCAGGTTTTAAAGTCATAATTATGCTCCCCTTACCACACTTATCGAAATGGGTAGACGCAGATGAATAGATGTACCTACCCCTGTCTCGCTGTCGATCGACATATCTCCATCCACTCCGAATTCCAAAACCATGCGTCGAACGAATTGCAGTCCTACTCCCATGCCAGCTTGTCTCTCATAAGGCACGCCAAGCATGATCTTGTTAATCTCTTCCTTGCTCATACCCCGCCCATCATCTCGAACGCAAATGGCGACATGATTGGGTCCGTGTTTGGCAATCGTTACTTCGATGGTCCCGTTAGAAGAGAGTCCATGATAAATCGCGTTTTCAATGAGGGGCTGCAGAATAAAGCGGGGAATCGATAAATTAAGTACTTCCGGGTCAGCATTCACTTGGATATTGAAATTGAATTGATACCGGCTTCTTTGAATATGAACATAGTTTTCAGCATTAGCGATTTCAGTTTTAATGGTAGCCGGACCGCTCTTGCCAAGATTGTAATGCAATACTTTCATGATGGCCGTAATTAATCGATCAATTTCTCTCTGACCAGTCGCTCTAACCATCCACCTGATCGTATCAAGCGTATTATGCAAGAAGTGAGGGTTAATCTGATTCAGTAGCTTTTCCATTTCAAGCTGGCTCTTCTTTTTCTCTTCCACCGCCAACTCGTCCAACAATTGAACGATGCGGGTTCTCATTTGATTAAAATCCGAATGAATGGAGTCAAACTCGAGGATATTAACCGATTGGATGTGCATATTTAGATTATCGTGTTTGATATGGCGTATACTCTGGCTTAGCATCCGCAGCGGATGGTAAAGAGATCGCCAAATACTTATTCCAATCAGAATGCCTAAACATAGTATGAAGATGGTCAATAAAATATATTTGATCACCCAACTCCGAATTTCGGACTCGTACGCGGCTTTCGGAATCGTTGCAATGACTTTCCACTCTTGATTGCTAGTTTCTTCAAAAACATAATAATCCCCGATTGTACGCGTAGATAAAGACGATTGCGGATAAATGGAGCCAATAGGAAATGCTTCAGGATTCTCGCTATACGAAATGATCCCATTATGACCCACGATCAGATGGGAGGCATCCCCTCCAATCGTGCCGTTCACAAAAAGATCGTCTCCTAATCTCAAGTTGGATTCAATATAGACGTATAAATCCTCTCGGTTAGGCAGATTGACTTTGCGTACAATGGAGATCACCTTTCTGCTCAGAACCGTGCTCATCGTCTCATGGGGACCATAATAGGTAATCTCGTTAAATTGATCAAAAACCGGTAATTGTTTGATTAATGCCGTATCTTTAATCGGATTGTTCTCGAACAATATTTCTCCGCTATTCTTGTTAAAATAAAACAACAGTCCAATGGAGGGATTCGTAGATTGGATTAAATTCAGCTGCGTTCGAAAATTATCGTAGGCCAGTTTCTTATCCAGAGAAGTCGTAGTTAAGTATTTCTCCAGATTCTGTCCAACTTGACCATCAAATGCAAGTTGTTGGGAGACATGATTTAATTGGCTAAGCAAGTTGTCGAGCGACAATCTGACTTGGTGAAGGTTACTTACCATCCCGGTTTCTGTTTTGTTTTCCAGGATCGAAATCATGGAGAAGTAGGAAATACTGCCGATTAATAAGATAGGGGTCAGCACGCTTAAAACCAAGAAAAGGATTAAGCGATTCTTAAAGGAGTATGGCATGAAAGATTTCCCGAATCTGATCAAGACATCTCCACCCTTCGATAATCGCTTGGCGTCACGCCGACGATAGCTCGAAAAACTTTGCAGAAATACTTCTCGTTCGGGTAACCGGATTGATAAGCGATCCAACTAATTGACTTCATGGTTTGCCTTAACAGTTTCTTTGCATGCTCGATGCGATATGTACGTATATAATCATTGCATGTTGTGCCCATTAAATCATGGAAACACCTACAGAAATAACTTCGGCTCATATTAGCGCGTTTTGCGACTTCCGGAGTCGTTAAATCCGCTTGAAATTCTCGGTGAATATAGTCGACAGCCTTCATAATGTCACGGATGACATCTTCCGAGTACGAATGCTTATTCATGGTACTGAGCATATTGTCTTTAACGTGCTGCAACCAGTTTCGCACATCCTCCCAGCAATTGAAGCGCAAGGAATCATCAGGTTTGACCACATTGAAGCCGTACATCTTCGTCCACTTCGTTGCCAAATTATAAAAATAAGTTTCCAAAATAATGCTGGTCGGCTTTAATTCAAACAATTGGTCCACCATGGTGTGAAACTTATCTTTGTCAATAATCCATTGTAAAGAAACCCACTCTTCTTCCATTTCGAGTAGTCGCTTTTGGCCAAATGCCCCGAACGTGAACATGTCGTTTATATCGAAGCTCTGAATAATATAGGGATTGGCTTGTGTATATAAATAAAATAGCGATTCACGGAAGTTTCGGACAGCAGCATTAGCCTCTTCTAGTGTTTTTCCTCGTATATTTGTCCATTCAACAATGGACAAATAAGGAGGCAACATATGTGCCTCCAATACTCGTTTAACGTTTAAGCCATCCCTCTCCCTCTCATCCTCCAGCCAACAAATCCCGCTATCAATATAAGAGGCACGGAGCCCAGCAAGTTGAACAAACTCGTCCATTAAGGCAGGACGGTCATCGCAACGCAGATGATATAATGCATATTTGCGATCAACAGAAAGTTTTGCACTTGGGGAAAAATGATTTTGATTGAATCGATCTACTACTCGACTTAGTATGGCGTCCATTTGGTCCAATTCTAGATCGATCTTCATGATATAATCCAGCGCACCAAGTCGAAGCGCTTCCCGGACGTATTCGAATTCCTCGTAGAAAGTGAGCACAACCGTACCGATCTCAGGATGCTTTACACTAACATGCTTCATTAGCTCTAGTCCTGACATAATCGGCATAGACACATCCGTGAATATAAGTTGAACCTCATGATTTGCCAGAAACTCAAGCGCCTCTTCGCCGTTTGGCGCTTCACCGACGACGACAAGGCCGAATTGTTGCCAGGGCATTATGCTGATGAATCCTCGTCTAACCAAAGTATCATCATCTACAACCAAGACTTTGATCAACCTTTCCATGCCCCCGTTTAACCATATATTTGAATGCGCTTGCAATAGTTAGTCACAAGTCTATTCTTCATAATCGATATCTCTACCTCGACTCCCTCTATCTATTCGCATCATACGATTTTTTGTAGAAGTTGGCAATTTGGTTCACCAGCCCCCTTTCGGGACTTTCACCCTAGAGATGACGCCTATGCTAGGCTACAACAAAAGCCGGGTCCCTCCAAAAAGGAACCCGGCCTAGCTTCTTGCTGTTGATATACCTTCAACTAGTCCAATTTAAATGTCGATACCGATTGCTCGATCTTCGATGCAAATCCACTCATATTGCGCATGAGGGTGACCGCTTCCTGGCTTCCTGCGGCGGATTGCTGGCTGCCCGCTGCAATGGTCTCAACCGCGCTTAATATATTATTAGATTGCGAACTTTGCTCTTCCATAGCAGCTGCAATCTCAGCTACTTTCTCCGTAACGCCTTTAATTTGCGTCAAGATCATATCGAAGGTTTCACCGCTTCTCACAGCGACTGCGGCGCTTTCTCTTGCTGCCTCTGCACTTAGGCCCATATTATTCTGCATGGACTTAATGATGCTGGAGATGTCCTTCGTTGCTTCGCCACTGCGTTCAGCCAGTTTTCTGACCTCATCCGCAACGACTGCGAAGCCTCTTCCTTGATCCCCCGCCCGTGCCGCCTCAATGGCTGCATTAAGTGCGAGTAGATTCGTCTGCTCCGCAATATCATTAATGACTTCGATAATTTGGTTGATCTTGACGGAATCCTCCACGAGCACCACTACTTGATCGTTCAGCTTATTCATGCCCTCAACCGATTTCGAAATGACCTCATACCCAGATCTCGCCAGTTTCTCCGTCGTATCGGACATGGTCGAGACATTCTCCGCGCTGCTCGCGACTGTCTCCATCCCTATATTCAGCTCATGCATGAGCTCATTAATGTTCAGTGAAGCTTGCGCCTGATTGCTGCTGCCCATGGCGATTTCCTCGGCTGTTTTGGTCGTGTTCATCGCGATCGCCGCCATATTCCTCGAAGATATAGACAACTCGCTAATGAATAATCGGTAATTCTCCAGCATCAGGTTAAACGAGCGGGATAGCTGCCCAATCTCGTCCTTGCCCCCCTCAGGAAGACGAGCTGTCAAGTCGCCTTCATTGTGAGACAGCTCTTCCAGCTTCGTAACGATGGAGCGAAGCGGTCGCATTTTGCGAGACAGAACGAGAATGGAAGCGAACATGCTGATTGAAACAATAATAATAATGGCTGTGACGAGGTAGAGATAATTGTACATGCTCTTCTCCGCAGCGGCGCTCTCTTGCTCTGCACGGGAATTCATCTGGCTCTGAAAGGCTGTAATCGGCTCCATAATGTGCTTCTTGTCCGAATCATACTTCGGATCGAACATCAGATGACGCGCTTTATCGTAATCGCCCTTCTCTACCGCTTTCATCGCCTCGTCTTCGAGTTTCACAAGCGAATCCGAGTTATCCTTCGCTTGCTGAATGAGATCGAGCTCCGACTGCGGCGCCTGAAGCTCCTTCAGCCGAGCCACAATGCCGTCGCGCGTCTTCGTCTCGTTAACTTCTTTCCAGTAGTTGTCATAGTGCGTCTTGTCGCCAAACTGAACGTATTGGCGTGCCTCATTCGTCAAATAATCGGACGCGTTCGCAAGATCAATACCGAGCTGCTTGAATTCGGCCTGTCTGGATGTCGCTTCCTTAACGCTGGTGTAGTTCTGACTTAGCAGGATAACAGAGACGACAAGCAGCGTGGAGAGGAGTGCGAACAAAATACCTATATACCTGAGCATTCTTGAAATAGACATCCATGTATCCCCCTATGACTGATATGATTCTGGTTCATCATAGCAAACCGAGGTTAAATTTGTATGGAGCGTTTATTTAATTTCTGTTAGGCTTCCACTTGGGCAGGATCGGTGTGCTACACTTAGAGGCATACAAGCTGCAGCAAGGAGATTGGACTAGAGATGAAACTCGTATCATGGAATGTAAATGGGCTGCGCGCCTGTGTGACAAAAGGGTTTTATGATTATTTTGCCGAGGTAGACGCGGATCTGTTCTGCTTGCAAGAGACGAAGCTGCAGGAAGGCCAAATTGAGATGGAGCTTGGCGATTCGTACAAGACGTATTGGAATTATGCGGAGAAGAAGGGCTACTCGGGTACGGCTGTCTTCACTCGCGTGGAGCCGCTGTCCGTTCGTTATGGTATGGAAGAGGATTATGAGCCGGAAGGCCGTCTGCTCACGCTCGAATTCGAGGGCTTCTACCTCGTTAACGTCTACACGCCGAACGCCAAGCGCGATCTGTCGCGGCTGGATTACCGGCTGGAATGGGAAGAACGATTCCGCCGCTACTTGGTCGAGTTGGACGCGAAGAAGCCTGTCATTCTATGCGGCGACCTGAATGTTGCACATGAGGAGATTGATCTGAAGCATCCGAAGCCGAATCTCGGCAACTCCGGCTTTACGCTAGAGGAACGCGAGAAGATGACGCTGCTGCTCGGCGCTGGCTTCACCGACTCGTTCCGCCATTTCTACCCGGACCGTACGGATATGTATTCATGGTGGTCATATATGCCGAAGGTGCGCGAGCGGAACGTAGGGTGGCGGATTGACTATTTTGTCGTCTCGGCAAGGCTTGAGCCTGCACTCATAGACTCGCAGATCGACTGTCACGTCATGGGCAGCGATCATTGTCCGGTAGTACTCACCTTAAACGAAGATACGATAGGCTAAGGCAAAAAGCCGGGAGTCCCCCGTCCCATGACGAGGATACTCCCGGCTTCTTGTCTTCTCGTGTCGTGCAGACTAGCCGTCCGTGCCTTCCCACTCCTGCATGAACTGCGCAAGATACGCCTCCATATACTTATGGCGCTCCTCTGCAATTCGCTTCGCAGCTGGCGTATTGATACGATCCTTCAGCTTCAGCAGCTTCTCATAGAAATGATTTATCGCCGTATTTCTTCCTTCGCGGTACTCCTTCGGCGTCATTTCATCGCGCGGGGCGAGGGCAGGATCATACATGGAATCACCCTTCCAGCCGGCATAGGTGAAGCAGCGCGCAATGGCGATGGCTCCGATTGCATCGAGCCGGTCCGCATCCTGCACGACTTGGCCTTCAATCGTCCGCATTGGCGGGTTCTTGCCGGCATTGTAGGACATGTTCGAGATAATCTCCATCACATGCGTGCTGTCAGTCTCACTTAGCACTTGTCCATTCAGCCAGCTGCTCACTTTATGAAGTCCCGCCTCCTTCGACGGATTCAGCTTCTCATCCGCAACGTCATGGAGCAGCGCGGCGAGAACGCATAGGAACACGTTCGCGCCTTCCTCCTTCGCAAGCCGCTCCGCCATTCGCGCGACGCGATGGACATGCCACCAATCATGGCCTGATGTGTCGCCTCCAAGCTCAGCTCGGGCGAGCTGCTCCGCCGCTTCGAGAATATGCTGTTGCTCCATCAGCTCTGCCTCCTTGTCTGCAGATCACGCCACACTTTCTTATTACTGTATTCCTTTGCCGTACTTATATCTGGCCCGAACCAGCCCGGCGGCGTGAACGCCAGCGCTTCCGCTTCGGACTCGAATTCAACCTCCAGCACCGTTAGTTGAATCTGGTCATAGATGTCGATTTCGACCGTGGTATCTCCCCAGCGTGCCGTAATGCGGTTCTTCGTCAGCGGTATGGCTTGAAGGGCTTGCATGACTTGCTCATAGAGCCCTTGCGAAATGTCATATTCAATCTCTTCCCGAACGAGTCCGCCGCCGGATTTGAACGTATGCGTGAAATGCACGGTATCCGTCGCCAAATCCACAATTCGGCGCACCCGCAGCTCCTGGCCATCCGCTATTGCGAGATAGGTCTGTTCAATACGCTGCTCCGATAGAATGACAAGCTCACCCGATTGAACAAGCGCCTCCGGGTAGACAGGCAGCAGAAATTTGCGTTCGACTTCAAGCGCCATCTTCTTCTCTCCTCCTTTGATCAATGAAACATAACATAGCTATTATAGCCCAAATTGATTCCGGCTCCATATTCTGGCACACTTAAGAAGTGCCCAATTCTCCCTAAGGAGTCGATTACTTGTGAAAATCACTTATCATGGCCATGCTTGCATTCAAATTCAAACCGGGGACAAATCGCTCATTATTGATCCCTTCTTAACTGGCAATCCGGTCGCCGTGCTTTCGGCAGATTCGATCAAGACCGACGCTGTCCTGCTGACGCACGCGCATGGCGATCATATCGGGGATGCCGCGCCAATTGCAACTGCGAACGATGCTCCGGTTGTCGCGATTGTTGAGCTTGCCACGTATATGTCTTGGCAAGGCGCGAAGACCATTGGCATGAACATGGGCGGAACCGTCGATCTCGGATTTGCTAAAGCGAAGATGGTCCAAGCCTTCCACAGCTCCGGTATCGTCGATGAGGCCAACAAGCAGATTCTGTACGCAGGCATGCCAGCAGGTTTCCTCGTCTTTGCCGAAGGGCTTACGATTCTCCATGCCGGCGACACGTCGCTCTTCGGCGATATGAAGCTGATTGGCGACCGTCACAAGATTGATGTCGCCTTCGTGCCGATCGGCGACCATTACACGATGGGACCGGAGGATGCTCTGCAAGCTGCGGAGTGGTATAACGCGAAGCTGGTCGTGCCGATCCATCACAGCACATTCTCGCTCATTAACCAGGATGCCGAGCAGTTCGTCAGCCAACTCGAAGCTCGTGGTTTGAAAGGGAAAGTAATGGCTCCGGGCGATGAGCTTCACGTAGAAGGATAATATAGTTAGTTAGTGTTTGAATAACGTCCGTTTCGACTGCCCGATTAGAATCAGGCAGTCGGAACGGACGTTTTGTTTGTGCGAGGATTTTCACAGGACAGGGGCGGCGGGGCTGAGAGTGCAATTTTCGAGCTCTCAGCTTGAGAATCGGTCGATTTCTGCTCTGAGAGAGAGTGCAGTTTTTGCACTCTCAGATGTGGAAACTGCCGATTTCGGCGGTTTGGTAAGGCTGAGAGTCAAATATTCGAACTCTCAGCTTGGGAATCAGTCGGTTTCTGCTCTGAGAGTGCAGTTTTCGCACTCTCAGATATGGAAACTGCCGATTTCGGCGGTTTGGCGACGCTGAGAGTGTAATTTTCGAACTCTCAGCTTGGGAATCGGCAAATTTCTGCTCTGAGAGTGCAGTTTTCGCACTCTCAGATGTGGAAACTGCCGATTTCGGCGGCTTGGTGAGGCTGAGGGTGCAATTTTCGAGGCAGTAACTTCTTCAATGGAAGGAAAAAATATGTAAATGTAGGCGGACTCTTTTGCTATACTACAAGTACAAAATGACCTGTTCACAGCAAGGGAGGGACACCATCTATGCCGGATTGGTCTTATCAAACGTTATTCCGCCCCCTCCTGTTTCGTTTGCCCGGGCGGACGGCGCGCGCGCTGACGCTTGGCGCGATCGGCACACTCAGCCGCCTGCCGCTTGGCTCCTTCGTCATTCGTACGCTTGGACATATGGAGCCGTCCCCTTTGCTGCGCAGCAGCATTGACGGCGTAGAGCTACCAACGCCCGTTGGCCTCGCGGGCAGCGTCGATCCAGCCGGAACCGCGCACCGGGCGATGGCGCAGTTCGGCATTGGCTTTATTGAGCTCGGCCCGGTAATGGCCGAGCCTGTGGCCCGGGCTGCCGCAGAACCAACGGCCAGCGCCGTCGCTGCGCCGATTATGCTCGATGCCGCGAGCGAGCGCATCGTCTATCCGGCGTATGCGCAGAACGCGGGCGTCGCCGCGGCTGTCGCCCGCCTCGCGAAGCCGGGGCACGCGCTGGCGCAGCTCGTGCGGCTAACGCCGCTGCCGGGAAGCGCGCCGGAGCTGGCGCTCTCGCAGCTGCTGCCTATAATGCGGCAGCTGCGGCAAGCTGGCGCAGCCGGTTTCTTCGTGGATGCGCTGCAGCAGCCGCTTGATCCGCAAGGAGCCGCATGGCTGCTGGAGCAGCTTCGCACCTATACGCGCGCGGATGAAGCTCTTAGCGGAGCGCTCCTGTTTCTATATATCCCGCATGCCGCCGAGGAAGCTGCCTTGCTAAAGGTCCTACAAGCGATCGAGTTAGCCTCATGGACAGGCGCGGCCATTGGCGAAGCACGAACGGTCGCGTCGGACTCTGGCGATACAGGCGAGCTCGTACTCGACCCGCTTGACCGGCAAACATGCCTCGCGAAGCTGAAGCTGATCCGAGAACTGACGAGCCGCCCTGACGCAGACTTCCCGCTGATCGCCGCTGCCGGCATCTATGAGCCGCAGGATGCGCTTGACGCAATAGCTGCAGGTGCTTCCTACGTTATGCTCCATGCCGGATTTGTTTTTGCCGGACCGGGACTGCCGAAGCGCGTCAATGAAGCGATTGTACATGAGAAGGCGAAGCTGCTTCCAGCACCCGAGCCTGTGTCTTTCTGGCGGCATTGGGGCTGGATGTGCCTGCTCGGTATCGGCATGATCTTCGGCGGCCTGCTCGCATGGATGATCGCAGCTACCACTGTGCTGCTCCCTTATGACGAAGCTTTCCTCGGCATGAAGCGAGACGCCATCCATCACATCAACCACCGTTTGCTGCATTTCATGTCGCATGACCGAATTACGCTAGCCGGAACGATGATCTCGATTGGCGTCATTTATTATCAACTGGGGCGTTACGGGCTGCAATACAGCTTGCACTGGGCGCGCATGGCACTGCTGGTCTCTTGTACGGTCGGCTTCTTAAGCTTCTTCCTCTATCTTGGCTATGGCTACTTCGATCCACTGCATGGCTTGGTCGCCATACTGCTGTTGCCGATGTTTCTGCTCAGTATGCGCCGGAATCCCGACCAGCCCTTCCGGGGACCGGTCAATGTCAGGAATGACGCTGTTTGGCGGCGAGCCATGTGGGGACAGTGCTGCATGGTCGTGCTCGGATTCGCGCTCGTCATTGGCAGTATTACAATCTCCGGGTATGGCATTACGACTGTATTCGTACCGCAGGACCTTAGCTTTATGGGAACCACCGCCGCTCAGCTGCAGGCGGTGAATCCGCATCTCGTGCCGCTCATTGCTCATGACAGGGCAGGCTTCGGCGGAGCACTGTTCTCCGATGCGCTCGCGCTGCTGATGATGTCATTGTGGGGGCTGCAGCAAGGTCAGAGGTGGTTGTGGTGGACCTACCTGCTCGGTGGTTCGCCAGCCTTCATCGCCGCATTCTCGGTCCATATGCATATCGGCTACACCGACTTCGTCCATCTGTCTCCAGCCGTCTTCGCCCTCGCGCTCTATATAGGCGGGCTTGTGCTGCTTTACCCTTACCTGATGCCAAGAATGCCAAGTAGAAGGAGGCATCTGCAATGACATTATCCTCATCCTCATCCATTAAAAAAGTATGGCTCGACACCGACATCGGCGGCGATATTGATGACGCCTTATGCCTCGCTTACCTGCTTCAGCAGCCTGCCTGCGAGCTAATCGGCATCTCGACCGTTGGCGGTGAAGCTGAGCGGCGAGCCATGGTTGCCGATGCAATCTGCCAAGCAGCCGGGCGCCGGAACATCCCGATCTATGCGGGCGCTGACCGGCAGCTGCTGCCCAGCAGCATCTATCCGACGCCAGACGGCGCTTCCCGATTGCCGGACTGGCCTCACCGACTGATCACCAAGAAAGACCAAGCCGTCGATGCCATGCGCCGCGTCATCCGCGAACACCCGCACGAGATATCGCTGCTCGCAGTCGGACATTTGACCAACATCGCGCTATTGTTCCGGCTCGATCCGGACATTCCGAAGCTGATCAAGAAGCTGCATATTATGGGCGGCGTATTCTCCGCCCCGCTCGAAGCCAGTCCAGATATGCCGATGGGCAATTGGAACTCGTGGCTCGACCCGCATGCTTGCGCCATTGTATATGATGCCGATGTGCCGATTCGCCGAACGTTCGGGCTGAATGTGACCAGCCAACTTGTGCTGAAGCAGGAAGAGCGCCCGGATCTGTTTACCCGAGGCCAAGGAGACGTGATGCGTGCGGTGGGCGACTTCGGTTCGCCTTGGCTTGCGAGCCATGCGATGACCTTCCACGACCCGCTCGCGGCAGCTTGTTTGTTCGAGCCTCAGCTATGTTCCTATCAGCAGAACGGGTCCATTACGGTTGATTACACCACTACCGAGACTCTCGGCGCTATGGCTTTCCAGCCAAGTTCCGGCGGTGACGAGATTGCAGCCACAGTCGATCGCGAGCGGTTTTTCGAGCATTATTTTGCAATAGCTTGTCGCTGACGCTTTCTTGGAGCGCTCCATATCGGAGCGTTTTTTCTATGTCGAGAAACGAAGAAAATGCTCATTGACACTATACGTATCGTATCATAATATTAATAATGATACATATTGTATATTTTTGGAGGAGGAAAAATAAATTGAGCCTCAAGATGAAACGCAGCACGTTTGTTGTACTAGCTGGCTTACTCATGTTGATGATG
Organism: Paenibacillus sp. J31R98; assembly: GCF_056269245.1. Classification (NCBI taxonomy): domain Bacteria; kingdom Bacillati; phylum Bacillota; class Bacilli; order Caryophanales; family Paenibacillaceae; genus Paenibacillus; species Paenibacillus sp. J31R98. Next base: position 71,446 of record NZ_JBWDNO010000010.1, read on the forward strand.
CTGCTGCCGCAGCTTGTTTCGGCAGAAAGCCCGCTGAAACCCGGCCAACTCAAGCTCCAGCATGACTCGTACACCGTGAACGAGGGTGCAGGTATGTTAACGGTCAAAGTGCTGCGCACTGGTGGCAGCGACGGCAATGTCACAGTCGACTACTGCAACTGCGGCAATTCCGCCACCCAAGGCGTAGACTATGACCACGTGTATGGCACGTTGACATTCGGTGACGGTGTCACAGAGCAAACCTTGGAAGTGCCTATCGTGGATGACTCGTTGGTCGAAGGGACAGAGATGTTCAAGTTGAACTTGAGAAACCCGACCGGCGGCGCCACCATTATTCGTCCAGAATTAGCATGGGTATCCATTATCGACAATGACTCGAATAATGTGAAGAATGGATCCACATCGCATTCTCAAACCAGCGGCACCGTGGAAGGTACTATTACGAATGCCCTCACAGGCAAAACCGTGCCGAACCTGAAGCTGGAATTCCGCAGCGGCTCTAATGTTGTAGACGGTACAATTGTCGGCTCGGCGACGACTAATGATTCCGGCAACTACTCCGTGAGTCTGCCGGTAGGCAGCTACACGGCGACGATTGCTGGGACAGGCTATGTCACTGGCCAGCTGCTTGCTGTCTCTAACGCCGGCGTGACAACGGGCAAACAGAATGGGACCGTTACGCCAATTCTTGCGGATAATGAGATCCGCGTGATCCTCACTTGGAACGGCAACCCGGCCGACCTTGATTCCCATCTTACAGGTCCAAGCTCAGCCGCAGACCGATTCCACGTCTTCTATCCTACGGCTAACAAGCAGTTTGTCAAAGGAACATCGAGCGTCGCTCTCGATGCTGACGACAAGTCCAGCCACGGACCGGAAACCATTACGATTACAAACATTCAAGATGGCACCTACCACTACTCGGTTCATGATTTCACCTACAGATTCTCCAGCACCAGCGCTGCAATGTCCGGTTCCGAGGCCAAGGTAACGGTATATAAAGGCTCGAAACTTCTGAACACCTTCTCCGTTCCAACCCATACGCCAGGAACACTCTGGCATGTATTTGATATCGTAGACGGAGCTGTTGTTCCGGTGAACACGATGTCCTTCCAGATCAATCCTGCCACCGTTAAGTAAGAAGCAGCATGAAGAAGCCCCGCCTTCATCGAGAAGGCGGGGCTTCTTATTATCGGTGCTGCAACACGCAACGATTCGACTCGAGACACATTGCTTTCAGATTGCTAAAGATTGCTAACAGATTGCTTTCAGCTCAACCGCTCTTCCTTTTCCGCCCTTGCCCTGCCGCCGTTTAGTCTTTGACCAAGCCGCTGGATGGGTACGCCGGATAGAATCAGCAGCGCTGCAACGCCATCGATGGCGCTAAGTCTCTCCCCGAGAAGCAGCATAATAAAGAGCAGCGTAATGAAAGGCGTGAAGAAGGTGAAGCTCGCAACGAGCGATGCCGTGGAATAGCGAAGCGCCTGAATGTAGAGGAAGAATCCAAGCACAATGTTGCACATGCTGAGCCAGAACACACCTGCGAAATCCTCTAGGCGAGGAAGCGCCGGCTCGGAGAGGACGAACATGCCGCATGCTGACAGCACGAAGGAGACGACCGTCATGAATAATGTACTCAAGAGCATGTCCTGCTTATTGATTTTTACCAGATTCGTGAATAGCCCCCAACTGACCGCGGCCAGCACCGCCAGCAGATCTCCCGTCAAATTCGTGAACCGGAGCGTGGTGAAATCGCCTTTGGTCGTGAGCAGCACGGTCCCCATGAAGCCCATCAGTACAGCAATCAGCTTGTACCTGTTCATCCGCTCTTGATGAAACGGAATAGCGAAGAGCACGATGAAGATCGGGAACAAGTAATTCAGCATTGAAGCTTCCACAGCCGGAACACGGGTGAGTGCCTCCAAATATAGAAAGTCATACAGGAACACGAATATTCCGCATGCCGTCAGGAGCAGCAGCTGCCTCTTCGTCCATGATGCCAACGCCTGCAGTTTGCCTCGGCGGAACAGGGCAATGACGAAGAAGGACACCACTCCGACGCCATTCATATAAAATAACAGCTGATAGCTGTCCAGCTGCCCCAGCACAAGCTTGCTGACTGCAGCGACCGAACCCCAAAGCAGCAGGAGAATCGGCATTAATACATAGGGATTCTGTGAAGCGCGCAGCTTCTGAGTAGGTTGTCGTTCGCTCATCGGTACCTCACAATCCAATTCGGGCATCTAATCTTCCCATTGTAAAGGATGGTTGGTGTACCGTCCATGACCTTTAAATAACCCTTGAATTCCCTATTTCGGTAGGTTATGATGATGAAGCTGGTCTTATTGATAATGATTATCAATATTAATTAGAATAGGCCGAGGGGGAACTATTTTTGAACCAACCGAATACCGAGGAGCTCAAAGAACGGTATATATCGTTCGTAAATAGCCGCAAATCGCTTGTAATCAGTTCGCAGGACGAGCAAGGCGTGCCATTCGTCAGCTACGCGCCATTCGTCCAGACAGAAGGCAAGCTCTATATCTATATTAGCCGTATTTCGGACCATTACCGTTATGTCGAGAACAATGCACATATCCATGTCATGCTCATCGGCGATGAATCCGCTTCGCCGAATGTGTTCGCCCGTGAACGTGCGCGCTGGGTGTGCGAGTCGCAGAATCTTGGCAACGAAGGGTACGAGGAGATCTTCGCTATGTTCGATGAACGGTTTGGCGACAAAATGATGGGTATGCTGCGCGGGCTCGACTTCTCGCTGTTCGAGCTGACGCCATCAAGCGGCCGCTACGTCGTTGGATTCGGCCAGGCGTTCGATGTCGATCTGTCCGGCGAGCGATTCGAGCATGTCGTCGTTGACCGCAAAGATAAATAACAGAAGGGAGTGTATGTACGATGAATTATGAAGCTGTGCTGCCGATCTGGCGGGTTGTCCGCGATCGCTTTCAGAAGATGGTGGAAAGCTTGAACGAAGAAGAGCTCCACATGGCAATGACGCCGGAATCGGCTAAAATTACGCATATGATTCGCCATAATGCGGAGGTCGAGTACATGTTCGCCGATTGGTTCTTCGGTCGCAGCGTACCAGAAGACATTACATATCTGGCAAGCGGTAAAACCGATCACCATGATCCTGAGGCGTTCCGGCTCGAAGCGTCAATCGCCTTCTCCGCAGCGGCTGATGCCTATCTTACGGAGGCAATGAGCGAGCTTCCGGAAGACCTATGGGACATCGAGATCACTTCGAAGATCGGACCGTCAACACCGCGCGAAGCGCTCGGCCGCGCCATCTATCATACCGGCATCCATGCAGGCCAGATCGCCCTCATCCGTAAACATGCGCCGCAAGCTACGGCAGCAGTTAAACAGACAATCATTCAGTAAGCGAACATGACATCGCAATTCTACAAAAGAAGAACCAGGCCATGAATGGCCTGGTCCTCTCTCTTTATTATGAGGTGATTAGCGTCCTCTGCCTTCTGCATTCTCCTGCGGTGCAGGTGCATTTTCACCTGGCGCGTTGTTTCCTGGTGCGTTGTTTCCTGGAGCATTGTTTCCTGGAGCGTTATTGCCCGATCCATTGCCGCCACCTTGGCTTCCGCCTTTGCCTTGATCGCTTTTGCCACCTTGGTCGCTTTTGCCGCCTTGGTTGTCTTCTGTGCCGCCGCCTTGGCTTCCGCCTTTGCCGCCTTCAAAGCCTCCGCCCTGGCCGCCTCCTGCTCCGCCGCCATTGCCTTCGCCTTGACCGCCTCCTGCTCCGCCGCCATTGCCTCCGCCTTGGCCGCCTCCTGCTCCGCCGCCATTGCCTCCGCCTTGACCGCCTCCCGCTCCGCCGCCTTGGCCTGCACCTTGACCGCTTCCTGCTCCGCCGCCAAAGCCTCCGCCTTTACCTGCGCCACGACCTCCGCCAGCGCCTTTACCTCGTCCTAGATTCTTCGCCTGTCCTCTGCTCTTCGCGCGCATCTGCGCCTTCGCTCCGGACTTCTTGCTCTCATAGGCATAGACCATCGACTTCATCGTGCGCTTGTCGACATTACCCGTCACCGGCAAACCATGCGTCTTCTGATAATACTTGACGCCGCGAACTGTACTCGTATTGTAGACCCCATTAATCGGGCCTGCATAACTACCAAGCGACTTCAGCATCCCTTGGATGACGTACACATCCGGCCCGCGAGCGCCTTTGCCAATCGCTGAGCCAACATCCGGCATGCTCACCATGACGGTAAGTGCAAGCACTACGATTCCTAACCATTTAGCAGCCGATGCAAGCGGATTTCTTCCTCTCGGCCGTTGAGCGCGGTAATTCTCCTCCATACAGTAAGCACCTTCCTTGATTGGATATAAGTCGGCATTCGCTACCGCCATTACTATACCCAACAATGAATTTCCATTATGCTCCCTGCAATCGGTTATCGACCACTCTAAATTATTCCATTTTTAACTTTTTCAACAGATCGATCAACTGAGGAGGCTCCATCTGCTCCAGCTCGAGCTCCCTATCCTCTAAAGTCTCTGCTACATTGATTTGATCCGCGTTCTCAGTTCGGGATATGTAAATCTGATAAAGTAAGCCCATGTTAATGCACCTTTCCTTCCTGCGCGAAGCATGCAGCGAATTGACGCCCGAAATACTTGCACACCTCTCGCTCATCTCCACTTGGCGCAAATTCTATCTTAAGTCCGTTCAGCACGACGTCGGCGCCGATCTGCTTTAATTTGTCCATTAACAGATCAACTGCCGCTCCATACTCGGAATATCTAGAATCGCATGAGCCGAATACAGCGGCTTTCACGCCGGTAAGCTGCAGCTGATCCATCTCTTCATAGAAGCCAAGAAACTCATCCGGCAGCTCCCCGTCTCCCCATGTATACGCACCGAGAATAACACCATCATAATCTGCTAGCGACGCCGCCGAAGTGTCCATCACCATCTGGATCGTAATCACCCCGCCAACATCTCGAATTCCTTCTGCAATCAGGTCTGCCATATCTTCTGTATTGCCAGTCATGCTGGCATAGATCATGAGTATATTCGCCACCGCTAACACTCCCCATTCCGGTTCTCATCACTCATATTAATTGATAATGATTATCATTGTCAATTAATTCATGAGCAAAATTTCCCCAGTTGTCCAATTCGGTATAAACGACAAAAGCTGCAGGTTCCCTCTCGAGAACTTGCAGCTTCTGTATATTTGCATACTGTCTTGCAAGCTCACTGCTCGCCAATAAACTTGATTAGCAGCTGGTTCAGCCTGTCACGTTCCTCTATAAAAGCACCGTGTCCGCTAAATTCGAACGGTACGAACTGCGAATTCGCAATCATGCTATGCGTCTTCTCCCCTTGGCTGAACGGCACGATTTTATCATGAGTACCGTGGACGATAAGCGTTGGCACATGAATCTTGCTTAGATCGCTGCTCACATTCTCATCCCGCAGCATCGCCATAATCGCCGCTGTCGAGTAGCCCGCAGCGACAAGCCCGAGCTGGGAGAACCACTCCGTCATCGGCCCGCTCTGGTATTGGAAGAAGAACAAATCCGTAACGTCCCGAAGCATCTTCGGACGATCGTTCAGCGAATCGGTAATAAACTTATTCGCAATATCCTTCGGCACGCTGTCCGGCGCAGCTGCATCGAGAAGCACAAGCTTGCATACGCCATGGCCTTGATGTCGCGCCATGTACCGAATGGCGATCGCGCCTCCTGTGGAGTGCCCGACGAGTACCACATCTTTCAACTGCAGCGCATCCACAACTGCGCGAACATCATCCGCCAGCCTGTCGTAATTGTAGCCGTGGAATGGACGGTCCGATTCGCCGAATCCCCGCCAGTCCAAGCCGACGCACCTGAATCCAACACCTGGAAGCACATTGTATTGGTACTCGTACTGAAGATGGTTCAGCGGCCAGCCGTGAATGAATAGAATCGTTTTCTCGCCTTCCGGGTTAATGTCTTCTACGTATATGTTCACATTCTTCTCTGCTTTTACGAAAAATCCCATGCCCATATCTCCTTCGCTAGTGGTATCACACTAAGATACTCGCCTATGCGCCCAGAGGTGCAGCACTTTAGCTTGGCCGTCCTTCGTAATCTCAAACGGATGCTTTCTTTCATTCGACTATACTCGTCATTTTTCGTAGATTGGACATTCCCTAGCAGCGCCAATCAGGTATAATAACGATAAGCATCCCCTAAATACAGGAAATGCTTATTTATTTATTCGAGGGTGAGGTACTTCCTATGACAAACGACGTCCTAGCACGCAACAATGTGCATCTATCAGGCAAAGGCGAGCAGCCGATCATCTTCGCTCACGGCTTCGGCTGCGATCAGACGATGTGGCGTCACCTGGTCCCTCACTTTGAAGAGGACTACCGCGTCATCCTATTCGACTATGTTGGCTCGGGCAACTCCCATATTGACTGCTATAATCCAGATAAATATAACGATCTCCAAGGCTATGCACAGGATGTGCTGGACATCATCGAGACGCTTCAGCTGCGCGATGTCATCTTCGTCGGTCACTCGGTAAGTGGCATGATCGGGATGCTGGCTTCGAATCGCAACCCGGCTTCTTTTGCAAGGCTCATCATGGTGGGCTCATCTCCGCGATATATGAACGACCTTCCCGAATATTACGGCGGTTTCGATCGGCGCGACATCGAAGAGCTCCTCCAGATGATGCAGATGAACTTCATCGGCTGGGCCAGCTACATGGCCCCCGTCGCCATGCAGAATGCGGACCGCAAGGAGCTGACGGACGAGCTTCAGCAGAGCTTCTGCTCGAGAGATCCGCATATTGCGAGGCAATTCGCGGAAGTAACCTTCCTGTGCGATTACCGCGAAGCGCTGTCGCAATCGACCATTCCTGCTTTAATTCTACAATGCTCGCATGACAGCATCGCGCCTATCGAGGTCGGCAACTATTTGCATGCCCATCTGACGAACAGCACCCTGCTGCAACTGGAAGCGAGAGGCCATTATCCGCATCTGAGCCATCCAATTGAAACGACAAGCATGATCCAGCAATATTTGACCAGCGTGTAGACGCTGCTTGAGAGAGGCGGTGCCAAGATGGACGCAAAGCTAAACTACGCCCCTTGCGGTTATTTCTCAATATCCAGCGCCGGTATTCTGCAATCGGTGAACGCCACGATGCTGCGTATGCTCGGTTATGAACGGGATGAGCTGACCGGCCGGCATATCGAATCCGTCATGTCCGTGACGAATAAGCTGTTCTTCCATACGTATTTCTATCCGTTTATCCAATTGTACGGGCATGTCAACGAGATGTATTTCTCCATCCGAACGATCGATGAAAGGGATGTGCCAGTGCTTCTGAACGGGGTTCGGCAGGAACGGGATGGAGAGCAGGTTATCGACTGCGTTGTACTGGAGATGACGAAGCGGATCGAGCATGAGAAGGATGTGCTTCAGACCAAAGCTAAGCTAGAGGAGCTCTATCAGGCGACGCATCAAGCGAACCTGGAGCTTGAGCGGCTGCATGCCGAATACGAGATCAAGCAGCAGGAGCTGCTGGAGCTCAACGACCGACTTGAGGCACTGGCTTCGACAGATCCTCTGACTGGGCTTCGGAACCGGCGGTTCTTCGGTGAAAGTCTGCAGATGAATATCGCGCTATTCGAGCGAACACAGACGGTGTTCTCCCTGTTCATCGTCGATATTGATCATTTCAAGTCGATTAACGACACGTATGGACATCCTGTCGGCGACTTGGTGCTGGCGAGCCTAGCGCAGCTGCTGAAATCGCAATCGCGCGAGGAAGATATCGTTGCAAGGTACGGCGGCGAGGAATTCGTGATTATCGTGCCAGGAGTGGCCGACGAAGAAGCGCTCCGCATGGCCGAGCGGATATGCAAGGCAGCTGCTGCCACGCCATGCGGCGAGCAGCGCATTACGATCAGCATCGGCGTATCCACCGTAGCCGCTGGAGATACCGACAAGTCGCTGATCGACAAGGCCGATCAAGCGCTCTACGCCTCCAAGACAGGCGGACGCAACCGCGTGACGTCTTGGGCGAGTTTAGTGAAGAGCTAGCTATCATATTTTCTACTTTGGGAGGCTTATTATGAGTAAACAAGAAGTATCCCCTTCGGGGCAGCCCATCTATCGTCACGATGCCAAAGAACGTGAACTTGTACCCGCACACGGAAATGAAGATACGATCGACCGAATCACCGAGCATGTCGAGAAACATATTGGACCCGTTCAAACCGTGTTTCATGAGGTGGTCTCCGACCTGGTCCATATCGATATTCTTATTATAGCGCCAACGAAAGAGCGCAACTTCTACACACTTGTTACTTGTGGGATGAGCGACAAACCGATGACTGTTCCAGCAGGAGCCGAAGCATATCGTTATGCCGAGTTAATGATCTGTCTGCCGCCTGATTGGGATGTGTCCGAGGAAGGGTTTCGCAAGGAAGAGAACTATTGGCCTGTACGCAGCTTGAAAACTTTAGCACGGCTGCCACATGAACATCAAACCTGGTTGTACGCGGCGCACACAATTCCAAACGGCAATCCAGCTGAGCGCTATGCCGCTAACACCAAGCTTACTGGAATGATGCTCTATGTTCCTGCTACGATCAAAGAGATAAATGAATTTTTCACACTCCCCTTCTCACCTGAGAAAGAGGTGCATTTCTTTAATTTGATCCCGCTGTATACGGAAGAAATGGACTATAAGCTGAAGCATGGCGCCGATGCATTGCTCGATAAGCTCTCGAAAATAGGCGTTACCGATATTATTGATGTAGATCGCAAGAACAGCTGCAAGAAACGGTTTGGACTATTCTAATCATGCGCAGCCTATCAGGGCCGGGGTACCTTTATTCGTAAAGGCAGCTCCGGCTTTTTTCTTCCATTGTCGCTATTCATCATGCATGCTATATTATTTCCTAGGAAACAATAATACGACGAGGAGTTGATCCCCCATGGGATTTATTGAAAATATGGCTAAACGTTTCTCACACGAGGCTGTTGTCGTGCAGAAGAAGCAAATCGCCGAGCATACGTATCTAATCTCCATGCAACTGAAGGGTACGAAGGAATTTGCTTATACGCCCGGCGAGTTTCTACGCGTCCTCGTTGGCCTCGATCAAGATGCCAAATTCATGGACATGATTCGAACCTACTCGGTCTGGAACTACGATGCCACGGCGCGGACGATAGATATGGCTGTCAGCACATTCTCTGCTGGTGCTGGTGCTAGCTGGGCGGAACGCGTGAACGTCGGAGACGCGGTCTACTACTCTGGGCCAAAGGGTAGATTTACTGTGAATGAAGGCGACAGCAGCGACTATTATATTCTGATCGGTGATATCTCTGCGCTGGCTCACCTGTACGAAATTCGGCGACATCTGCCTGCTCAGAAGCAGGTGCACAGCTTCATCTACGCGGATAACGAGAAGGACTTCTTCGCTGATCTGGGCGGGAGTACGCCGCTCTCCTTCAGCAAGCTGCCTCTGAATCCGAGCCAGCAGCTCATTGAACAGCTCCGCCCGATCGTGCAGCAGGCGAAGGGCAAAGGCATGGTCTATGTCGGCGGCGACGGAAGGGTATGCGCGGAGCTGCATCGTTACTTCAAGAAAGAGCTGCAGTGGGAAGCCGGACAGGTGAAGACGAAGCCTTTCTGGATGCCGGGCAGGAGAGGACTCGAATAAGGATTCGTGTGCTAGAAAGGAAGCTGCTAGATGGACGAGCAAGCGAAGAAACAGCTTTATGTGAGGCTTCAGAAGCTGTTCCATGTAATCGAAGATTATCATACGAAGGAGCAGAAGCTGATGCTTGCTCTTGCGAAGCAATCGGGCGCCTCGAATACGACGAGTGACTTAACGGGGGCAGAGGTTCATCTCGTCATGCAAGTCGGTCTTGCCGAGTCCATTAATGTGACAGGTCTTGCGGCTCAGCTGGAATTGACCAAAGGCGCGATTACCAAGATATGTGCCAAACTGAAATCTCGTGGTTGGATTGAGCGGGTAACCATTGAAGGGAATCTCAAAGAGGTCCATTACCGTCTTACTTCCGAAGGGCAGAAGGTATATCAGTCTTATGCTGAGTACGACAAGATGGCGGAGGAAGAATTCCAGCAGTTTATTGTGCCTTATAGCACTGTGGAGCTTCAAGTCATTGAGCGGTTTGCAGGTGATCTGTCAGGTGCACTCGAGCAGGCAATGAGCGCGATGGACGGTCATATCGAGGGTTCGCAGAAGCAATGAAGATAGCCGGGATACACCTCTATAGAGAGGCGTATCCCGGCTATTCTATTACCAATGCGAGTTGTACACCGGCGCGCTGTTCGGATTGTTGCTGCCGTACGAGAGATTGCCTTTCGTCAGCACATCCTCGTCGTAGTAAGCTTCATAGGCGAGCGTAGAGCCAAGGCTGTTGAAGAACGACCACATTTTCTCAATGTAGAACGGATTGTCGTTCCCATAGTTAGGCGCTGCACCGTGGTAGAGGCCCCACTCCGGCACGCTGAATTTCTTCCCATGCGCTACCGCAAAATCAATCCAGTGCTGCAGGCCGTATGCCCCGCCTATATGGCTGTTCGTGAACGTAGCATCATCGAACACCGGCGGCCATTGATCGTAGCTATCCACGCCGATGTAATCGACAACATCATCACCCGGATAGACGAGCGCCGGGTCTGCACCGCCTGCTGCCTTCAAGCCGTGTCCGCGGTTGACGTTCCAGTCAATCTTGACGTTCGGCGCAGTCGCTTTAATAGTAGACGCGACTTGACGGAAGCAGCCTTTCCAATCGGTCATGTTCGCCGTCGTGACGGAGTGAGCGAACCAGTCGCCGTTAAACTCCCAGCCGAGACGGATGATCGCGCCGCCTTGGCCGTGACTGACAAGATTCTGCGCGAAGGTCGTCCAGTTGCTGTTGTAATTGCCGGCCGCGCAGGCGGAGAATGTCGCGCCAATGTTCTCAGGGAACATCGGCATGGCATACGTCGGCGTCCATGGCGCGTTCTGCCAGCCGTTCAAGAAAGCTCCGCTCACCGTCATGATGTCCCACGAATAGCGGTACGGGAAGTTAGTCGTAATGTCCGCGAGCCGTCCGCGCCACGATTCGAAGTTCTGAATCGCTGTCCAATTAGCCTGATCGTTCGTCGTGCGGTATACGCCGGACTTCCAAGGCAAGCCGCTGCGGTTGGTTGGCGGAGTAACCGTGCCGCCGCCCGTCGAGAAGATGGCTAAGCCTGCGAGCTGTGGATCGCCCTTGGTCGAGCGCAAGATGTCGATGTTCAGCACGCCGTCGCTGACCGTCACGTTATACGGCCCGTACTTCGCCCAGCTGCCGAGCGCAAGATCGCCGATCCCCGTGGCAGCCGTCGTGCCTTCGAGCTTCACGTCCTCATTACGGAAATTGCTCTGGTAATTCTCAAGCGTCCATAGATAAACCTGATAAGAGCCGTTCGCAATGGTCTGATTAAGCGAGAAGCCCTGCCCGTTCGCAGGACCGCTGCGGTACAAGGCGGATTGGAGCATCGTCTGCGTATTGGTATCCGGCGTTGGATTCAACGCGAAGGAGTAAGTTCCGCTGAACGTCGAGGCGTTGGAAACCGTCAGACCGCTGCTCAGTGCGGACGAATACGATATCCAGCTGTTGCCGTCGATCGTCGTCGCCGCGCCGTTCAGATTGATGCCCTTTACGAAAGTCGGGCTGCTGCCTGCCGTCACCGTGACGTTATCCATTGTTGTCGTATTCAGTACGGTGTTGTTCTGGCCGGATACGGCGAGGCCAATGTACACGCTCGATGACATGGAGACCGTCACCGTGCCGATCTGCGTCCAAGACGTGCCGTTGCTCGATATCGAGCTGGTGAACACGTTGCCAGCACGCTGAAGCTTCACCCAATATGGCGCTGCGACGCCTGTTTGCGTAACGGTTGCCGTACTGCCTGAAGCGGTGCTGCGGCTGACCATCTGTGCCCCGGATGTAGAGGCATACTCCATGACCGTCGATACATGCTTCGCGCCGGTCGTGAGCGCTTCGCGAATCATGACGCCGCCCTTCGCCCACGCGCTCGTATTCGAGATGGATGCGACGCGAGCCACGATTGTGCCATCACCGCTAAGCGGTTGATAGACGTAGCGGAATTGGTCGGCCGTCCCGGCGATATCCGTGCCCGACGCCTGGATGGTGTATGTACCCGACGCATAATCACCGGAGCCGGCTACGCCGACCGAACCGATGTCCTGTTGCTGCCATGGGCTTGGTACGGCTGCCGAAGCTTGCTGCGTGAAGGTAAACAAGCTGGTCAGGAGCATCGTTGCCAGCATGACGAGCATGCTCTTGCTTAATTTCCTTGCTCGAATAGAATGGACCATGAACATAAACACCTCCGATTCAAAATAAGTACTATGTTTTCCTCTCTTCTACACGGACGCCTATAGCGCCGCCCAACTCCCCCCTTCCCTATACCAACCTTTATGAATGCGCTTCCATTGAAGCTATACGAAAAGGGAACTGTCGATTCGTCATCAGCAGTTCCCCTAGTCGTCTGTGCGTATGTGATGCTAATTACGAGCCTGGCGTGAATGCGTCGAGTTGCTTCTGAATCTCTGTCTTCACTTTGTCATAACCAGCTGCCTTGAGCTCAGCCGCCGCTTTCTTCAGTGCTTCGTCCGGATCGACTGCTCCGTAAGCAAGCGCGCCGCCATACTTGATGAACACATTATTCAAAGCTGCAATTTCGTTCTTGATGGAATCCGTGTTCGGCTTGAAGTTGGCGTATGGATTGTCCTTCGCTACGCTTGCCATGTACTGGACATGCTTCGCGTAATCCGGGTAATCGGTCGTGGACGGCTTGTTGAAGCCGACCCAGTCGCCGAAGCCCCATGGATACTGCCATTTCGGATAGAGAGATGGATCCGTGCCGGCAGGAACCTCAATCTGCGATTTGTCCGCCGTATACTCCCAGTGCTTGCCTTCGATGCCGTAGATCATGAGCATGTAATAGTTCGGATCGCTGAAGAACTTATCCATAAACATAAGTGCGCGCTCTTTATTGTTCGATGCAGATGGAATGGCCATCATTCCGGAATCGTAAGCCAGCTTAATGAACGGGCCTTCCGGCGAGAACGATTGGAACGAGACATTCCAGTCGGGATGCGCCGAATTGATGCTGTTGAACGAATCGCGGAACTGGTTATCGCCGTATGCAGCGAGTGCCGATTGACCGGACTGGAAGGAATCGCGGGAAGGCGTCTTGTTGTTCAATACGTTCTTGTTGATGTAGCCTTTCTGGAACATATCGCGAATCTTCGGATAAGCAGCTAGCAGATCCGGATTGTCGAAGGACGAGCTCACTTGCGGCTTCGCTTCCAGCGGATCGAACATGAACATGTTCGCTGGCAAGCCTGGAACGGAAACAAGCGATTCCTTCTTCGTAATGAACGATGTCAGCGGGTAGTCGCCAACGGACGCGCCTGTGTTGAACGGAACGATCTTCGGATCCGTTTCCTTAGCTGCTGCCAAGTACTTCTCAACATCATCGAGATTCGTCAGAGCCGTAATGCCAGCCTTGCTCATAATGTCGCCGCGTACCGCAAGTCCCGCATCTTGATACTCGAGGTAGTTACGCGGTACTGCAATGACTTTGCCATCGACGGTCGCATTCGCCCACGCCTCAGGCGGCAGCTTCTGCTCGGCGTTTGGCGCGTACTTGTCCAGCATGTCTTTCGTCAGCTCCGTGAACGCGCCCTTCTTCGCATTGTCGCTGTAGCCGAGCCAGCCAGCTGTGTAAATCATGTCGACGTTCTGGCCGGACATGAGCATAAGCGGATATTTGCTGTCCAGGTCGCCCCAGCCGATCCAGACGAAATCGACGTCCGCGTTCAAATCCTTGTTCGTCATTTCGTTCAATTTGGCTTTTACCGTGTCGAAGTCCTTCGGCGGGTCGCCAAGCGCTGCCCATGTCAGCTTCACATGCTTCGAGATATCCGGGCCGGACGAAGCTGTATTCGTACCGGCGGAAGCGTTGCCATCACTGGCCGCGTTATTTCCCGTCCCCTTCGTATTGTCCCCACTGCTCGCGCTCTTGTTGCCTGCCGCATTGTTCGATCCATTGTTGCTGTTCGATCCGCAAGCTGTCATCGTTGTGCCGAGGATAAGCGCAAGCGTTCCGATCATAATCGCTTTCTTGGTCTGCGTCTTCAATCCGATTGACCTCCTCATGTTCGTTCATTCTAATCTGCTGTATGTTAATCCGCTATACGGTATTAACCAGAAGCCATACTTTCATGTGTTTACTGTGCTCTACTTGCTACCCTTTCACTGCGCCAACCGTCAGCCCTTTGACAAAATACTTCTGCACGAAAGGATAAACGAGCACGACTGGCCCAATCGAGACGACGGTCATTGCGAGCTTCACGGTTTCATGCGGCAGCTCGACCGTCGGAATGCCGTTGTTGCCAGCTGCGTAAGAGAGGAATTCAATGTTCGTGATCATTTTGTACAGCATGTATTGCAGCGGGAACTTGTTCTGATCGTCAATGAACAGTGCCGCCTGATACCAGTCATTCCAATACCCCAGCGCGATAAACATGCCAATCGACGCGAGCGCCGGCTTCATGAGCGGCAAGCAGAGCCGAGTGAAGATCGTGAATTCGCCTGCCCCGTCGACCTTTGCCGATTCCGGGATAGCATCCGGCACCGCTTTCAGGAAATTCCGCATAATGAGAATATAATACGGGGACAGCAGCAGCGGTACGATTAGAGCCAGCAAGCTGTCCTTCATATGATAATATTTCAACATAATCAGATAATAGGCAACGAGTCCGCCGTTGAACAATGTCGTGAAATAGAAGAAGAAGGCGAACTTGTTGCGGTAGCGGAAATCCTTGCGGTAGAGCACGTATGCCGTCATCGCAGTGATGAACAAGCCTGCGGCCGTACCCACTATCGTAATGAACAGCGTAACGCCGTATGCTTTCAGCAAGGAAGTCGGATCGGTCAGAATGGCACGATAGGACTCGACCGAGAATACGGATGGCCATAGGCCGTAGCCGTTGGTCATGACGGCACTCTCAGAAGTAAATGAGCCTGCAAGCACCATGATGAACGGAATAACGCACAGCAGAGCGACAACAGCGATGACGACATATGCGACAATGTTCAGTGCCAGCTTATCGATTTGGATTGCTTTCATATCCCGTTCTCCTTTAGTAGAGGGCGTTTTCTTTGCTGAATTTGCGGACGATGCCATTGACGACGCTAATCGTCAGGAAGCACAGGACGGACTGGACGCAAGCCGCAGCCGATGACATCGGAATGTCGCCCATTTGGGATAATGCTCGGAACACGTACGTGTCGATAATGTCTGTCGCATCGTATAGATTGCCGTTGTTGCCGACCAACTGATAGAACATTCCGAAATCCCCTCTGAAAATATTGCCGACCTGCAGCAGCACCATGATAATGACCGTCGGTACGATATTCGGCAGCGTGATGCGGAAGATCTTCTGAAACACGTTCGCGCCGTCGATATCCGCCGCTTCATACATCTCTTCGTCAACACTGAGTATGGCACCAAGATACAGCACCGAGCCGTAGCCGATCCACTTCCAATTGTTGAAGAAGACGAGGATGTACTTCCACATGCCTGGCGAGCTGTACACATCTACAGGGTCGAAGCCGAGTGCTTTCAACGCCGTGTTCACGAGACCGTAATCGAAGTTGAACAAGTTGTAGAAGAAAGCGCCCACGATAACCCAGGAGATGAAATACGGCAGAAACATCAAGCTTTGCGAGAATCGGCTCATGAACTTCGATGATAGCTCGGAGAGCAGAACCGCGACCCCGACCTGGAACACGGTACCCGTTACGATAAAGGCCACGTTGTAGAAGAACGTGTTTTTGAAAATATTCCAGATTTGTCCCGAGAGGAACAGGAACTTGAAGTTGTTGATGCCGTTCCAATCGCTGAAGAAGATGCCGCGGTCGAAGCGGAAATTCTTGAAAGCAACGATAATGCCCGCCATCGGCAAATAGGAGAACATGACGAAGAACAGCACCGCAGGTAGAATCATCAACAGGAAAGAACGATTTTGGACAAGATAGAACAGCATGTTTCGTTTGCGGACCATAGGCTATGCACACTCCGTTACTAGGTCGTTGTTACTGGCTATACCCTGATTATAGGAGGGTGAAAGCACTTACAATAGGATGCGGTTTTATAATTTGGTGCACTATTCTATAGTCTGCTTAACGTTCTGGTTGTGGCATTGGCGCCGAATCTGCTATGGTGAATCTACGAGAATGATGCCGGAAGGAGCTGTCTGCTGCTTGCTCAACCTATTGATTGTAGATGATGAGAAACGGACCCGGGACGGGCTCAAAATGTGTTTGCCTTGGACGGACTACGGAATCGGCGAAATCCGCGAGGCCGATGACGGCCATACCGCACTGGAAACCGCGCTTGCGTTCAAGCCGGATATTATACTGTCCGACATCCGGATGCCGACGATGACGGGCATTGAACTGGCGCAGCGTGTACAGGCCGAATTGCCGCGCTGCAAGTTCGTCTTCATTAGCGGCTACGCCGACAAGGAATATCTGAAAGCGGCGATTCAGTTGAAAGCCGTTAGTTTTATCGAGAAGCCGATCAGCGTCGCTGAGCTGAAAGGCTGCATTGGCAGCGTAACCGAAACTTGCCGGCAGGAAGCGGAGCAGTTCCAGCGTCTTGCGGAATCGGCAGCCAAGCTTACGACGAGCATTGGCATGCTGCAGCGGGATTATGCCGTTCATCTTGCCCTAGGCAGCCCCGATACAGAGAATATGAGCCGTCTGCTGGCTGACTCGGGCTTCGGGCTTCCTTCAGACGGCAATTATGTAAGCGTTTTATTTGATCTGCGCCTTGGCTTTGCGCCGGACAGTTCCGCGGAACAAGCGGCGACGCTCCGCGCCTGCTTGGATGACGCGCTCGCGCATGAATTCGGCAGGCAGCGAATTACGTATTTGTCCGGCACGATTGATGGCACGCATCTTGTGGCACACTTGCTGCTGACTCCGGCGCTCGGCTTGAACGATCTGCGCGCCTCCGCTGATCGGATTAAAGCGGACTTCGCCGGTCGATGCGGCGAGACATCGGGGCATTTGTTGTTCGCAGGCATCAGTCAGCCGGTAAGAGGAACCGCACAGCTGCATCGCTCTTATCAAACAGCGCTTACGGCGGTGAAGCAGGTTTCCTTCCTAGGTAACAGCCGTGCCGTCATCTTCGAGGAGCAGCCCGCCGGCGTAGCCTTGCCAACCGACAAGCTCGTGCGCGAGTTCGGACCGCTTGTCCACACCTGCAACAGCGCGGTATTCCCGTTCATAACGGCGCTCTCCCGCGAAATACGCGGTCACGCCGCGTCGATCGACGACGTGAAGATGCTCTTCTACAAGCTGCTGCTCGCGCTGTACGCCGAAGCACAGCACAAATTTCTTGGCCGCTACTTGGAAGGCCGCAAGGAAGAATATCTATGGCACCGGGTCGCGGACAGCGGCACGCTTCACGAGCTGCTGGCCTTTCTGGAGTCAGAGGTGCGTGCTTATTTCGACGCTGTCGCTTCCGTCGGCGCGCAAAGCCGCGTCGTGCATGAGACGATCCGGTATATCGAGCGCCATTATCAGGGCGGCGGCTTCACCATAAGCGATATTGCCTCGCATCTTCATCTGACGCCCGCATACCTTAGCCAGATTTTCAAGAAAGACACCGGCCAGACGATTAACGACTATATGAATGCTTATAAGGTCGACCGGGCGAAGGAGCTTCTGGCTGACCGGGGCGTTAAGCTAGTCGAAGTGGCGGCGCGCAGCGGCTATAATGACGCCAAATATTTCACGAAAACATTTAAGCGCGTCACGGGCATTACGCCTTCCGAATACAGGGAGAATGCACAGAAATGACAATCAGCATAAAGACGAAACTGTTCTTCTCCTATCTGATCCTGATCTTCGTGCCGCTCATCGTGCTGACAGGCCTGACCTATTGGCGCGTATCCTCACAGATGGAGGACAACATGCAGCGTACGTCTCGCAACGCGCTCACGCAATCGACCACTTACCTCGAGACCAAGCTGAACAACCTGCTTAATGCAACGGACATTATCTATTTCGACAAGACGCTGCAGGACGTCATTACGGTGAATCCAGCCATCTATGACGATGATTATATCCAGCAGAATATCGACCAGAATAATCTGATCACGCTCATGAACCAAATCGAACATAACTCCGACGTGCAGCAGGTCCGGCTCTACATGAGGGACATTCCCGGCTACTTGTACGATAACATTCGGTTCTTCGTATTTAAGGATTTGGATAACCTTCCATGGTATGAGGGGTTGAAGGCTTCCAGATCGGTCGTGACCTGGATTCCGCCCAGTCGGTTCGCAGAAGAAACGAAAGGCAGCACTCCGATTATATCGCTTGCAAGACGGATTACGCTCAAAACGTTCAACGTCGCTGACGGCGTCATTCGCATCGATATGCGGGAGCCGGTCGTGAAGGACATCGTTGCGCAGGCTAACGTTACGTCCACGGGTCTATCTTACATCGTGAATGACAGCGGGGAGGTCATTACCGCTTCGGGCAATCCCGATCTGCTGGCAAATACCGAATTGCGCAAAGCCGCCGAGCAAGCCGCTCGCGCGGATCAGGACAGCAGCGATATCCATGCGGGCAATGCGGACTTCCTGACGTTATCTCGAACGATTGCGAATACGGATTGGACATTCATCTCGGTCATTCCGTACAACGAAATCAAATCAAGCGGCAACGATGTTCGCTTCTATATGATTCTCATGCTGCTCGCGACCGGCGTCATCGCTTTCCTGCTCGCTTACTTGTGGTTCAACTCCACCGCACTTCGGCTGAAGCATCTGGCAAGGAACATCCGGAATGTGACCAGCGGCAACTTCCATACGCGCATCCGGGTATCGTCGAAGGATGAGATCGGCCAAATCTCGCAGGATTTCAACTACATGGTGACCGAGATGGCCGCTATGATCGAAGATCGGTTCGAGACGGGCAAGAAGATCAAGTCGCTGGAGCTGCGTTCGCTGCAATCCCAGATTAACCCGCACTTCCTGTACAACTCGCTTGATATGATCAACTGGTCCGCCGTCATGAGCGGCAACACCGAGATCGAAACCATGATCCAGTCGCTCTCGACCTTCTACAAAATCGGCCTCAGCAAAGGGGACGACATTATTCCGATCAAGCATGAGCTGGAGCATGTTCAGGCGTTCGTCATGCTGCAAAATCTGCGGTACCAGGATCAGATTCAGCTCGTGCTTGAAGTTGACGAGGACATGATGGAGCTGCTCATGGTGAAGATCACGCTGCAGCCCATTGTGGAGAACGCGATCCTTCACGGTATTCTGCGCAGCCCTGCCAAATCCGGCACGATCCGAATCTCGGGCTTCCGTCGGAGCGATATTGTCGTCTTCAGCGTGTCTGACGACGGAGTTGGCATGCCCCCCGAGACCGCTCTGCGCATCTTGGACGCCGAGACATCCGATGGGTTTCATGGCTATGGCATCAAGAACATTCATGAGCGCATTCAGCTTCTGTATGGCACTTCATACGGCTTGTCTTATGAAAGTGAACTCGGCAAAGGCACGACGGTTACCATTACGCTGCCGGCTGTCATGAGGAGCCTGCCCTAGCGAATGCCAATGTAAAAAAAACCTTCAAACCCACATGGTGGATTTGAAGGTTTTTTGCTTCATATGCGATGTGCTGCGCTGCCTAGGATGCGGTCAGCACGAGCACCCAATCGTTGCCTCTACCGCTGATCGGAGGCGTGAACTTGACCGCAGCTTCGCCAAGGCTCGAGAACTCGCCAATCGCGCTATATTCGCCTGTGCGCGGGTCGAACCATGACGCGGATACACGGCTGCCCGGGATGCTGCCAAGCGAAGCACGAAACGGAATCCCGTTCGGGCTGTAGATGAGGCCATAGTTCTCGCCGCGTGTTGCGACCATATAATTCGCGCCTTCGTAATTCTCGGCAATCAAGCTTTGGTCTGGCACGCGGTCCAGGAACGACCTTGATTCCATCAGTGCGCGCAGATGCTGCATCTGCGTCGCGCCCGGACGATTCAGCGCATCCTGCCACGTCATAATGAAATACGGCGCGGGCTCCGTTGTCATCGACCAGATGCTGTGGTGGCCATATGTCGTGCCAAAGCCGCCTGCGAAGACGCCGTAATAAGCACCTGTCCGCACGTCCGCTTGGTCGAAGTAGCCGCGGGACGCATTGAAGTTGACGGGATGATCTTCATAAGCCGGCTCCGCGTCAACGGTAGGCTTGATTGGCAGCCGATCGTAATCACCCTTCACATGCTTATAATTCTCCCGAACCTGCTCATGGTGCCCGGATTGGATCATATTGAAATCCAGCCAAGTCTCGTCATGCATATGCAAGGAAGAAGAAGTGTTGCCGCTCGGATGGAACGTAATAAGCTGCGTATCACCTACGGCTTCTCGCAAACCGGCAGCCAGCCCGTTGTTTACTTCAAAATGATTGCGTGTCAGGAGCGAACGGTCTCCGCCAGTCACCCAAATAATGTTCGTTCGGTTGCCATAGCGCTCGCCCAGCCAGCGCCCGTATACTTTGGCATTCTCGCCGTTGAAGATTTCCGGCCCTTTGCCAAACCCGGCCTTATGATACTTGTCTCCCCATGTTGGGAGCAGCGCCACGTAGAGTCCGTACGATGCCGCAAGATCAATAATCTCATCGACATGCGCCCAGTAGTTATCACTGCCATCCGTATCAGGCATTGTCGGATCATATTCGCCACTCGCATTTCGCTTCAATGGCTGCCTGCCATAGGCGGAGTTTGTTGCAACGCCGTCGAACTCAGCCAGCGCGACTGCCTGCACGACGTTGAACTTCAGCTCTGCCCGATTGCGCAAATACAGATCGGCTTCTTCACGGTTTAATTTGTGAAACAGCTCCCAGGCGGTATCGCCCAGCCAGAAAAACGGGGTTCCATCCTCATGAACTAGAAATCGTTTATTGCTGCTTACTTTCAAACGCTGCAACGTCGACATGCTTGTACACTCACGCTCCCGATGATATGAATGATGTATAATTCATGCAGGCGGCATTCACCGCTTCGCTTCCACAAAACCGCCTAGCTGTACTCTCAGGCTATCATATTCACGCCAAGTGCACAATATGTATACAATAAATATACCGTCTATAAGAGGGCATTAGAATAGCCGGGAACCGCCTCCATGAAAGGAGGTGTTTCCCGGCTTATGCCGCGTGCTTCGCTAGTTAATCATGGTCTTCGCCAATTGGAGCATTTGCGCCCTTGTCAGCTTATGATCTCCGTAGCTCGTCAGCGTGTAGTAGGCATCCTGCTCTTCGTCATACCAGTTGAGATAAGCGAAGCTGGTCTTGTCCTTGGTCACCTTGTTGTAGACAACCGTTGTACGGCCAACCATCACTTTATCCGTCTTATTGTCCGCATCCTGTACGACATTCATCTGCCCGCCGTCCATGAGAAGCGCGTTCAGACCAATATACGCCTTGCCTCTCGAATAAACCGCACTGACCGACGAAGGCTTGGTCCAAGGGAGCTTCTTCATAACAAGGCGGCTGCTGCCCGGTTTATCCGCTTCTGCCTTCAGCTCGGCAAGCGTCTGTTGGTAGAAGGAGCTTCGCTTGTCCTTATCCGTGGTCGGCTTGGACGCATACACGGTGCCGTAATCGAACTTGTAGTCGAGCGCCATCTTCGGCAGCTCCGGCGTTGCTGTCCGCTTCATCTCCTGCGCGAAATCCGCGTACGACTTCAAGCGCTTCTCCTTAAACTCGAACTGCAAGGCAGGCGTTCCGGTTCCCTTTACATAGTAAGCAACGAGTTCTCCTTCACCGGCGAACTTCTGCGCCTGCGCGGCGAATTTATCGTATGCCGATGCGTTCCCGCTTCCCGCCGCTATGCTCGGCGCTTCATATTGCACTTTCACTTGCCCGGCTTTATTCCGGATTTGAATATATTCCGTAGCTGCATAAGCCGTTACGGAGATGAGCAGAAGAATGAGCGCTGCACTGCCGAGCGCTGTCATGCTCCTGAACGCCGCTCCGCTCCTCTGCCTCTGCTTCTGTGCCGTGATGCGGTCCATCACCTGCTCCACCACGTTAATTTCCGGCATGCTTGCTCGCTCGCCCGCTGCTCTTATATCTCGGTATTCATGGGTAAATTGCTCGGTTCGCTCCATTTTACCGTTTCCTCCTCTGCTATTCGCATTGCCCTCTGCACCTTCTGCTTAATGCGCTGCATCCGCTTTATGAGTGCATTCGGGCGGACTTGCATCATATCGCTCAATTCTTCGAACGACTTCTCCTCGAACACCCGCAGAATAAGCAAGCTGCGCTCCTCGGACGACAGCTTGGTGAGTGCGGCTGCAAGCGCTGGACTGTACAGCTCTCCCCCAAGCTCTGACTCTGGTCCCGGTGTAATAAGCTCCAGTCGCATAAACCGCATCACCTGCTGATGCAGCCGTCGCCGGCGCAGCAGATTCAAGCAATTCCGATGCGCAATCCGGTATATCCATGCCGAGAAATGCTCGGCACGCTTGTATTGATGAAGGGACTGGTACGCCTTGACGAGAATATCCTGGACCGCGTCTTCCGCATCCTGCTTGTCCGCAAGCAGGCGATAGCAGTAGCGAAAGATCGGCTGCTGAAAGATTCGTACAATATCGGCATACTGCCCGGCATGCCCTTGTTGAACGGAGGCAATCAGCCTCTCGATATCTCGTTCATCCTGTCGCTGCTGTAACGATTCCAACTTCGTTTTCGACACCTCCTGACGAAAGTATTTTGTAGCTACATCTCTATAACACATGAGCACAGGGAAATGTGCCGCTTCTTATCGGAAAATATAAAAAAAGCTGCTTCTGGAATGATTCCAAGTGCAGCTTAGATTTCGCTAACGATATGGCGTTACGCTATGATATGCTGATCGCATAACGCGTCCTCACCCAATTATTCGGAGGTGCCTGCCCATGATTCACAATCGTTCTGTGCCGGTCGATACCATCTTGCCTCACCTGTTCTATGAGAATGTTGCCGCCGCTCTGGAGTGGCTGCAAAGCGCTTTTGGTCTAGCGGAGCACTTCCGCTTCGAGCTCCCTGACGGCAGTCTGCACGGTGCGATGATGGTTCGGGGCAACGCTTGGGTTATGCTCAAGAGCCCCGGCCAATCGTCCACGAGCCCTGCAAGGCTTGGCGGCCAGACGCAGTCGGTCATGTTGTTTATTGATGATATCGAAGCGCATTACGAGACAGCCCGCGCTGCACAGGCCACAATCATTGAACCGCTAGGCGTGACGGAGTACGGCGAACAGCAATATGTTGCAGCAGACCTGGAAGGCCATCATTGGATCTTCGCGAAGCATATCCGCGACGTCCATCCGGAGTCGTGGGGCGCGAAGCTCGCTGCGGTTAAAGAGGCGGAGTAACAGAGGAGCCGCGACTCCCTCGCCCTTTCGCTAGCCCGCCGCGCTTCTTGCGCAGCACGGCCCGAACGCTCAGATAGCCGAGCACGCTCGCTTGAAGCATGAAGAAGATGCCCCAGAATCCGGCAGGCAGCCCCGTCTTGTTAGCCAAGCCCGCTGCATCTCCCGCACCAGCCGGCGTGTAAAGGCTGAGCCACAGAATCGTATAGCTGCTCGCTACTGACTCCGACAGCACGATTGCAAATAAGCCGATCGACAGCGCAGCGGCCCAGTTGCCCTTCCGCCACAGCGCAAAAGCGAGCAGTCCGATGAAGAGCAGCAGCCACACGATGCCGAACGGATTGCGCACCCAGAGCAGCACATTGACGGAGGCTAGAATGACGAACAGCCAGAGTGTTACCGTATGCTTCCCTCTGGCACAGAGCAGCGCTAATCCGTAAGCGGCAAGCGCGGAACCCACATAGCCAGCCACGCTTGTCGCCATCGAGGCCAGATACGACGAAGACATCGTGTAGGTAACGCCTTCCGTATTCGCAAAGAGGCGAATCTGCAGCACCTTCCCCTGCAGAACGAGCGACATAATCGCATGCGACGACTCGTGGATGAGCGTGTTCGCGATGCGGAAGAACGACCCGATAAAGGGAATATGAGTGACAATAAATGCGAGTATGAAATAACCGATATACTTCCAGTTCATAAGTAGCCTGCCCCCTTGTATGGCGATCATGCTGCTTCCATTGTAGCACAGGGACAACCCCTCGCGTCTGCAGGCAAAATAGCCGTGCGGCCTCACACGCCGCACGACTCATTCAAGCCAAGATCAAGACCGCTTGCTGACCGCGGTCTCCCCTGCACGGGCGCGTCTCCATCTCGTCGCCGGACGCGCGCATACCCGCCCGACGTACTGGTCGAACAGCTCCGCCAGCACCTCGTGCTGGAACTGCGTCTTCGCCCTCTTGTAGCCGCTGCGAACTAGCTGCTCTCGCAGCTCTGCGTCATGAGCGAGACGGCTAATGGCAGCCGCAATCTCCGCCGGCGAATGCGGGTCGACCACCAATCCGGTCTCTCCATCCAGCACCGCCTCCACTGCCCCGCCGGAGCGTCCGGCGATGACGGGCACACCTGCGGACGCCGCCTCCAAATAGACGATGCCGAATCCTTCCGCATCGCCCTTCTCCAGCTCCCGGCATGCCATGATGAACTGGTCCGCCAGGTTGAAGTATTCGTTGAGCAGCTCACTTCCGTTGACGCTGCCGATGAATCGCACAGCGTCCGACACGCCTACCGCCTGAGCAAGATTCTCTAGCCGTTCCCGGTCTGGGCCGTCGCCGACAATGACATACACCGCATTCGGAATTTGCTCCAGAATGGCTGGCATCGCTTCAATCGTCCGGTCATTGCCTTTGCGTGTCACGAGACGTCCGACCGATAGAATGACATATTTGCCTTCCAAGCCGTGCTGCTGCACAAGCTCCTTGTTCAAGGCTTTCTTCTCATAGATCTTCTCCACGCCGGGATTGACGATGCCGATTCGATCGGGGTGAACCCCATATTGCCGCACTAGACGCCTCGTATACTCACTGTTCGTCAGAATGCCGTCCGCTTTGCGCAGAATGAGCTTCACGATTTGGTTGAGGCCAATATATCGCCGGAACATGAGCATATCCATGCCATGCGTCGAAACGACGTATCGTCTTCCGCTGAACACCCTCAGCAGCAGCCCGATAAAGCCGATCAGCACATAGCCGTAGATCGTCACATCCGGCTCTTCGCTGCGCATCGTCCGCCGCACTTGGCGGAATAGCCGGAGCCAGCTCGTCACATCGACTTGCTCATTACGCATAAAGGACCCCCGGGTAACCGTGAACGGCTGCCCGTTATCGAATTCCGCATCCCCCTCATACTCCGGCGCAATGACGGTCATGCCATGCTTCGTATGCTTCGATAAGTTGTAATAATAGTTCTGCATACCGCCGATGCCAGGAGGGAAAACACCTGTAACGAGAACGATTTTTCTACGTTTCATAGACCTTCACCTTTCTCTTCAGGTAAGTAAGCGATTGGATCACAGCCCAAAATGCAACCTCTGCCATGATATTCCACAGCCGCGCAATCACCGAAATATGCAGCGCCACATCTGCCCCAAGTCTGAGGGATAGAAAATAAACGAGGAACCCTTCGCGGACGCCAAGCCCGCCCGGGAGCGGACTAAACAGGCCAAGCAGCCATGATGTCGCGAACGTCCCTGCCGCATAGAACAAGCCGATATGCTCGCCGCTGAAGCTCCTCGTCAGCATCCAGAAGGCGATCCCCATAATGAAATGACTGCCGAGAAAGCACGCCAAATAGCCGAAGAATTGATTGCGCGTGAGCAGAGCTTTCGCCCCGCTAAGGCGAGCATCGTCGCCGAAAGGTCCCGAGAACTTGGCGATCGCCCGCTGCAGCAGCTTCCACTTGGAAGCCCGCTCAAACAATCTGCCCGTCAACGCTGTAACGCGCGGATAGTAGAAGTAAATCAAGGCGCAGCCGACCAGCACGCCGATCAGAATGAGCTGCGGAGGCGTGCCTAATGTCACGGCAAGCATCAGCGCGTAGATCAGAGCGGCCGAGACGAGGAGGATATTCTCATAAATAATTGCGGAGAACTGAGCATTCAGCGGTACTCCCGCACGAGAGGCAAGCACGATGCGTCCGGCGTAGTTCCAGAAGCCTCCGGGAATGTACTTCGCAAATTGCGAGTTAATAAAGATGTGCAGACCAGGCAGCAGCCTCAGCAACCCGCCACCGCTTCCTTCTTTGGCAGAACGCCGGCCTTCTCTGCCTACTGCATTCACAATCAGCACCCAAATTCCCGCCTGCAGCATCAAGAAGAATGCAAACAAAGCCAATGAAGCGTAGAACTCCACATTCGCTGTCAATAGAAACGAAGAAATATCCGATAGCTTTAGCGGAATATTCCGCACGATGAAGAAGACGATGACCGCCAAGAATACGGCCTTAAGCACAGCTGGCGCTAATCTTCGCAGCACCGCCACTTTGATTCACTTCCTTTCCCTATCGGTAGAAGCCATCTCTTAATTGTAAGCGGCAATTGTTAAGCTTTATGCCGTCCTTCTTACAGATATTATTAAGAATACGTTGCCCGAAACGCTTACCAAATAAAAAAAGAGCACGGCGCTCGCTGCGCCATGCTCTTCTATCCATGCTACTTGCCCGTTTGCGGCGTCTCTGCCGTAATGCTCCACGTCACGCCAAACCGGTCAACAAGCTCCCCGTAGAAGATGCCGAACGGCTGCATCGCGATCGGATAACGGACACTTCCTCCTGCCGACAGCTTCGCGAACACTTCGCTTGCTTCCGCTTCCGTTGGATAGGACATGCTGAGTGAAATGGCTGTCCCATACTCGAGCGCCTCCATCCGGTCCGACATGAAGATGGAGTTGCCGCCAGCGACGACCATACTAAGATGCATCACTTTATCTTTGAACTTATGCTGCGCGCCCATAAGCTGCTCATGGGTCATAACAGACAGGATTTCACCGCCGAGCGCCTCCACATAAAATGCAGCGTGTGCCCGTGCGTCTTCCGACTGAATATATGGCGTTAAGCTTCCCATCGCTTCGCATCCCCTCTGCTCATATTGGCATTGCTCATGATCTTTCACTAGTATAGCCCAGTGCTGCTTGCAAGTAAGCCTTGATCAGCGGATGCACTTCGTTCCTGAGTGCCGACCGCTCGGGCTGAAACAATGCGCCGATATAGAACGGATGCGAGGTAAGCTCCATAATCCGAGCGATGCCGTCCGTATCAACGCCAACGACAGGCATTCCGCCGCTCTCGAATCTCGCAAGGAACTCGGCGTTAAGCCCATAGCTGCATGTCCCGTATTGCTCCGTAATCTCCTGCCGTCCATAGGCCTTCGCTACGAGTGAGCCCGTTGTAAGAATGAAGGTATCCGTTGTTTCACGGAGCGTGCAGGTAAGCGGCGTGACTAACAGAAGCGAAGCAGCCGGATTCACTTCCTGATGGTCCGCCTCTGCTAGGCCAAGCACATTTCGCGCATACTCAATGACCATATGCTGGAACCCGCCGCAGGTACCCAGCAGCGGAATACCGTGCTCCCGCGCGAAGCGAATGCCATTCAGCGCGCCTTGCATGCTTGCGTAAGGACTTGCCGGCACCGACCAGAGCGCGTTATACGAGGCAAGCTTGCTCTCCCAATGCTCGTCCAGCTCTGTAGTTGGAATCCATTCATACTGTACCTCGCAGCCGAGTTCTGCCGCCGCAAGCTCTAGCGCGAGCGGAATCGCCAAATGAGCTTTCACCTCCGGCTTGTAATCGCCGATAAGCCCAATTCTGACGAGCGGCTTCCGGTAGCCAAGGAACTCGAATCTGCCATCCTCGCCCCGCTTAAGGGTGTAAGAGTGATCCATCCATGTACTATGGAACCGGTGGTCGCCGATCGGGTAGAGCGGCTTAAGGAACCTGTTCAGATGAATGAACGTCCATTGACCATTCTCCCTGCGAAGCTCCACCCGGTCTTGCTTGTATACCCCTTCGTACTTACGCGCCAGCTCATCCGGCAGTACGACTTCCTCAGGCATAGCGGGCACATCCGCTTGTCCGGTTAACAGAAGGTCGATAATGGCATCGCCAATCCGATAGACATGAACAAAACCATAATTGCACAGCACAATGACGCAAATATCATCCTCAAGGAAGCTCTGCAAATACGAACAGAGACCCAGGTACGCCCCGTCATGATACACCCGCGGCTTGCCGTGGCGTGTATCTTGAAACAGCCCATAACTGTAGCCATTCAAGTTCATCCGGAAGAAGCGATCATAGGCGGCGCTTCCAAGCAGCTTCCGCTCCCTTAAGCATTGATGCCACTTATACAGATCGCCGCAGCTCGACACAATACCGCCAGCGCCAATGCTGAACATCGGGTTGTGGTACTCCCCTCTCACAACATCAGATCCGCTCATGCAGTAGTCGTAAGCTTTGCCATGCAGAATTTCCATGCCGTCTTCCACGACCGTGCTGCTCATTCCGAGAGGCTCGAATACTTGCTCGCTCATATAAGCTTTGAATGACTTCCCGCTCACCGCTTCGATGAGAAAGGCCAGCATATGATAGCCGGCGTTGCAGTACTCAAACTGCGTGCCCGGATCGAATTTGAGCGGTTGGTTGCGGAAATAGCTAAGGAGAACGTCGCGGCTATAATTCGATTTATCCCGATCACCATAGAAGCCATGGTCATTGCCATGAAAGGTAGCTAAACCGGAGGTATGCGACAACATATGATGCGCCGTTATACGATCATCGCTGAGCCTTAGATCAACGGGCAAGTAGCGATTCACAGGCTGATCAATATCGATGAGTCCCTGATCATATAGCTGCATAACGGCGAATGCAGTCATCTGCTTGGACACCGAAGCTAGTCCATACCGCGTATCCAGCCCGTTCGGAACGTCGAGCTCAAGAGAGGCTTTGCCGTAAGCCTGATGAAAGATCCTCTCGCCCTGCCGCATCACAAGAATCGTCCCCGAGAACGGCCAACGTTCCATATAGCGACTCATATAATCCCTAATTGCCTGTGAAGCTGAAGCTCCCATCTCCTATTTCCCCCTCTCAAAGTAAACAAACATAAGCCAGGAGTTCCTCAATCGAGGTGTTTCCCGGCTTATGTCAGCAAGCATTGATGAGCTAGTCTGATTCGCGACTCGTCCAGCCATTACAAGCTATTGCTCGAGTGGCATGTTAATCATAAAAGTAGGATCGGAATCATACGGATCTTGGCGCATCGGATACTCCTCGAAATGCGTCAACTCGCCTGCATGCAGCTTATAGCCTTGATTCGCAATCCATTCGCCTATGTCCGTATAAGAAGCCTCGATACTCTGACCCTTCTGATGCTCATATGTAGCATAAGTAAGAGTAGGAACCTCGATGCTCACCATACCTTCGGGAATATCCTCAATTCGCTCCACGGCTACAACCGCATAATGAGTAAATCCGTCTTTGAAGATGTCGTTGTGGTAGGACAAGCCAAGCAGCGTCCCTGAATCGAGCACATGCTTGATCTGATGCAGACGGTTCTGCATCTCGGTATGAATAACCCGAATGCCTCCTGCCCCTGCCTCTTGGAACGTCCCTTCCCATCTTAAGCCTACCGCCTGTACCTTTTCCTTCATAATCAGCTTGTACGCACTGACCTGTTCCATGAGGATCGCCTCGCCTCCATGCTCTATAATCATCGCATCCATTGTGTTTGCGCTTGCTGCTGTACGAATTACCGCCTGATAACAGCTGCTCTGTCCGGACATACTGACAACGGTTGGAATATTCGCCACCGTGCGGAAACGAAGGAAGGAGCTTCTCTTATGCATGAGAAAGGATTATCGTGGCAGCAGCTGTCACTGATTGGCGTCGGATCTATCATCGGAGCAGGCTTCTTCCTCGGAACCGGACTGTCGATCCGAACGGCTGGCCCCTCGGTGCTCATCGGCTACATCATCGCCGGGATCACAACATTCATCGTCTTCGCATCGCTTGCCCAAATGACGGCGAACGATCCGCAGCCAGGCTCCTTCCGTACTTACGCAAGAATGGCATTCGGACGCTCCGCAGGCTTCCTGTCTGGCTGGGTGTATTGGCTATCCGGCGTTCTCATCATGTCCAGCGAGATCGTCGCCTTATCGACCTTCACGGAATATTGGTTCCCGAGCGTACCACTCGGGGTATTCTCCATTGCCTACGCGGCGCTCGGCTTCGGCATCAATTTCCTTGGCGTCCGCAACTTCAGCCAGGTGGAATCCACCTTCGCGATCGTCAAGCTGGCGATTCTGATCGGCTTCATTCTATTCGGCGCCCTCTTCATCTTCGGCGCGATTCATCCGTCAACCACGGCTGTGACTACCTCGCACGTCGTGCATCCTTGGTTTCCGCACGGCGTTAAAGGGCTATGGTCAGCGATGGTCATCATCTTCTTCTCCTTCGGCGGCATCGAAGTTGTTGGCGTTACCGCTTCAGAGCTAAGGCGCAAAGAAGACATCATTAAAGCGGGCACAACGCTGCTCATTTCGCTTGTGCTCATCTATGTGCTGGCGCTGTACCTGGTACTGCGCATGGCGGATTGGCGTGGGCTCAGCGAAGCGACCAGCCCATTCGTCACTGCGCTGTCGGCCTTCTCCATTCCGTACCTCGATTCGTTGTTCAATCTCGTCATTATTAGCGCGGCCTTCTCCACCATGGTCGGCGCGCTCTTCTCGATCAGCCGCATCATCGTCTCCCTCGCCGAGGACGGCGATGCGCCGCGCGGGCTTGCCTCGCTGAACCGAAGAGGCGTCGCATGGAAATCGCTGCTGCTGAGCGCAGCCGCCCTAGCTGTTTCCATCGGCTGTTCTTATATCCTCCCGAACACGATGTATGAGTACGTCACAACGGCTGCAGGCGTCATGCTTATCTTGAACTGGATTCTCATTCTGGCTTCTTACTTGAAGCTGCAAGGCAGACAACATCCAGCTCAAAAGCCACGCCGCGCAATTGCTCATCCATACGCCGCATGCGCAGGCATCGGCCTCATCCTGATTGCCATCTCCGGCGCAATGCTGCACCGTAATGAACGTATCGGGCTCTGTCTAAGCGCAGCGCTCATCGTCACTGTGCTGCTCGCCTCTCGCTTGGTTGCTGCAAGGCATAAGCCTTAGAGATTACTCTTTCGTCTCTAATTTTACTAATTTATTCCATACTATCAGAACGTATGATCGCCTGTAAATCAATTTCTTTCATCCAGCCGAAGCGATCTTCCACGGTTCCGTACTGAATGCCCGTCAACGTGCTATACAGACGCGTAGATAATTCACCTGCGTTGCCAGCGCCAATCATGAGCCGTTCGCCTTGCCAGCACAGCTCCCCGATAGGCGATACAACTGCTGCCGTTCCCGTGCCGAACGCTTCCTCCAACAACCCTGCTCGACCTGCCTCATAAACCTCTTCAATTGAGATTGTCCGCTCCTCGACTGTTATCCCCCAGCTCTCCAGAAGCTGAATGATGGAGCTGCGCGTAATGCCTGCCAAGATGCTTCCGGATAGAGCAGGCGTACACACTTTGCCGTCTATGCGGAAGAACACATTCATGCTGCCCACTTCCTCGATAAACCGGTGCTGCGACGAATCCAGCCACATGACCTGCGTGTAGCCCGCTTCTTTTGCAGCTTGCTGGGACATGAACGTAGCGGCATAATTGCCCGCTGTCTTCGCTTCGCCTACCCCGCCGACGGAGGCGCGGACATGCTCGGACTCTACGAAGATGCGAACCGGATTAATGCCTTCGGGATAATACGCGCCTACGGGCGACATGATGATGGCGAACTGATAATGCTCGGATGGAGCAACGCCCAGCACCGGCTGCGTCGCAATAACGAACGGCCGAATATAGAGCGAAGTGCCTGGCTCGGACGGAATCCATGCCGCATCCACTTCAATTAGCCTCTCCAGCGCGGCAAGGAACAGCTCAACGTCTAATTGCGGCACGCTCATACGCGCATTAGAACGGTTCATCCTCGCGATATTCGCTTCCGGACGGAACAGCCGGATACGGCCATCGTTGCCGCGGTAGGCTTTTAACCCTTCGAAGATCGTCTGCCCATAATGAAACACCTTGGCTGCCGGGTCCAGCGTGAGCGGCTGGTAGGGAACGATGCGAGCATCATGCCAACCCTTCGATACGTCATAGTCGAGCATGAACATATGGTCGGTGAAATACAGCCCGAAACCAAGCTCCCCCTGCGGCGGTTTCGCTTTCAAATTCGTGCTTTGTTCGATTCGGATCATACTTCCCACTTCTCCCTCATTGTTGATTTTGATTGCATACTACCACCGTGAGAGGTATATATAAAATATCTATTAGGTCGATTATCCATACTTTCAAGGTATGCGACATAGGGGGCAGCAACTGTGGACATTAGACAGCTCAAATACTTCCTGACGATTGCGCAGGAGAAGCAAATTACGCGGGCAGCCAAGCTGCTTCATATGGAGCAGCCGCCGCTAAGCCGCCAGCTCATGCTCATGGAGGAGGAGCTCGGCACGAAGCTGTTTGAACGGGGACGCAAGGAGCTGACACTCACCGCGGCGGGGGAATTGCTGAAGGGCAAAGCGGAAGCGCTGCTGCTGCAGTTCGATGAAACGGTTAACGAGGTCAGAGAGCTCGAGGCTGGCATAAGGGGAACGCTCTCCATTGGTGCTGTCGTCTCCTGCGTATCCATTTTGCCGAGACCGATCCAGGAGTTCAGAAGGAAGTATCCCTTCGTCACGTACAAAATCGCCGAGGGCGACCATTACTCGCTTGGGGAGATGCTCAGCAACCGCGCGATCGAGCTGGTGGTGTCGCGGCTGCCCTTTGAATCGGATATTCTGCCGGCGCGGCTGGCGGTTCACCCGCTCCCTTCCGATCCGTATGTAGCGCTGATGCCCGCCGCCTGGGCACCCGCTTCCAGTGATCGTGCGATTAGCATCGAAGTGCTGGCGAAGTTCGATTTTCTCACCTTGAAGACGGACAAGACGATTCGCATGCACGAGCATATCGTTCAAGAGTTCAAGCGCAAGGGTCTAGAACCGAATCTAATCGGCGAGTGCTCCAGCGTCGCCATAATTATGTCGCTTGTCGCGGCAGGCATTGGCGTCACCGTGTTCCCGAAGTCCGTCATTGCTTCCTTCCCATCGGATCAAGTCAGGGTGCTGGAGCTGCGCGATGCGCATTTCGAATCGGAAGTCGGCATCGTGTGGCTGAAGGATCAGAAGCTCTCGCGCAGAGCGGAGCACTTCATTGCGTGCTTTGAGCCGTAATAAGAAAAAGCCGGCTCCTTGTGACAAGAGCCAGCCCAGTGTAAAATATCGCTACTACTTAGGTCACAGTGCAGCAAGGCGAGCCCAGCTCCCCCTCTAACGAACCCAAGTGGCGTTATTCGAGCAAATTTGGCGAGTTTGCTATTCTAACGAACTTAGGTAACGTTATTTCGCTAATTTGATCCATTTGGGTAGAAAAATCAGCGCATTAGCGTGTCCACAGTTCGTTAGCTGATATCACCAGATGAAATCCGCTAAATAAGCAATATATGATTCGTTAGCCGGATGAGATCAAGGCGTTGGCGGGTAGAGCGCAGTTATCCCCGTCGAACGCCACTCCTACTTAATACTGCTTCGAATAGTCAACGACATTGCGCACGCTTCCGATCTCGCCTGCCAAGTAATGCTGCAGGTTCGAGACGAACAGCTTCACGAGTCGCTCTGCATTACGAACGGTATGACCCCCGGAATTATGCGGGGTCAGGATGACGTTCGGCAGCGACCAGAGCGGATGACCGGCCGGCAGCGGCTCCTGCTCGAACACGTCGAGTCCCGCGCCTGCGATGATTCCTTGCTGGAGTGCCTCCACAAGATCCTCGGTTCGCACGGTACCGCCGCGTCCGACGTTGATGAAATACGCGCTTCGCTTCATGACGGCAAACCGCTCCGCGTGGAACAGATGCGCCGTCTCTTCCGTCAGCGGCAGAATATTCACGACATAGTCCGCTTCCCGCAGCGCATCGTCGAGGCGGCCCGTATCGTACACCACATCGGCCTCCGGCATCGTGCCGCCCGAGCGCCGAACCGCGATGACGCGCATATCGAACGCGCGTGCAAGCCGCGCAACTTCGCGGCCAATCTCGCCCGCACCGACAATAGCAACGGTGCCGCCGTTCATCTCAGCCAGCGTATGCGGACTCTCCCATACGCCGCCCTGTTGATTGCGGACGGCCGCTGCGATGCCGCGCGAGAGGCCGAGCATCATCGCGAGAGCGGTCTCCGACACGCTCCTCGCATGAACCCCGCTGGCATCGGTGAGCATGATGCCGCGCTCTGCAAGCTGCTGCAGCGGCATCTTATCGATGCCGGACGACCAGCTCTGCACCCAGCGCAGCTTCGTACCTGCCTGCAGCGCTATGCCCTTTACTTTCGCATCCCAGCCGAAGATAACCTCCGCCTCCTGGTAATGCACATCATCGGTTTCGGCTCCATGCTGCCCGAATACAATCTCCGCATTCGGCGAAGCAAGCCGTATAGCCGCTTGCTGTTCCTCCGTCAAACCATCCAAGCATAAGAGCTTAATACTCATCGCGCTCATCGCACTCCTCTCGTTACAAGGTCAGCTTGCTCGCCGATCCCTCGTCCAGAATAACCGTTACATTCGGGTGAAGCTGCAGCAGAGATGCTGGCACGCGGGTCGTTACCGGACCGTGGAACGCCTCTGCCACAATATCCGCTTTATTAGCGCCAGCTGCAACGAGCACGATAGCTCGTGCTTTCATGACTGCTTCGAGACCGATCGTAATCGTCCGGCTCGGCACTTCCTCTGGTGTGTGAAAGTGAACAGAGCCCGAAGGACGATTCTGTTCATAGATATCCGCTACGTAAGTGGTTACGGGTATAGCATTTGCGGGCTCAATGAAGGCGATATGCCCGTTCAATCCAAGCCCCATCAGCTGCCAATCGGCGAATTGCAAGTCGCGCAGCACTTGATCGAACCGGTTGCACTCCTGATCCAGATCCGCCGCGGAACCGTCCGGGATATGAGCCGCTTTGCGTTTCGTGCGCAGATGTTGGAACAGATGCTCCTGCATGAAGGTGCGGTAGCTCTCTGGATGATCCGGCGTAATGCCGATCAGTTCATCGGGATTGACGAAGGTTGCCTCGGCGAAGTCCAGCTCTCCCGCTTCCTCCCTGCGAATCCACTCCTGAAAGATGCCGAACTTGATCGGCGAAGAGCCTGTCGTCATGCCCAGTACGGAATCCGGCTTCTCCTTCAGCTGCGCCGCCAGCGAATCTGCAATTCGAGCTGCGATCTCCGTTGTCGTCATTACTTCAAACTTCATCGTTCATGACCACTCCTTTACGAATTCACGATTTCACGAATTTACAAGTCCATATACTCTCGCATTTCTCGCATTTCACGCCTTCTTGCCTTCTCGCCTATACCTGCTGCAAAAGGAACACCGCTTTGTTGTCGCCCACAATACGGTTATTGTCATTAATGACCTTCTGCACTGCCAGCTGCAGCATGCTGTCAATCGTCTCTTGATTGCTGTAGCCGATCTGCTGCAAAATGCTCGCCACGATGAGCGGCCATTCTTCCTCCGAGCCGTCGCTCACCTTCAGCGCGAAGCCGAGACGCTCTTCCTTGAGGCCGAAGCAGTATACGCCCTTCGCCCCACCCTTGGCTACGATATTCGAATCGCGTAGCAGCGTGGAGCAGATTTGGTTCGAGCCGCCAATCATCTGAGGCTCCGCATTCATTGCCTTCGTCAAGCGCTCTACCGCCTCGCGCAGGCTTGCGTCTCCGATCAGATCCGGACAAGCGAGCTTCATGTACGCCGTCGCGATATTCTTCAGCGGTAGCGCAAAGACTGGCACGCCGCAGCCGTCGACGCCAAGCTGAATATTCTCGGCAGGGAAGTCCGCGAGCGCAGCAACTGTCTGCAGAATCTCTTGCTGGGCTGGATGCTCCTTCTCCCAGTATTCATCCGTGCCCACGCCTAGCATTTTGCACAGTGACATGATGCCAAAATGCTTGCCCGAACAGTTATGGTAAATGCGCCGCTTCGGATTGTCGTCCTTAAACAGGCTGTCGCGCTCTGCCGGATTCAGCGGATACGTCGGCAAGCAGACCAGGTTGTCCTCCACGAGACCGATCTTGCGCGATAACGACTCCAGTGCCTCAATGTGGAACGGCTCTCCCCGGTGCGATGCTGCCATAAGCGCAAGCTCCGCATCGCTCAGCCCGAATTGCTCCTGTACGCCGCGCGCAACGGCAGGCAGCGCCTGCAGCGGCTTGGCCGCCGAACGAAGGAATGTCGGCAGCTCGATATCGCCAACCGCATACAAAACCTCACCTTTATCATTCACACCGCAAATCCGCCCGCGATGTACATTTTCCACAATTTCGCCTCTGTATTCTTCCACTAGCACGTCCGACATTTCCCTTGCCCACTCCCATCGCCATAGATGAATTTCTAATTATGCTACCATTCTAGCACTTTTCGCTAGCTGCATGTTTCCAGAACGATTATTTAACTAGACTAGCCACTATAAGTAAAATATCGCCACCCACGCCTGCAAGCGGTCCGAATCTCCGTAACGCCCTGCTAGGCTTCTGCATAGAATGCTCCATGATTATAAACGGAGGTATCAAGCTATGAACTCGCAAACTTCGGCAAATCAGGAAAATAAGCCGCTTCACCATGAGCATAAATCGAACAATGCGCAAAAATCCCAGCATGAGCATAAACCCCAACATGAACAT
Organism: Paenibacillus sp. J31R98; assembly: GCF_056269245.1. Lineage (NCBI taxonomy): Bacteria > Bacillati > Bacillota > Bacilli > Caryophanales > Paenibacillaceae > Paenibacillus > Paenibacillus sp. J31R98. The sequence goes on from NZ_JBWDNO010000010.1 coordinate 108,308, forward strand.
AAACCCCATCACGGCCATAAGCCGATCTACCAGTGCGACGGGAAGGTTCATAAAACGATGATGGCGGTTAAGGACCATCTCCATCAGCTGTGTGCAGAGCATGTTCACCGGCTCGTGAAAGTAGAAACCTGCGATGGCGACGTGTTTGAAGGGCATATCGTGTCCTGCCACCGCGGCGTTCTGTTTATCTGTCTATCGAACGAAGGCTGCGACCGCGCTTTCTTCCCAGGTGGACCGCCGGTTTATTACAACAACGTGCTGCCGCTCGTGCTGTTTAACCTGCTTGCCATCTCGCTGCTGTAACCGGCAGCTTAACATGAACAAGCCATCTATTTAAAGGAGTGAATTATTAATGGCATTTACCCCGCCGTTTGGACCGCAAGGCTCACAGCAAGCGCCAGCAGGACCACCGCCGTCAACTGTTCCAATTAAGCCGCTCACATCGACGCTCGCTATTGATCCAGGGGCCATCTCCCGCTGCATGTTCCGCTATACGTACATCTGGCCTCGCAATGGAGCAGGCTTCTGGTTCTATCCGATCTTCGTCGGCCGGACTTCCGTATCCGGCTTCCGCTGGAACGGTTTCTTCTGGATGTTCTCCGGCTTCGATCTGTCCCGTATTGACGCATTCACTTGTGTATAAATAATGACCATCAAAAAAACCTGTATGCCCGCCGCTGCTTGCTAAGCCGGGTATACAGGTTTTATTCACGTAAAGCCAGTGAGGCGGACATCGGACAAAGCCTTCTCGCCATACACTTTCACATGGAGAGATGATTCAAGGAGGCAGAGTGCCGCACATGTCAACCAAACAGGAGTTTATCGTCGTCGTTATTCCGATGTCTGAAATCAAGAAGTTTATCGTCATTGATATTATCGGCGGTACCGCGCTGTATTATATGATCAAGCTGCCGCTGCATTCGGTCATGATCGGTATGTTTGGCAGCATGATCGGCCCCATGATTATTCGCAGATCGCTGCGTGGAGGCAAAGGCTCTCGCTAAGGCGCATAACGTCCTATTCTAGCGAGGCCGGCCGATGCAGCTGCAGAGCCGCCGCTTGCAAGAGCGCAATCGCCGCCCGTTCCCGCCGCTCCGTGTCCTCGCTTCGCATTGCTTCTTTTAGAATCGCGACCGCTTGCGAGATTGTCTCAGCGTCAATTAGCTGCGACGCAGCTGCAGCAGCCGGCTTCACGAGCAATTGGTCCAACTGCTCGCGGCTGAGCGGACGATCGAACTGGCTGATTTCCGCGTCCTGTTCAAGGAAAGCTGCTAGCTCCGGATGTATGCTCTCCCTCTCCACCTGCTGAAGCCACGTAACACCTCGCCGGTGACCGCTGTCTTCCTCCGTCGTATCATATTCTTCAACATAGTAATAGTCGCCGAGGTCACCTAAATAAGTGCGCTCGCCATCGTTAACGAGAATATAATCGCCGTCTTGCATAACGTGGGCGAATAACATATGCATATCCACCTGCTGCTGCACTTCAGCTATCGGGTAGACTTCCGCCAGCTTCACAGCGAGCTGACCGTAATTGGCTATGAGACTTAGATCGCCAAGACCCTGCTTGCCGAAGCGGATATAATGATTGGCAAGATATTCGGACAATCCATGCTTGCCCTCTGCTTGAATGTTCATGCGAAACAACTGCAACTCTAGTTCCTCCTGTCAGAAGCTTTTATATACAGCACATCTGCTTTTGCTATAATAGAGGAGTCCTTGTAATAAATTACATCTCAAGCTGGTGACACATCATATGCCTATCTTATTCGATATGAAGACCATTACAACAGCTCTTGGCATCGGCTATCTATTAACATTGCTGCTTATCGCCGCATATTGGCGAGATAAACAGAGGATGAATACGATCAAGATCCTGTTCCTCACGTCAAAAACAGCCCAAACGGCCGGATGGTTCCTAGCGGTGTTTCGCGGCGATATTGCGGACTGGCTGTCGATCTCAATTGCTAATTCACTGATGCTGCTCGGCTTGGCGCTCGAGGTCATTGCCCTGCTTCGCATCCAGTATGCGCCTAACCGGCCGCTAGTACAACTCTATCTCCTCATTACCGCACTCTGTATCGGCAGTTTTCAATATGTATACGTATTCCATAACGAGGAGCATTATCGCATCGTCTGCTCTTCGATAACCATGGGCGTTCTATTGCTCCCGACCTGCCGAGTCGCTCTTCACCAAAGTGCCAGCGCCTTAATGCGCGCCATCGGCGGTGTATATATGCTTATTATGGCGGCTTGCTTATTCAGAGGAATATCCGCTTGGCAGGCAACCAACTGGACAAGCCTGTATGAACCGAGCTCGTTTCAACTCATCTCCATCATGACCATTTATCTTGCCCTTGTTCTTAGCAGTACCGGCTTTGTCCTCCTCCTGAAGGAACAGGCCAGTCATGAGCTTGTCCGCTTGGCGAGCTATGACAGCTTGACGAATACCTTCAACCGCAGAGCCTTTACAGACTATGCGGACAAAGCGATCCATCATGCTGCGAAGCAGGCCAATCCGGTCTCCTATCTCTTGTTTGATATCGATCAATTCAAACAAATCAACGATACGCATGGTCATCACGCCGGTGACCAAGTGCTGCAGGACCTGGTCGGGCAGATTAAGCCGTATCTCAGTGAGGCTGATCTGTTCGTACGCTACGGCGGCGATGAATTCGGAATTCTGTTGCCAGACTCTAACGAGGTCGAATCAGACAAGCTGGCCTCAGCGATCATGCAGAAGGTCCGGCAATCCGCACCGCTTGACGCTGTTTCCCTGAATTATACGATTAGCTTAGGTGTCATAACGGTTGTTCCTGACGCGAAAACACGGATTGAACATCTCTACACGAGCTGCGACAGGGCGCTCTACCATGCCAAACGAACCGGGCGTAACCGCATGTCCCGCAGCCAGCTGCACATCGAACAGAAGGCCGAGCTTCTCGTATGAGAAGTCCGGCCTTTTTTTTCACACTTTATCGAGCTCTACCATTTGTTTGTCACTGGTATAGTAGTAGAGCGCATCACGATTGCCGACACGGACGACGGTGAAACCGTCAAAGCTGCGATTCGAATCGGTGAATTCATGCACAAGCTTGACGCTACTGCCATCCAGGTTGCATTGATACAGCTCAAACGAATACGACTGGTCGGGATTCATTATATTACTAGTGTAGTACACCTTGCCGTTAAATACATAGTAATCATTCGTTGCCCCTCGAGCATCCGTAAGAAGCTGAGCATTCCCGCCGTTTATATCCATCCTCTTGACTCCATCGAGGGTCAGATAATAAATCTGATTGTTGTACACCTGCTGGTGCCGGAATACATAGTCGCCCTTTGGTGAAATCTGCGTTGCCTTCGAGTTGTCCAGCCACATTCTATCAATGGTGGCTCCCCCTGTTAAGAAAGAACCATCTTGGAAGTTGAAATTAAATCCGTATATCGAATATCGGTCAATGAAAGCATATTTATCGCTAGTGGCGTATGTCTTCCCGCTCCACTGGTGATCGCGCTGCATGTCCTGGTCCGGAATCAAGAAGTAGCGGAACGAGTTTCCATCATTATCTCCCCACGTCGGATCGACATGATAGCTTAACCCGCCAAGCTTCACAAGATTCCACATATGCCCCCCTGGTCCATCTCCATTGACAGCAGTACCAGTAATCAGCCGGTTGGCAATGCCGACCTTGTCAAGCAACAGCTTTAGCGCCTCTGCATATCCTTCGCAGACTGCTCTGCCATAGGAAATTGCACCAAGATTCGAATACGACTCCACATATCCCCCAGTACCATAATAGAGCGGATAATCGTAATCAACATGTTTGCTAAGCTGCGTAAACAAATACGCAAGCCGAAGCAGTGGCGTCTTCAGCTTCTTCGCCTCGGCAACCCATGTGCTGACGTTATGATTAAATACCGCTTGTTCAACACAGGTTCTAACCTTCGTTGGAATAGCTGTATATTTGACGCTAGCACTAGCCTTAACAAGTTGGTTATTGCCGATATCGTAGTAGAGAACACCTGAATTCTTGACTGGCTCTCTCACATAGACTTGAGAACCTTTGCTTAATGTTTCCTTGAGCTTGTAAATGCCATCTTTGAAAGGTTCCTTAAAGTAAATCGGCTCTTCCTGCCCCTTGAACGTAATCATGCCTCTCGGCACAACGGTCATGCTCGCGTTATACCACGTCTTACCGCAATCTGCCGCTTGTCCCGCCGCAGCGTCTACAACAGCCGATTGATCCACCGGCACGGTAACCGCCCATACCATCAAAGCGAGTACCGTTAGACACAGCGATCTGAATATCCGCATTTTGTTCACTCTCCGACACTTATAATAGGTTGAAAAATATTTCCACATTATAAGTAAGGAGGTTGAATTTGTAAATAGCTTGGCGAATTTTGTTCAAATGAAAGAGCCTTCGTCCGTATGATCCAGACCAAGGCTCTTTTGCCGTATACGTTAATCATACATTGACAGCGCGCTGCCATTGTATCGCTTCGTTACGTTCTGCGCTTAACCGGAATCCAGATCTCGCTGCGGAAGGTTGGCGAAGTCGTATCTTTATCCGCGTTCCAGAGCATCTCCGGTCCCATCACCTGTTCATAGCTCGAAGTAGGGAACCACTCCGAATAGATGCGGCCCCATATATCCTGAAGCGTATTCGGGAAAGGTCCCACGACCTCGAACACGGCCCACGTCGACGCTTCAACTTCAAGTGCCTTCATCGTTGAAGGACACGGAAGCGTCGTTGCCGCTCCAATGTAATGGTCCAGCTCGCCCTGCTCCTGCATCCTCCCATCGGAGAAATTCGTAGACGCACTAATGAAGCCGCTGGGCTCCGTATTGGATAGCTCCTTTATCGTCTTAATCAATGCGGCGTCCAAGCTCTGCCACATCGCGGCGATCTCCGGGTTCACGCCGCCGAACACAATCGGCACTCTTCGCATGATGCCGACGATGCGGAATGCTTCTTTCTCTACAATGCGGTATTGCATTTCGCTGCCTCCTCGAACAGATAGTTGGAAGGTCACTTTCGAATAAGCTTTCAGCGCATGACCGCCCGTTCTCGCTTCCGACGGGGATATGCCGTGCATCGCCTGGAACGCTCTTGTGAAAGAATCGGGCGAGCTGTAGCCGTACTTGACCGCGATGTCGATTACTTTGGCACTGCTGCCTGTAAGTTCGAGTGCGGCAAGCGTCATCCGTCTGCGGCGAATATAGTCGGATAGCGATACGCCAGCAAGGAACGAGAACATCCGCTGAAAATGATACTCCGAACAGAGCGCAAGCCTGGCTGCTGCCTTCACATCCAGCTCGTCCGACGCCAAGTTCGCCTCTATATACGCCAGCGCACTGTTCATGCCTCTGAGTGCATCCATTTCGTTATGACCTCCTTACAAGAGAATAGCAGCGACAAGGGTGCGCAGCCCGACAATATGCGTTCGGGTTTTATGGGGTTGCCTCGTTTCATGGCGCGGCTGTAGTTTAGACTTGCCAAATAGCTTCTTTATGGAACGCATTGTTCCTGATTACGTATTTTATTTTACCAATAATCGTCCCGCCAAGCTCATATCAGGACAACCACAACCATACAATGAACCAAACCCTAAGAATATCGGGAGGAATCTATTCATGCTCACACGCCCGCAAATCCGCGCGCAAGCAAGGCAAAGCTTATCCGGAAACTGGAAGTCTGCCGTCCTGCACTTCTTGCTGTTCATCGTTGTCAGCAGCCTCATCAACATGGTTACACAGAACATCAAGTACATCGGCTGGTGGATCGGCATTCTGCTTGAAGCGCCGCTCGGATACGGAATCTATAATCATTATCTGGACTATGCCCGCGGAAAGCTGCCCGACGCGAACGGCCTGTTCCGCGGCTACAAACGGTACAAAGAAACGTTTATCCTATATATCCTGACGATGATTTTCACCATCCTATGGACGCTGCTGTTCATCATTCCCGGCATTATCGCAGCACTCCGGTACTCGCAGGCTCCATTCCTGCTTAGAGACAATCCGAGCCTGTCACCGCTTGAAGCCATTAGCCAGAGCAAGCAGCTGATGATTGGTCACAAGTGGCGGCTATTTGTACTGAACCTCTCCTTCATCGGCTGGGGGCTGCTGTGTATCCTGACACTCGGCATCGGCTTCCTCTGGCTTGGACCGTATTATTACACATCCATCGCGCACTTCTACGAAGATCTGCGTGGACAGCACAATGCCAGCGGCAATAACGGCTATCTGAACCACGTATAGCCGCCAAAGATAAAACAGAGCACTAGCGTATATGGCGCTGTGCTCTGTTTTTGTATTTCTAGCCTCGTGAGCAAACGTCTTCGGCGGTCGTAGCCTGGGCGGGGCTGAGAGTGCATTTTTCGAATTCTCAGATGAGAAACCAGCCGATTTCAGCTGCTTGGCGAAGCTCCGCCTCACGCGTAAACAAAAACAGAGCATAAGCGAGTCTGCGACTCGTCATGCTCTGCCATTTCAAAGCTGCTTTGCAATTTCCCAATGATGCCCGAACGGATCGGCAATGCGTCCGACGCGCCAGCCGTGCGCTTCTTCCATCGGTACGACAACGGCAGCTCCTGCCGTCACCGCTTGATCGAACAGCGCGTCCGGATCAGCAACCGTCAAGATCATCCGCGCCAGTCCTCTGCCAGCTGCATGAGGATCAAATTCACGATCCTCTTGAATCCAGAACTCCGCGCCTTGAATGGCTAGCTGCGCAAGCTCCAGCTTGCCGGCATCGCCTTCCAGCCTATGCAATTCATCCGCGCTGAACGCCGATTTATAGTAAGCCGCCGCCTCTTCCGCGTCATGGACGAGCAACCATGGTGCAATCCCTGCCCTTGCTTCTGCTGCTGACATTCGGACAACCCCTTCATCACCTGATGGATGTTAACTGCTGCCGTATGAATACGACATCCGCTGCCCGAATTCCTCCCCAGCCTAGCGCGATTCTGGACTCGTCTTTGAAGCTCTCAGCCGTCCATCCCCACGCAACAATTTGAACTGCGGAAGCTGCGGTATGATCATCCCTGTCAGCATAAGCAAGCATCCGACGATGCCGCGCATGCCGAGCAGCTCATCCAGAATGAGATAGCCGCCAATGACCGCGAACACCGTCTCCATGCTCATAATGATCGCTGCCTGCGTCGGCTGAGCATTCTTTTGCCCCACCACCTGCAATGTATACGCGATGCCCACGGACACGATGCCGCCGAAGAGAATCGGCACGAGCGCTTGCGACAACCCGTCCAGCGTAATCGTCTCCGCTGCAAACGCGGCGATGAAGCTTAGCGCAGAGCAAGTAACGACCTGGAAGAAGGATAACTTAATGACGTCCGTCTTACTCGAGAAATGGTCAATCAGCAAAATATGCGCCGACCAGAAGAACGCGCCGATCAGCTCGTAGATGTCGCCCTTGCTAAGCGATAGATCATTCGTCATGCAGAGCAGATACAGGCCGATTAAAGCCAGTACCGCACCGACCCCGCTGTTCAGATTGAGGCGCTGCCTCAGGAAGAGCCCAAGAAAAGGCACGATAACGATGTATAAGCCTGTAACGAAGGCAGCTTTGCCCGCTGTCGTATAGACGAGGCCAATCTGCTGCATCGTTGCGCCGCAGAAGAGGACCACTCCTGTGATGAGGCCAGATCGAGCCGCAGTTCGATACGACGTCTTCGACTTCGAATCAACCTTCAACTCCGACTCCGGGGATTTCGACATCCGCCCTGCTCTTCTATCCAGAATTAACATTAGCGGTACGAGCGATAACGCCCCGAGCGCGAAACGAACCGCATTGAAAGTGAAAGGACCGATATGCTCCATGCCCTGACGCTGGGCAACGAAGGCGAAGCCCCAGATAAATGCTGTAATCAGCAGCAACAGACTGGATTGAAGCTGTTTTTGTTTGTTCATAGATGCCGCTCCCGAATCGATCATTTTTATAAAATATCTATTCACTATAACAAAAATACCGGACCTCTTAAATAAGAAGTTCCGGTATTTGCTCAGCATCGCCGCTGACTAAATCCGCACGCCTCGGAAAAACTTCTTCCGCAGCGCCATATAGAACAGAATATCGAGCAGCGCGAAAGACGCATACATCATAAAGGTGCGTCCCATTAGGAAGCCCGACATACTGGCTCCGGCGCCAGCCCAAGCGGAGGACAGGATGAAGATGCCGAACAGTCCGCCAAGAAGGAGCGGAGCGAAGAAGACAACCGCCAGATGAGTCTGCAGATACGACTTGCACTCTGCTGCCGTCAGTCCGATTTTCTTCAGCAGCGCAACTTGGTCCTTCTCCTCATCGATGTCCGTAACCATCTTGTAGTACAGCACGACGCTGGAGGACAACAGGAACAGGATGCCAAGGAAGCCGAGGGAGAAGAAGAGCAGACCGTTGATCTTGAACGCGACTTCGAAACGTTCCTTCTTATAGATGGGACGCAGCGCCTCCGCTTGATCCTTATTGCCGAATTTGGTATCAATGCTTGCCCATAAGCTGCCGTCCGCATGATTTACCTTACGAAGAGCATCCAATAGACCTGCATACACCTTCTCGCCGCTGCCCTGCTTCAGGTTGAACAGATAAGACGTATACTCCGGTGCATGCGACTTGGCCTTCAGCTCCGCATAGACGCGATCGTCTACGACATTCGCCAGGACGCCTTCGAACTCGACATCGCCATAGGAATTGATGAAATGGACAACCTTCCTGCTCGTCTTGTCCTGGCTGAACGACAGATGTGCCGTATTCCCTAACGACTGAAGGAATTTCTCTTTGCTGACCGGATTTCTCTCAAAAGCAACCGCACGCTCGTCACCTTCCCGCCATGGCTCGACCGTCATCACCGTGTCGTAATCGACCGTCGACTCCTCATCGGCCGCCTGGCTGTTCACAAGGAGCAGCTCATCCGGCTTTACATCGACGGACAGGCCCGTATGCTTGTTGAAATTCGACTCGCTGACCACGATGCCAGCCACATAATCATGAACGAGCCTCGTTCCCTCATCCCGATAATTCTCGTCGTAGAGATAGGAAAGCGTACTGAAGTCGCTCACCTCGCCGCCGTTCTCTCCCACAATCTTCTTCACCTCATCCGCGCTGACATTGTTAATGCCGGCCCCGGATTCGACCATGAAATCATAAGGCAAATTCTGATTGATCGTCTTCTGCGTATAACTGTAGAACGACAGCCCGAAGCCCATCGTAATGATCGCGAAGCTGATGAGCAGCGTCACCATGTACAGCGACACTTTATAAGCGAAGAAGCGATGCTTCAGGTTCGTCATGATTAACAGATTGCGGTTGTACAGCGCCGGGAACCACTTCATCACAGCCCGTGCGACATCGACGCCGGTCGGAATGACAAAGTACAACGCCACGAAGATCGTCAGCATGGAGAAAATGATTATCGGTGATCGATACACTTCATCAATCACATACCCGAATAAAGTCTCTGCGCCTGTAGAAGCTCCATAGTACGCATACATCGCGATAGCCGTTGCAACAATCGCAATCGAGCCGACAATCGGACGCGACTTGGACAAGCCTTTGGTGCTGCTGGCCTTGCCGATCTGAATGATCGAGAGCCTGCGAATAAAGACGCTCGTAAACAGCATGTTGCATAGGAAGACGATCCCGAATACGCCCAGACTAAGCAAATACGTCTTCCCGCTGATGAAATAAATGTTTGTCGACAACCCGAGAATCCGGCCTAGGATCAAATAAAACAGCTTGGATAGCAAGAGACCAAAGGCGATACCGCTCACTGCCGAGCCTGCAACGATGGCGAGACTCTCCAGATAGATCATCCGAATCAGATCGCGGCGGGTCATGCCCAGCGTTAAGTACACGCTGAACTCCTTGCCCCTTGATTTGACGAAATAAATGCCGGTATACGCGACAAAAATAACACTGAACAGAACAATCGCATACGTGCAAATACTGATATAGTCCATCACAAGCTTCATTGCGGGATCATCGGATAACCTTTCATTGAACAGCAGACTGCCGTACATGAACAACACCGCAACGACAAAGCCGTTAACGAACAGGTAGGAGAGAAAGCGTTTGAAGTTATATTTTAAGTTCTGGTTCACAATATGCCGAAACGTCAGGTTCATTAGGCTTCGCCTCGCATCACGCTTAGTATTTCAAGAATTTGATCGAAGAACGCCTTGCGGTCGCCCGCGCTCTGAATTTGCAAATTGATTTGACCGTCCTTGATGAAAATAATCCGTTTGCAATAAGAAGCCGCGAACGGGTCATGCGTCACCATGAGAATGGTGCTTGCCCGCTCCTCATTCATCTGTGTCAGCATCCCCATAATGTCGGTGGCAGACTTGGAATCGAGGTTGCCTGTCGGCTCATCGGCGAAGCAGACGGCCGGATTCGTCACAATCGCTCGCGCTGCCGCGGCACGCTGCTTCTGGCCTCCGGATACATGGTACGGATACTTGTTCGCCAGATCTGCAATGCCGAAGAACGTCATCAGCTCATCGACACGGCTCTCGATCTCTTGCGGTGCGATTCGGTCGAGAATGAGCGGCAGCGCTATATTTTCCTTCAGTGTAAGGCTGTCGAGCAAGTTAAAGTCTTGAAACACATAGCCAATCTTCCGTCTGCGGAACAAGGCCAGCTGGTCCCGTTTCAACTTGTCCATCGCGTTCCCGGCTATCGTCACCTCGCCGGATGTCGGATGATCAACACCAGACAGTACATTAAGCAGTGTCGTCTTGCCGCTGCCGCTTGGTCCCATAATGCCGATAAATTCGCCAGGCGCAGCGGTGAAGCTGATCTGGTCCAGCGCTTTCACTTCCTTCGCCCCTTTGAAGGAGCGGTATACTTTCGTCAGGTTCTCTACCTGGATCATGTCATTCATTGTTATCGACCTCCGTCATTATGCCTTTATCATAGAAAAAAAGCCGAATCACAGAAATGGATTCGACTTACGATAAGCTTGCAATTTTGTAAGAAAAGAAATCGTCACACATGTGCCCTCGCCTATGGTCGATGTGAGGCTGACCTCATGCCCGAGCCGCTTCGCGATATGCTTGACCATGGCAAGCCCAATGCCGGTCGCGTTCGGATTAGCGCGCCCGTTCCGCCCCGTGAAGAACAGCTCGAACACCCGAGGCAAGTCTTCCGGCGCAATCCCTTCGCCTTCATCGCGGATGCGGAGACTCGCAGCTTCGCCCTCCATGCCTTCTGTTATGTCGAAGTATACGTTCTTTCCCCGCTCGCTATACTTAATCGCGTTCGTGATGATCTGATCCAGCATATAGGCGCACCACTTCCGGTCCGTATAGACGTAGACGGCTGAGCCGCTAAGCTTCGGATAAATTCCGGCATAAATAAACTCGCGGCGCTTCTCGTTAATGACGGCGTTCACCAGCGCGTAGAGATCAAGCGACTCCGGCACATAATCGTTCGAGAATTCGTCGAGCCGCAGCAGATTCAGAGATTGCTCGAGATTCGCCTTCAGCTTCTCATTCTCTGCCGCAATGTCAGGGAGGACGCCATCTTCTGCGGAAGGCTTGGCAGAAGCCAGCTCGATGACTGCGACTGATGTCTTCATGTTATGAATGAAGCGCGAGAACAGCGCATTGCGCCCATCCAGCTTGTCGTTCATCTCAGTTAGCTTGTCCCTGTAAGCCGTATGGATCTCATCAATCGTATCCAGCACACGTTGATCTTTCTTGCTGTCGGCATCCGATTCACTGCCCACATCGATGCCGAACTTCGCATCGTGAAGCGTTTCTTCGAAGCGATAGAGAACGGAGGCTCGCAGAGCTATGAAAATAAGCAGAATCGTCATGCTGATGCACAGTGGATAGGCAATGCTAACCGAAGTAAGCAGAAGATTATAGATGAAGATAAGAGCAATTGTATTGATGAGATAGAAGGTCAGCGCCTTCCGCTCGCTGTTAAGCGTCCGGCCCAGAAGCCTGATCCAGAACATAGCCTACGCCTCTTTTCGTATTGATCACGCTGCCAAGTCCGAGCTCAGCCAGCTTCTTCTTCACCCGGGTCACATTCACGGTCAGCGTATTGTCATCGACGAAGCTGGTGTCGTCCCACAGCTCTTCAAGCAGCTGCTCGCGAGTCACAATTTGCCCGGCGCTCTTCATGAGCAGCCGCAGTACGCGGAACTCGTTGCGGGTCAGCTCCGCCGAAGCATCCCGATATCTCGCCCGCATCGTATCGGTGCAGAGGGTGAGCTGCCCGAAGGTCAGCTCCGTGCCGGAGGCTGAAGGCTGGCTGGATTGCTCCGTGCGGCGGAGGATCGCGTTGATCTTCGCAACGAGGACTCCAATGGCAAAAGGCTTCGTCACATAGTCATCCGCACCAATCTCGATGCCGCGAATCTGCTCGCTCTCTTCGCTGCGGGCGGAGAGCACGATGATTGGAACCGAGTAGCGCGAACGGATCAGCTTCAGGAAGTAGAAGCCATCGAACTTCGGCAAGTTAATATCGAGCAGGATCAGCTTCGGTGCGAGTGTGGCGATAGTGTCCAGCACAGTATCATAGTCTTGCAGCACATGCGCATCGAAACCGTAGGCGCTCAAGTATTCGGTTATATATTTCTGCAGCTGCTCATTGTCTTCGATGAGAAGGATGTTGGTCATGGATTACTCCCACTTTCGTTGCTGTCTATGCTGGCTGATCTGGCTATTCCCTCCACCTTTATGATGGCATTTTTTGGCGTGGTGGCGCAAGGTACTGGATTGTAAAGGAACACAGACGCGCTATTTGGCCAGAATCGCCCTTTTCTTATTTCTAATGGAACTAGGACTCGCTATTTCGACTAAGTGAGGCTCGTTAGCCCGAAAAAGTGAAGAATAGCAACGCTGGAGTCCGTTACATATTTTTGAGCTCCAATTCTGGCTCAATAAGCCCTCTACGTTCCGTTAGCTGGACAACCAGCATACGGCGGCCGAAAGGGGTTGTAGTGCCCTGCCGGTTCGCATACAATAAAAGTTAATTTATTAAACAAACTTACAGAAAACAAGCAGGTGAGCGCAGCATGTTAGTTATTAACGGTGACGAAGTATCCGCATTATTAACGATGGAAGCTTGCATTACGCTTATGGAAACCGCTCTTCAGGACCTGTCCGCAGGACAAGCCGAGCAGCAACTGCGATCTGTCGTTCCCGTCCGCGAAGGCGGGCTGATGGGGCTAATGCCCGCGTACTTGATTCGCCAGGAGATCGTTGGCGCGAAGCTGATCAGCGTCTTCCCGCATAATCACGACCGCGGGCTGCCGTCGCATCAAGGGATCATTACGCTGTTCGACGCAGCCACCGGCGCGGTGAACGCGGTTGTTGACGGGCGGCGCGTGACCGCCATCCGCACCGCAGCGGTGAGTGCTGCCGCGACGAAGCTGCTCGCGAAGCCTGACGCAAGCACGATCGCGCTTATCGGCACGGGCGAGCAAGCGCGCAGTCATCTCGAAGCGCTGCTGCTCGTGCGGCCGATCGAGCGCGTCCGCGTATGGAGCCGCAGCGCAGAGCACGCGCAGCGGTTCGCGGACGAGATGAGCGCGCGCTACGGCGAGCGGCTAGCAATTGAGGCAAGCGGCTCCGCCCAAGAGGCAGTCGCGGACGCCGACATCATCTGTACGCTAACGTCCTCGACCACGCCGGTCCTGGACGATGCTTGGATCGCCGAAGGCGCGCACATCAACGCGGTGGGCGCCTGCCGGGCGAAAGACCGCGAGCTCGCTTCCGCAATTGTGCAGCGGTCGAGGCTGTACGTCGACCGCCGCGAGTCCGCGGAAGGCGAAGCCGGCGACTACTTGATCCCGCTGCAGGAAGGCGCGATCGGGAGCGATCACATCGTCGGCGAGATCGGCGAAGCGCTGCTCGGCCGCGTGGATGGCCGCACGTCAGACAAGCAGGTCACGCTGTTCAAATCGCTCGGCCTCGCGGTCGAGGATTTGGCAGCGGCAGCTTATATATATGAGCAAGCCAAGCAGCAAGGCAAGGGTACATTCATTTCAATCTAGTTTAGTCTAGTCGAGGAGCGAGTCATCATGAGCGAAATTGCAGGGCTGTATGATTTTGGACTTACTGCGGAGCAAGAACAGCGTGCGCGCGCGATTCATGAGCGCAGCATCGTCATTGATCTACTGTTTCAAGGGCCTCTTTCCCCTAGCGTTATTCCGGCTGAAATATCCGAACAGATTAAAGCAGAGTGCGAGTCGCTGAAGGACGATCCAATGGCGTACGCCATGCTTCCGAGCAAGCGGCTGCGCCAGATGTCCGCCCGCGGCGAGCTCGCCGCGTTCAAGGACGAGTGGTACCGCTCCGGCATTACCGCTGGCAACCGGGAGCTCGATATGTCCAGCCACGATGGCATTATGACGAGCATGGGCGAGGTGCAGGAGCAGTTCGACCGCACCGATTGGCTCATCAAGGCACTGACTGCTGCCGATATTCGCAAGGCGAAGACGGATGGGCTCAAAGCCGGCATCGTCACGACTCAAGACCCGACCGGGCTCGGCAAGAACCTCGATCTCCTCGAGGCGCTGCACAGCTTCGGCCTTCGCGTTGTTCAGCTGACGTACAACAACCAGAACGCAATCGCTTCGGGCTGCATGGAGCTCGCGAACGGCGGCGTCTCTAACTTCGGCATGACGTTCATCCGCAGGCTGAACGAGCTTGGCATCGTTGTGGACACGAGTCACTGTGGCAAACAGACGACGCTGGACGCCTGCCGTTTGTCCGCTCAGCCGGTCATTGCTTCCCATACCGGCGTAGAAGCGATCTACCCGCACCGCCGCTGCAAGAGCGACGAAGAGCTTCAGGCGATCGCGGCAACAGGCGGCGTTATCGGTGTATTCGCGATGCCGTGGTTCGTCCACGAGGATCCGAAGGCGACGACGATCGACCATGTGCTCGATCATATCGACTACATCGTTAAGCTGGTCGGAGTCGACCACGTCGGCATCGGTACCGACTGGCCGATGAGCGATGTCGATTGGTCGCTCGTCTACTTCAAGGAGCATATCGCGCCGAAGCTCGGTTTTGCCAAGGGCGACGGTCCATCGACGGAGCTTGTTCGCGGGCTTGAGCAGTACGGCTTGTTCATCAACTTCACCCGGGGCCTTGTCGCCCGCGGTTATTCGGACGAAGAAGTCGGCAAAATCATCGGCGGCAACTGGATGCGCGTATTCGAACAGGTATGGGGGAGCTAACACGATGACGACGACAATAACAACGGTGAAGACCTATACCTTCTACTGTGCAGGTGTCTATGAGGGGCGCATCCGATTCACGGAAGACGGCAAAGTCATGCACGCCAAAGTGAACGCCAGACAACGTACGCAAATGCAAGAGAATCTGCTGGACGACCGCGCGAAGTATGCCCTTCCGCTTCAGCAAATCCGCGAAGCGATGCCGCTCTACCGCAAGGCGGAGTGGGCGGGCGACCGTGTGAGCGTGGACAATGGCGAGATTTATCATCGCCATCTGACGTATACGGATGAGCAAGGACGCGTCTCTCAAGTGTGGGCGAAGCGCGGCGGCACGGCAGTCGACATCGTTACGCTAGGCGGCGAAGTGATTGCCTTCCTCACGCCGAACCGCTACGGCATGGAGATCATCGTAGAAGAAGGACTGGAGAAGCTGACGCCGCTCGTCGTTTACGATGATCCGCTCTTGTCGAAGCCTCAGTACGGCATCAACGATCTCGGCACCTTCCTCGTTCCGATGCACGACGGCGTCAAGCTGGCAACAGACGTTTACTTGCCGGAAGGCATCACGCCCGGCACAACACTTCCGACCATTCTCGTTCGGACTTGCTATGACCGTAATGGGCGCAAAGAGAATTTCATGCACTGGGTGAGCAAAGGCTACGCCGTCGTCAATCAGGACGTGCGCGGGCGCGCTGATTCCGAAGGCGAGCTCGTGCCGTTCTACCATGAACGCGAGGATGGCGCAGACACGATCGACTGGATCATCGCCCAGCCGTGGTCGAACGGCGATGTTGGCATGTGGGGCGCATCGTATCTCGGCTATGTCGTCATGGCCGCTTCCACGAGCGGGCATCCGAATCTCAAAGCCGTCGTCAACGAAGTGAACGTCGGCACCCCGTTCGTCGATACCGTGCGCCGCGGCGGCACGGTCTGCTCGTGGCCGCTGCTTTGCTGGACGCTGGCGCAGTCGGTCGGCACGAGGACGGATTTTCAAATCTTCGCGGGCATTACCGTTGATCCGGCCAAGGCAGTGGACGCGCGCCCAATCAAGGAAATCCCGCAGCAAATGATCGGCCGCAATTCCGGTCCTTGGGACATGTGGAGCGAGCATCCGGAGTACGATGAATACTGGCGGAACTGTAATCATGCAGAACGCGCCCACCAGATCAAGGCGCCGATGTTCGTCATCTCCGGCTGGTATGACGGCGACAGCCCAGGCGTCTCCGAGACATGGCGGCTGCTCACCGAGCACGATGTGCCGAACCGCAAAATCTGGCTCGGACCGTGGGAGCACGGCCCGAATCGGGCTCGCGATCTGAAGGGCGTCGCCTTCGGCGAAGACGCCGTCGTCTACGACTACGACGTGAATGTGCTGCGCTGGTTCGACCGCTACCTCAAGGGAATCGAGAACGGCATCGACTCGGAGCCAAGAGCCAGCTACTACGTGGTCGGCGAGAACAAGTGGCGCACGTCCGCAGACTGGACGCCAGCTGAATCAACCGTAACGCCATTCTATCTCGGCAGCGGTGGCCGGGCGAATTCGGCTTTCGGCGATGGCGTGTTGCAGCTGCAACCAGCTGCGGGCGCATCCCAAGCGGAGCCGGACAAGTATGTCTATAACCCGTCCGATCCGGTCGTCGATTCCGGCGAGCGCGAGCCGGAGAACCGTCGCACGATCGAGCTTCGCCAGGACGTCCTCTGCTACACAAGCGAGCGGCTGACGGAAGAGCTGACGATCGCGGGCGAGCTCTCCGTCGTGCTGTACGCGGCAAGCTCCGCGGTCGACACTGACTGGGTTGTCTCATTAACCGATGTGGATGAGGCGGACAACTCGATTCTGCTCTCGAGCTACATCGTGCGCGCGAAGTACCGCGGCGGCTATGACAAGCCAGAGCTGCTGACACCGGGGAAGGTGGAGCGGTATGACATCTTCCTGCCGAATATCGCGCACCGTTTTGCCGAGGGACACCGCGTCCGCTTCTCAATTACTTCGTCGAGCAAGTTCGTCGCGTTCCCGAACTCGAACACGGGTCTGAATCCGTATGACGATCCGAAGCCGATTGTGGCGACGCAGACGATTCATCACTCCGAGCAATATCCGAGCCATGTGCTGCTTCCGGTGCTGGCCAAATAACATAACATAGAAAAACCGTGCTCTCCTGCGTGAGAGCACGGTTTTTCTTATTCCTATTGCATCCTGGCGTACAGGATATAATCCAGCGCTTGCGGCTCTCCCCCGGCTCCCTTCAAAGCCCGGTTGATCTGCCCGCGGTGATACTGCCCATGAAGCACGACCTGCGACAAAATGTCCCGAACCGACGTTCTGAACGGGGTGCCGCTCTGATTCGCATAGGCGATCATTTCATCCAGCTTCTCCTCAGTCAAGCTGTCCATGTACGTTCGGTAACTCGCTTCGTTGCTTGCTAGCAATTCCTCCAGCGATTCGAGGTCCGTATCATCAGACCACAGCTGCAGATGCGCGGTGCTTCCACCGTTCAGCCTTGTTACCCAGACCTGCTCTGCGGTTGCGAGGTGACGCATCAGCTTTACCGCGTCCGCGGGGTTGCCCCCATTAGCACGCAGTCCGGCTAATAGCTGCCGATCCGCCCAAATTTGATGTTCGATCATGCGCTTCAACGTTTGCATCGTATTCGCCTCCATAATGAAACCAATCTTAATAGCTCCATTATACGGCTATCGGTTAACGAGTGCGAAGGGTCTCCAGCAGCTTCGTCAGTCTGCCGAACGACTCGTTCATGCCGCCTTCCATGCCGGATTGCAGCATGCCGTCGCGGTCTGCGACCGAGCGGAACACCGATTCCATCTTCACGACGGTCCGCTCCCCTGGCAGCTCCTCGAACACCGCCGTCTCCAGCGTTACATGTCCCCGCTCCGGCAGCCCAAGGAATTCGAACGTCTGCACGATTCGCTGCGGGGCCGTCACTTCATGGAACACGCCGCAAAATACATATTCGCCGCCGCCCGGGTCCTTCGAGATATACTTCCATGCTCCGCCATCCCGCGCATCGAACTTCTCCAGCTGCATCGTCAGCTGGCTCGGTCCCATCCATTGCACGAACAGGTCCGCATCCGTGAACGCTTCGAACACAAGCTCGCGCGGCGCGTTAAATTCTCTCTCAATCAGAATCACTTGCTTGCCCGGCTCTGCCGTCAGCTTCGTTTCATTGGTCAATGTCATTATTGTTCATCCCTCTCGTTCGATTGAATTGGCGGCTGGCTCTTCTGCTCCATCCGCGCTTGCAGCAAACCGTCAAGCTTCTCGAATCGCTGGCTCCACAGCTGTCTGTACCGCTTCGCCCACTCCTCTACCTCGGATATCGCCTGCTCATTCAAGCGATAAATCCGCTGCTGCGCCTTCTTCTCCACCGAGACTACGCTTGCCTCACGGAGCACCTTGAGATGCTGCGAGATCGCCTGCGGACTGACGGTGAAATAGCCGCAAATATCAGTTGCGGTGAGCTCGCCTTGCTCAGCCAGTAATTCAACAATATGGCGTCTATTGGGGTCTGAGATTGCTGTAAAGGTATCCATGGGTTTATTATAAACCAATTACTTAATTAAGCATACACTTAATTAATATAAAATAAAAACAGCCGAGCCTTCTGCTTGGCTCAGCTGTCACTCTACTTACTATCCTTATCCTTTTCTTTGTCCTTATTCGTTGGCAGCGGCTTCGTAATCGAGATGAGCACGATACCAATAATCAGCACCACGATCCAGCCGACCAGAGAAGGCCAGCCCTCCGGCAGCCATCCAAGGAACCGATAAAAGATCGGCTTGCCAAATATCCCCCGCACCAACGGCTGTACGAGCAAAGCCAGCGAGAGAAGACTAAGGATGATGCCGATTACGTGCAGCCAGTCATTTTGAACTTTTTTCAAAGAGGGTCACTCCACTTCATACGATTTGCTGTATGCGTCCAGTTTATAATCTTTGGAATCGCTCCACAAGGTCTCTTCCTGCGACAACAAGTGACCGATGGTCATCTCATGAACTATGCTATAATACGTGAAGATTAAAGGGATGGAGGTTGTAAGGCTGTGACGACTTGGACCATTCGTGAACTTACGACGAAAGATAACGCTGCAATTGAGCGAATCATACGGGAATGTTTAATCGAGTTCGGAGGCAATCGGGCAGGGCTGGCTTGGGAAGATGCGAGCCTCAGCAAGCTGACTGAATTCTTTGAGGCAGAAGGACGCGCTTATTGGGTGATCGAGCAGGACAGGGATGTCGTGGGCGGCTGCGGGATTGCTCCTTTTGCCGAGTCCAATGAAGTGTGCGAGCTTCAGAAAATGTACCTGCTTCCGGGGGCGCGCGGCACCGGAGCAGCTGCCTCATTGCTGGATACTGCACTGGCGTTCGCACGGCAGCACTACAAGCAGTGCTACTTGGAGACGCTGTCGAATATGGCTGCAGCGAACCGCTTCTACGCGAAGCACGGCTTTGAGCAGCTGGGCGCTCCACTTGCCGGGTCTGAGCACTACGCTTGCGACGCTTGGTATATCAAGACGCTCCGCTAATGAAGTAGCCGAAGCACGCTCCCCTTCTCAGGGCTAGCGGCTTCGGCTTTATTTTAGCTCAAACGTGCTGGTGCTTGCTTGCCTCTGCTAATAAGAAAAGCATAATAAACAACGTAATATGCGAACATGATAAGGATAAGTCCGGACGCCCAGCCGCTGCCACTTGGCATGAAGCTATAACTGCCGTGGCTTTGCGGCATGGTTGCCATCTCATACATCCGGTAGCCGAAACGCCCGATGAACATGGCCGTTACAATACTGCCGATCCACACATTTGCCTTATAGTGAAGCTCGGAACCACGCTGTTCGAAAGACGTCATCGACGCGCCAACAAGCCCAAGAACAACGCCAAGCACAATGCCGAGCACATCCGAGACAACGCTAACTGCGGTAAAACCGCTCTCCACCGTGAACAAGACCCCAATCGCCGCAAACAAAGCGATTCGCAAGCCAAGCCTTCTCGGACGCAGCGCACTCCAAGAGAAATTGCTGCGCACCCGGCGAACAATGCGGTACCCCACCAATAATACGACCAAAATAATAATCATGTGCTGCATGTATATTGCCTCCCTCGAATTCGTTATCGTGACCGTTCAACGAGTACAATCATATCCTGAATCAGCTTGTCCGCACGACCATCCTTGGATAGAATCAGACTTTGGCGCGCTCTATATCTGTAGATAGAGATGCGCACCTTTCGCCTCAACCTCGATTGCGTTCCGGCGCGTCGCATGGCTACAATAAATGTAACAAGAAGCCGCAGCATCGGAGGGAAATCGATATGGAGCAGCTGAATGACAGACGGTCTGTCATCCGTTCGGCAGCCGGAGCCGTATTCATCGCCATTCTTATGAATATGAACGGATTTTTCGCAGGCTCCCCTTTGAAGATCACCTTGAACCTCATCATCTTAGCGACATACATCAGCCGATTCGTATTCCGCGGCTTCTGGCAGACGAGACGAATGTCACTCGCATTCGTGGCGCTTGCAGCAGCAGAGACGGCAGCGGGCATGATCTTTTATCAGGAGAACGTACTGCTATATTTTCTGGCGATTATCGTTGTAACGACAACAATTCGGTTAGCGCTTGCGCCAAAACGCATTCCAATGCTTGCAGCAATGATCGTGATTGCCGGGCTGTATACGGCCTTCGGCGACGTAAGCTTGATTAGCTTCATCTCTTTCGTCATTATCGCGGTATTCTTCTATTTCAACGTACAAAGCCGTCGCCAGCGCGATGCCATCTACGAGGAGAATAAACGCAACTTAGCAGAGCTTCAGGAAGCCTATGTCCATCTGCAAGAAGCGTCGGTCACCTCCATGCGGGGCGCGGTACTGGACGAACGCACGCGAATCGCTCGCGAGATCCACGATGCGGTCGGGCACAGCCTGACCTCGCTGATCGTTCAGATGCAGGCGCTGCGCTATATGATCGCCAAGGACCCTGAACGGGCGGAGCAGTCGCTAGCCGGCATGCTGGAGGTAGCCCGCCAAGGCCTTCATGATATTCGGACTTCCGTTCATGCGCTTGCCGATGACCGATCGATATCCGGACTCGCTCCAATAAAGGCGCAGCTCGCGCGAATGGAGGCAACGACAAGCATCACTTCCAGCTTCGAGGCGGCGCTTGAAGAAGACGAGATTACCGAGGAGAACGCAACCTTGCTCTTTCGCCTCATGCAAGAAGCGATCACGAATATTGTGCGTCATTCCGAGGCGAAGCATGTCGATGTGCGGGTATTTTCCGAAGGGAAGCGAATGGTGCTGATCGTGCAGGATAACGGAAGGTTGTCTGCAGGCGAAGCGGTTCGTGAAGGGTTTGGACTTACGACGATGCGGGCGAGACTGAAGGAGGCTGGCGGACGTCTGATCTTTGGGGCGGCTGAGTCGCATGGGTTTCAAATCCGAGCAGAGCTGCCGATGAGCGCGGATGAAGAAGAGACGAAGGAGGAGAATTACGAGTGATCATGACGACGGACGGTAAAATAAAAGTATTGCTCGTGGACGATCAGAAGATGATTCGGCAAGGCTTTAGCTATGTCATCAGCTTGCAGGACGATATGGAGATCGCCGGAGAAGCGGCGGACGGCAATGAAGCTGTCGCCCAGGCGCTCGGCCTGAAGCCGGACATTATCCTGATGGATATCCAGATGCCGGGCATGACAGGCATTGAGGCTTCGAAGCTGATTATCAAGCAGCTGCCCAGCGTGAAGATCGTGATCCTCACCACGTTCAACGATCCCGATTACATCTACGAGGTCATCCGCTCGGGCGCGGTAGGTTATTTGCTGAAGGATGCCGACGTGGAAGATATGCTCGAAGCGATTCTATCTGCCTATCGGGGCGAAGCTGTGTATCGAACAGAGCTAGCGGCTGGCGCACTATCCCGTGCGGTCTCGTCCGCTGTGCTTCTGCCCTCTTATTCCGAAGGTTCGGAGCAGTCCCCACCGCCGGAGCTGCTCACCGAACGCGAACAGGAGATTTTGCAGGAGATGGCGTATGGTCTGCGCAATGACCGCATTGCGCAGAAGCTGTTTATTAGTGAGGGCACGGTCAAAAGCCATGTCCATCGCATCCTGCAGAAGTTCGGTTGTGAAGATCGGACGCAGGTTGTCGTAACCGCGCTGCGCAGAGGCATGGTGAAGTGAACGAGACGCTGGCGCGGACTGGCGCTTAATGCTAGCTGCCTGATACCAACGTCCACAGCTGCTTGCCAATTAACAGCACCGTCACGAGGACGAACAGCAGCTTCACGTACTTCGTCCCCTGCCGAATGGCAAGCCGCGAGCCGGCTAACGAACCGAGCACCATCGCAGCGCCCATCAGCAACCCAAGGCGAAAATCCACCCATCCGAGCGATAGAAACACGATCAAGCTCGCCACGTTGCTCGTGAAATTAAGCAGCTTCGCATTGCCTGCCGCCTGTACGAAGTCGTAACCCAGCATGATGAAGATAAAGATGAGGAACGAGCCCGTTCCCGGCCCGAAGAATCCATCATAGGCGCCGAGCACGAACGCCGCCGCAATCGCGCCGAGCTGCGCGGCTGTCGTAAGCTTGAGATACTCCCCTTCCATCCCCCAATTGCGCTTCAAGAGCGTATAGATTGTGACCGCGATCAGCATGACAACAATCGCCGGACGAAGCCAATCCGACGGAATGAGCTGCAGCAGCAGCGCCCCTCCCGCCGCGCCAACCGCAGTGAACGGGACAAGCTTGCCGGTGCTGCGCAGATTGATTTTGCCAGAACGCCAGAATGTGAGCGTGCTCGTCACCGACGATAACGATGCCGAGAGCTTATTCGTCCCAAGCGCCAGATGCGGCGGCAGCCCTGCCGCGAGCAGGACCGGCACGGAGATCAGACCTCCACCGCCCACCGATGAATCAATAAAGGCAGCAAGAAACCCGCCGCCAAGCATTAGTGCGATAATTTCCCATGTTAGTTCCATAGCTATGTGATGCTTAACCCCTTTCCCATTATGCGTGGATAAAGCGCCGTTTCAGCGAACGCCTTGTCCAGAATCTCAGCTTTCAGCATGAAAATCAATACAGCAACGGGGTAAATCCCACTATTTACATATAGCCGCCGCTTTCATTTCCCCTTATCCTTAGGCATTGCATCGCCCAATCACAATTCAGGTTAAGGAGCACAAGAAATGAATAAATGGTTAAAATGGGCTCTCATCCTCCCGCCAGCATTCGGCTTCGGCATTTGGCTTGGGGCGCATGACATATCCCCGGAGCAGGAATGGATGGTACTGTCTGTCGTATTCGTTCTTGTATTCGCCTTGTTCTTGATCCCGCGATTACATATCCTGTTGTGGACGCAAAATATGAGCAAGGTCGAGGCTTTTCTCCAGCGGACAAAGACAAAATATCCGCAAAATGCTTTGCTGCTCGATGTGGCTAAAGGCGACTTCGATGCCGTAGAGCGGACGATCCCGCTCATTCGCAATAAGCATGCAAGGACCGCAGCGCTGATCTCGCTGCACCTTGAACGTCAAGAGCTTGCCGAAGCGACGCAGCTCGTGAGCGAGCTTCGATCGGTCTCGGATCGCAGTTACTCGCAAGCTTTAATCGCGATTTTGGAGAATGATTATAATCGCGCTGACGCATTCAAAGCTGCGATTCGAAACAAGGCGCTCCGGCATGTTATTGATGCGGAGATTGCTTTCGGGACGGGCAATCAAGAAGAGGCAGATCAAGAGGGACAGCTCGCCTTGGCGCATGCCGGTGGCGTGCGGAAGTTCATGCTGATTAGAGCGCTCGAGCGTCAGAAGAACGAGCCTATGCGGCGAACGTACTTCTAAGTAGAAAATGGCCGATAATCACCCTCAATTGGGATGATATCGGCCATTTTATTAGAAATCAAAGTTATCCGGATCGGGTCCGACGCGAAGATTCTCGTTCAGCCCGTCAATACGTGTCATCTCTTCGGCTGTCAGCTCGAAGTCGAACACGGATGCGTTCTCGGCGATACGGTGCGCCTTGGTCGATTTCGGTATCGTGACAATGCCGTGCTGCAGATCCCAACGCAGGATGATCTGAGCAATCGACTTGCCGTGCTTCGCTGCGATGTCTTGCAGAGTCGGATTATCCAGCAGCTGCCCTTGCGCAAGCGGCGACCATGCTTCGATCTGAATGCGCTGTTCTACGCAGAACTTGATCAGCTCGGCTTGCGATAAACGCGGATGGAGTTCCACTTGATTGACCATCGGAACGACTTCGGCATCCTTCATGAGGTCCTGCAGATGATGGACTTGGAAATTGCTGACGCCGATTGCACGGACGCGGCCATCCTTGTATAACTTCTCGAGCGCGCGCCAAGCGTCCTTGTATTTGCCCTTAACCGGCCAGTGGATCAGATACAGATCAAGATAATCGAGACCTAGCTTCTCGAGGCTTGCATCGAAGGCAGCCAACGTCGACTCATAGCCGAGGTCTGCGTTCCACACTTTAGACGTGATGAATAGCTCTTCCCGGCTTACAGGGAGTTCCGTGAGCGCTTCTGCAATGGCTTGCCCAACGCCCTTCTCATTGTTATAAATCGCAGCCGTGTCGATGCTCCGATAGCCGAAGCGAATAGCTTCCTTCACGGCGTCGATCAGCTCTTGCCCTTCTTCGACTTTGAAGACGCCGAGCCCTAGCCATGGCATCGCTACCCCGTTATTTAGACTCGTTGTATCCTGCAGATGTTTTGCTGTTGTACTCATTATTTAATATCCTCCTTATTTTCATACCTGTTCATTGTTGTTGTCGTGCTCTTCTTAATCTGCTCAGGCGGTCATCTGCCCTTGCTTGTCCGCATCAGCCATCTGATCCCGCTTCTCCATTGCGCTGCTCCACTTTGTCAGCACCGCTGCAGCGGCTACCATTAAGGCACCAACCCATGCGGTATGCACAAGTCCCATTTGCTCAGCCACGAGCCCGCCTACATAAGCACCAATTGCAATACCGGCATTGAATGCGGCAATGTTAAGCGCGGACGCCACGTCTTTCATCTTCGGCGCGAACCGTTCGGCCAGGATAACCACGTAAGTCTGCAGTCCAGGCACGTTCATGAAGGCAAGCAGCCCCATGAGGAAAATTACAAGCAGCGCCGGGCCTTTGAACGGAGCGGCAAAAGCGAGCAAAAGCAGCACGACAGCCTGCGCAGCGAACATGTACAGCAGCGCCTGAAGCGGCTTGCGGTTAGCCGCCCGTCCACCGATTAGATTGCCGATCGCGATTGCGACCCCATAGACAAACAGGATCACTGCGATTGTCCGGGCGCCAAATCCGGTTATTTCATGCAGCAGAGGCGATAAGTACGTGAAGACGACGAATGTGCCTCCATAGCCGAGCGCCGTTATCGTGAAGGCGAGCAGCAGCCGGCTGTTCGAGAGCAGCTTCGTATGGTCGCTCATTCGTGTACGCGTTCCACGGCTTAATTCGCGAGTAACGAGCAGCGCGTTCGCGATGAGCGCCACGAGACCAATCACTGCAATAGCGATGAACGAACTCCGCCAGCCCCACTGCTGTCCGAGCAATGTGCCGAGCGGCACGCCTGTTACCGTCGCAATCGTAAGCCCAGAGAACATAATGGAGATAGCGCTCGCCCGGCGATTCTCCGGCACAAGGCTGGCCGCAATCGTCGAGCCAATCGACATAAAGACGCCGTGTGCGAAAGCCGAGATCACGCGTGCTGTCAGCAGCAGCGTAATTCCGTGAGACAGGGCAGCTACGCTGTTCCCGGCAATGAAGACCGCCATGATCCAGAGCAGCAGCGTCTTGCGCGGTACGTTCCCAGTTAACGAAGTCAGGATCGGCGCACCGATCGTTACGCCAAGGGCGTATATCGTGACCGTAAGTCCAGCTGTACGTACGGTTATATTCAGGTCATCAGCGATGAGAGGCAGCAGCCCGACGCTAATAAACTCGGTTGTTCCAATGGCAAATGCACTAACTGCCAGCGCGATGAGCGCAAGCATGCTTTTTCGATTCATACTAGACAATCGTTCCACTCCTTGAAGTTTGGTATTCACCGGCCGGTAGTGCTATTATAGTGGAGACCTTCCGCAGCGAACAGTACGCACTCTTAAGTGCTATAGGCACCAAAAAGTACCCTACCCTCATTTTCATACACAACCTGATTGGAATAAGGAGCATCAACTATGGAGCGAAAAAAATATAACATCTCGGTCGAAGCAACGTTAGAGGTTATCGGCGGCAAATGGAAATGCGTCATTCTATGCCATCTCACACACGGCAAGAAGCGGACGAGCGATCTCAAACGGCTCATGCCCGGCATTACGCAGAAGATGCTTACCCAGCAGCTGCGCGAGCTGGAGGACGACGGCATCATTAATCGAATCGTCTACAATGAAGTGCCTCCGAAAGTGGAATATGAGCTCACACCTTACGGCTGGACTTTGAAGCCAACGCTGGATTCGTTGTGCACATGGGGCGAGCATCATATTGTGAAGGAGTATGGAGATAAGTTCTCCGTGCTGGAGGATAGTATTCTGAATCGTTAAATAAACGAAGAAAGCCGGGAGCCTACCACAATTGTAGGCATCCCGGCTTTCTCTAATTCGTGAGTGCATAATCCGATCCGCTGAGTGACGTGCCGCAGCAATTATTAAGGGTAGATTGGTGGCCACGGATTAGTTGGACCGGTTGGGCCGGTCGGATCAGTCGGATCGGTTGGGCCGGTTGGGCCGGTTGGGCCGGTTGGGCCGGTCGGACCAGTTGGATCAGTTGTTTCCGAGTAGAGTAGCGTTCCGAAACCGACGACATGGCCAGTGCTATCCGTTGCAGCTAGCGCAACCCAGACCTTTCCACCACTAACATCAAAATTTTGCCCCTGTGTATAATCAGTTCCAACGAAAGTAGAGCCAGCGGATGGTATTGTTGGTGAATTAACGCTCGTACTTACCATCCATTTCGTAGCCCCGCTTGGCAAATTGGCTAGAACCGTAATCTTTGCCGTACCCGTTATTGAGCCTTCTACAGGATCAGTGAAAGGGTAATTGCGCGGGGCAAACAGTTCTACTGGATCTACAAACGACTGTATAGTATAGCTGACGCTCGTAACTGTGCTGTCTGTCATGCCGCTCTTCACAGCAATCGCTTTAATCGTTACAGCGCCTGTAATTGAGATCTGGCTGCTATATACCGTACCATTCGTAGCGCTTGGCGTCGTGCTGTTCGTCGTGTAGTAGATCGTTGCGCCTGACGTCGTCGTGCTCAGAGCGACCGTCGTTCCCGATTGAACCTCGCCCGCCGCAACGTTTGCCGTTGGCGCTGCAGCTTGCTGCGCTTGCACGGTGTAGCTGACGCTTGTTACGGCGCTGTCTGTCATGCCGCTCTTCACAGCGATCGCTTTAATCGTTACAGCGCCTGTAATTGAGATCTGGCTGCTATATACCGTACCGTTCGTAGCGCTTGGCGTCGTGCTGTTCGTCGTGTAGTAGATCGTTGCGCCTGACGTCGTCGTGCTCAGAGCGACCGTCGTTCCCGATTGAACCGCGCCTGCCGCCACGCTTGCCGTCGGCGCTGCAGCTTGTGCTTGCACCGTATAGCTCTCTTCCATCACATTGCTCGTTCGCTTCCCTGATTTAACCGCAATCGCCTTGATTGTTTGCGCAGTTGTAATAGAAATAGGGTACGTGTATTCCGTGCTGTTTATGCTTGGAGTACTGCCATCCGTCGTATAGTAGATGGTTGCGCCTGATGTCGCTGTACTCAGTGTCACCGTTCTGCCTGAGACTACGGCTCCACCTGCCGGAACTGCTGCAGGCGCAACCGCACGAGTTACAACCGGTGCTGGTTCTTCCGTCACTTCCTCTTCCTTCACAGCCCCAATCTTGAAGATTTTCGTCACCGAGACCGCAGTATCATTGGCTGTTACAGTAATCGAGACAGCTGTACCTTCCAGCAAAGACGTTGTATTCAATACTACGGCTTGCTGCGCTTCATTCAATACCGCTCCTGCGCTGGATTGAACTTTGACATTCGAAGCCGTTACCTGCACAGCTTCGCCATATTGATTGGTTGCTTTGAACGAGACGGCTACCTGCTTGGAACTCGCTAGCGTATCCGAAGCGTTGCTAAATTCAAGCTTTACAATCTGCTCGTCCTGAACTGCCAAGCTCGTAGACGATACGTCCAATTCTTGATTAGAGCTGCTTGCAGTGACCGTGTAGTTCCCCGCCTTCATGGCCTCCGAGAAGGTTAGAACATAGCCTTTAGAGCCGTCGGATACAGCCTGCGCACTGATCGACTTGCCATCCTTCGTGACTGACAACTTTATAGTCGACGAGTCGGCTTGTTTATTGAAGCTCACGGCAATTTTCTTCGCGCCTACCGCTTTTGCACTAACGAGAGAAAGCTTCTGATTGTTCTGAAGTTGCTCGTATGCTTGTTGAGCGCCATATGACCCTACAACCAGATCAGCACGAGTTGCGAGCTTTGATCCATCCGTGCCTTCTGGCAGCACTTTCTTATCGACTGCTTGTTTGACTGCATCGGCATACCATGGAGTTCCTGTCGTGTTGGGTTGTTGGCCAAACCCTCTCACTAAGCCTGTCGCCATTTGTCCCAGGCTAACATCACTGTTTGGCGAGAATTTGTTATCCCCCACTCCGTCAAGGAGACTCGCTTTCTTCGCTGCTTCAATAAAAGGAATAGCCCAACCGTTCGCAGAGTCCGATTTCACATCGGTGAAGCTAGACGTTGTAACTGAATTGTCGACATTGACGCCGTAAATCAATGTAAGAACTTTGGCAAATTGCGCGCGTGTCATGTTCTGATCGATACCGAAACTGTCGTTGCCGACACCTTCAAATACACCCTTCGCTAATAAAGCATCAATCTTGGCTAAAAGTGCTGCGTCAGTTCCGGCCAAATCCTTGAAATCCGCCGTTGTTTTGGCAGCCGGCGCATCAGCCGCCGAGACGACTCCAGCTGGTAATAACAGGCTAGCTGCAAGAGGAAGCAGCAGCCATTTGGAAAACCTCTTCTTCATTTGTAAAGCGCTCCTTTATAATAGTTTCGCTAGTACATTAGTCCTAAAATGTTTTTCGGCATGTTTCGCCAAAATCATTAGATTTATGTTAGGCTTGGAAACAAAAGTTAAATAATTAAAAAAGACCGGGTCCCTACCACAATGGCAGGCCCGGTCTTTGTTTACATCTTCTCCGCCAGCTCAGACGGATTCGTCTGCGCAGGCTTCGCATACAGCTTATTCAGAAGGATCGTCTGAACAATAATGAATATTCCGCCTACCGACCAATACAGCGGCAATGCAGCCGGCATGGCAAACGCGGTTACCCCCATCATAATCGGGGACAGCAAGCCGATGAAAGCGAGCTGGTTACCAGCGCTCGCGTTCTGCTGGAACTGCGCCGACATCTTCTGCGAGACGCGGAATTGAACGAAATAGACAGCCGCCGCAATGAACGGCAGGATCACGTCCGGCTTCCCTAGGCTGAACCACAGGAAATTATGAGCGGCAATCTCCGGCGTACGGCGGATCGCGTAGTAGAATGCGAGCGTGATCGGCCATTGCAGAAGCATCGGCAAGCAGCCCACATTAAGCGGATTGAACTGATGCTTCTGATAGAGCTGCATCGTATCGGCTTGCAGCTGCCGCTTCGCTTCGAGACTGGAATTGTCCTTGTACTTCGCTTTAATCGCGTCCAGCTCAGGCTGGAGAACAGCCATCTTCGCCCGCATGGCCACCTGCTTCTTCGTCTGATTCATCATCAGCGGCAGAATGGCGGTTCGGATCATGAGCGTCATCAGGATAATGGAAAGCCCATAATCGCCGCCCGAACCATTCCCAATCCATTTCAGCAGCAGGGAGAACGGGTAGATCAAATAGTGGTTAAACAGCCCCGGCGAAGAGGCTTCGATCGGATGCGACGCTGATGCAGCCGAGCAGCCGCTGAGCGTCAGGGCTAGTGTGACCCCGAGGAGCGCGAGGAGCGCGGGCTTCATCCATTTGTGAGACTTTATCTTCGATTTCGACTTCGTTATCATGGTAATCCTCCCTATTGAATGTACTATGCATCAATAAGGGAAGGACAGTCTGTATCATCAGGCGATTCCTTTCGTCTAATGGTAAGTACAATCCACCGCAGCATATTGGCTGCTTGGGGCAGATTAATGGGCTCCGCCACAGACGGAGCATCAGCCACCATGCCGTGGCTCGGCGGAATCTCCTTAGCGGAAATGAACGCAGAGGTAAAGGACACGATAGAGTAGATTAGACTGATCGAGAGCAATAACTGAATTAAGTCTAACAGTTGTTCCATCAGCGCCGCCTCCTTGTCATCCCGAGATTCTCTCGTTGTATACCTGCAATTATAGCACGCGCTAGAGTAATGTTAAAATGACGGATGGCTGGTAATGTATGAGTGCTACCCTGCGTGAGTTTGGCGGATTCGATTAATTCGCGAACAGCTGCTTCTTGAGCTCGCGGTTGCGTTCGTTGAACCGATCATTATGCGAGGATACCACCCCATACTCTTCTGCTTCCGGTGTGATATACTTCTTCGCTTTGTTCACCGCATTGGCCGCATCTTGGAATGCACCCGCGATGAGATGCAGCTTGCCTTCGTGGGCGAGCAAGTCGCCAACTGCGTAGATGCCGGGAACCGACGTTTCGCTCATCGGCGTGCCCGCGATATTCCACTCATCCTTCATTTCTATGGGAACCTCGCTGTTATCGAGCAAGTCTCTTTCCCGGTCATAACCATGACAAATAATGACCTCGTCCACAGGAAGCTCAACCTTCGCGTTGTCGTCATTATTGCGAAGCAGCACGTTCGCAATCGCTTCTTGTCCTGGCGGTGCGATCAGCTTCTCGATCTCCGTATTCAAGAGACATGCGACGCCGTTCTCGACCAGCTTCGACACCTCGGCTTCGTGACCTTTAAGCGAATCTTTGCGATACGTCAAATAAACCTGCTTCGCAAACGGAGCGAGCTCGTTCGCCCAATCGATCGCCGTGCTTCCGCCGCCGGAGATGAGCACGACTTTGTCTTTAAATCGCGACAGAGATTTTACCGTATAGTGCAAATTAGCGATTTCGTAGCGCTCCGCTCCCTCAAGCTCCAGCTTGGTCGGCTTCAGAATGCCATAGCCGATGGCAAGGATGACGGTCTTGGAATAATGTTTCTCCCCTGACTCGGTCAGCAGTACAAAATGTCCGTCTTCTCCCTTGGAGATAGTCGTCACCTTCTCCCCAAGCACGATGGTCGGATCAAATGTCGTACCCTGCGCAACCAGTTGTTCAATAAGACGTTCACCGGTAACCGGGGTGAGGCCTCCGACATCCCAAATCATTTTCTCCGGATATACGTTCACTTTGCCCCCTAGAAAAGGCTGAAACTCGATAATCTTCGTTTTCAATTCCCGAAGGCCACTGTAGAAGGAAGAGAACAGTCCCCCAGGACCCCCTCCGATAATCGTTACATCATATAGCACTTTCTCCATATCCAATCCACTCCTTCTCGTATTATCCAGCAATTTCGGTTTTGGTTGTGCTGCGGGAGACTGGCTCCTCGGGTAAATAAGCAATTGCAAGCCCGCCTGTTACGGGGTTGGCATAGATCTCGCATTCCACATCGAACAAGCGGCGAATGTTGTCACGGGTAAGCACCTTCTCCGGCTCGCCTTCCGCGACGATCTGCCCTTTGTCGATGAGATAGAGATAGTCGCAATAGGCTGCCGCCAGGCTCAGGTCGTGAAGCGCCGCCAGTACTCCAATGCCGAGCGACTTTACGATCGTCAAGATCTGCAGCTGATACTTGATGTCCAGATGGTTGGTTGGCTCATCCAAGACCATGAAAGATGGCTGCTGCGCGATCGCTCTGGCCAGAATGACCCGCTGCTTCTCGCCTCCGGACAGCGTCTCGTAACTGCGCTCTGCATAATCGGACAAGTTGACTCGCTCGAGCGCAGCTTCGACAATCCGATAATCCTCTGCGTTATCCCGCTCCATAAGCTTCTTATGCGGCGTCCGGCCCATCATAACCATTTCCTGTACGGTGAAATCAAAGCCAAGCTCATTGAACTGCCCGACTACGCTCATCTTCCGGGCGACGGAACGCGGACTCGCCTTGAGTACGTCATCCCCGCCAAGCAGAACGGCGCCGCTCTTCGGTTTAATGACCTTATAGATGCTCTTGAGCAGCGTCGACTTCCCGCAGCCATTCGGTCCGATTATGCCGACGAAGCGACCGGATTCCACGCGCAGCGAAATGCCTTTGACGATATCTGTGCCTGACAAAGCGACCGAGAGACGATTTGCTGACAGCTCCATCTCATTTCCCTCCAAATCCGTAATTCTTCTTGATCAAAATGTACATAAAGAGCGGCGCGCCGATAAACGCCGTTATAACGCCTATTGGCAGCTCCATATCCCTCATCGCATTCCTAGCGAGAATGTCCGTCCAGACGAGGAAGACGGCTCCGCCGATTATCGTGGCGGGAAGAAGCCGCTTATGGTCCGTGCCGACAAGGCTTCTGAATATATGCGGCACGATTAAGCCGATGAAGCCGATAATGCCGCAAGCGGACACGATTACGCCGGTAACGACGGCGGTCATGACCATATAAACTCTGCGATATTGCGTCAGATCAATGCCCAGTGTCACAGCCGCTTCATCGCCAAGCAGCATCGTATTTAGAACACGGGATTGCATAAGCATGAGCAGCATCGTAATGATGACAACGATGGCAACAAGCGGGATCTTCGACCAGTTCGCTGACGCTAGACTTCCCATCGTCCAAAAGGTCAGCGTGCGGATGCCTTCCACGTTATTCGCAACCGAGATGATGAAGTTTGATACCGCGCCGCATAACGCATCAATAACGAGTCCGGCAAGCACGAGCTTAATGGGCGAAGTCTTCCCGCCCATGCTCGCGAACATCAGCACAAGCGCCGCGGCGCCAAGTGCGCCGACGAACGCCCAGAAGGCGACCCCTGTATCTCCAAGCCAGCTAATCTTGCCGATGCCAATAAGAATAGCGAACGTCGCGCCGAGCACCGCCCCTGAGGAGATCCCGAGCAGATAAGGATCGGCAAGCGAGTTCTGGACAGATGCCTGCATGACGGTTCCGCACATCGCGAGTCCTGCTCCGACGAGTACAGCCATCAGTACGCGAGGCAGCCTGATTTCCCAGATGATGTTGCCCTCCATGCCATTCGCAACTTCCTTGATATGCCCAAGCTCGAAGCCACTCAACTGGTAGATCAGAATGCGAAAAGACTGCGAGAATGGAATAGCCACTTGACCGAGCGATACGGCAACGACGGCAGAGACGACCAGCAAGGCGAGCAGGAGCACGACAAGCAGACCGAATCGCGAACGTCCGTGAAAGACGCCTTGTACGTGTGACCCTAATTTCCGCGATTGCGTTTGAAACAAAGAAAACAGCCCCCAGACAATGAAAATTTAGCGTTCCGTGCGCATAAACGAGACGTACACGAAAACTTCAAAAAAAAAAAACGTGCTTGTCAAAAATGACACAACAATCGTATCATAACTAATTGAGAATGAAAATCATTATTAACTATTACGAAGGAGACTGGAATCAAATGTCAAAGAATTTTCAAAAATGTTGCCTTGTGCTGTTGGTAGCGGCCTTCGCCTTTACCGTATCTGCGTGCGCGAAGAATGACGAAGAACCGGCAACAGAGTCAAATGCAACCGGCTCGAATGCCTCTGAGAATAACGACGGTGGCACCACAGATGCCAATAAATCCGAAGGCAATACGACCGCAGATGCTGCAGAATCTACAGAATCCGCTGAATCGACGGCTGTCAAACAAACGACTTATCCGCTTACAATTGCTAATTTCGACAGCAAATGGGCGGCTCTTGACCAAACCTTCGACAAGACGCCTGAACGCGTCGTCGCAGATACACAAGGCGTTACCGAGCTGCTGCTCGAGCTAGGTCTTGTCGATCACCTTGTCGGAACGGCCGCTGCATATGGCGATCCATATCCGGATGTAGCAAGCGACTACGCCAAGGTCCCTCTGCTGACGAAAGATTACGCGAGCAAGGAGATCGTTCTCGGCGCGAAGCCGGATCTCGTTATTGGACGCGGCGAGCTGTTCGCAGACGAAGAGTGGGCGCACGGAACCGTGAAGGATCTGAACGCGCTTGGCATTCACACTTACCTGCAGCATGCGAGTAAGCCGGGCTCCGTACTTAATGATCTGTTCGTGGACATTGAGAAGATCGGGGAAATCTTCAACGTTCAGGAGCGAGCGAAGACGTTCGCGGACGGATTGCATACTAGGCTGAACGCGGTCTCGGATAAGCTTGCTTCCGTGAAGGATGAGCGCAAATACAGCTTCTTGCTGGACTATAACGGCAATAGCGCGAGCATCTTCGCCGGTCCGCTTCTTGCCTATCAGGACGATGCTATGAAGTATCTGAAGCTAGTGCCTGCAACGCATGAGCTGGCGAATGAGGTTGGCGCGGAGAAGTTGCTCGCGGTTAACCCAGACATCATCTTCTACGTGAAATACAACGGAGACAAGGGCGCGGAGAAGGCCGTTGAAGAGATGTATGCGAATAAGGCTTTCAAAGATATTGCGGCAGTCAAGAACAAGCAAATCCATATTATCGAGTACAACACATTCATGACGTACAGCTTTAATATCGTGGATGGCATCGAACAGATGGCCAAAGAACTCTACCCTGACCTAATGAAATAACGTCTGTCGAAATCGAGAGGGGCTATCCCTTGTAACAGAAGCCTGACCTTATTATCGTGCCTAACTTCGTCGAAGCGGCCGACATCGAGAGCCTATCCAAGATTGCGCCAACTGTTGCGATTGACTATGGTGCGGATGCCTTCACTCGGCTTCGCGCTATCGCCGATCTGGGAGGAGAGAAACAGAAGGCTGAAGACTGAATTACACAATACAACACCAAAGCGGAGCAGAAACGCGAAGAGTTGAAAGCCGTTGTGAAGCATGGCGAGACGGCATCCGCATTCATCATGTACGAGGACAAGCAGCTCTATCTCTACTCTCCGGGCTGGCTTGGCCAAACGATGCATAAGGCTCTTGGTCTGGCGGTTCCCGTGAATGTGAAGAAGTTGTTCGATAGCAAGCCGGATTCGCTCTGGGAAACGTTATCGCTCGAGGTGCTGCCTGATTACGCAGCGGATTATATGTTCCTGCTTGTACCAGGCGACAGCAAAGACGCCAAAGCGAAAGCAGATGAGCTAATCAAGAGTCCAATCTGGAAGAACCTGCCCGCAGTGAAGAACGGCAAAGCGTTCGTCGTTGACAGCAAGTGGGGCTTCACTGATCCGATGACACTAAATTGGCTGCTGGATGAGATGACGAATACGATTTTGAAGAAATAGCGCGGTAACGCCGAAGAGACCAGAACCCTTGCGAAGGGCCCCTGGTCTCTTTTCGCTTGCATATCGTTTATAGAGTGGAATGAATTTCTTTAAGTAAGCGGAGTGCGTCCCTCTCCAGGGTCATGATTTCGTTCAGCGTTGCCGCGCACCAGTCGCTCTGTTGCATCTCATGCTCCGGCGGTTCGGTGTATGGATACGTATCTTTCAACACAGCATATCTAGCAGCTACTTCCGTGTAAACCGGAATCAGTTTATCTAGCAGCGCCAAGCCGCTTGCTTCCGCAAGTCGTTCCCGCAACTCGGACAGAAAATGAAGGGCATGGCTCCGTGCTTCGTTCAAGATTTCAATGAGTAGGCCGAAAAAGTATCTATTCAAACTGCCGTCTGCGAGCGCCGCTAACCAACGCTCGTAGGCTTGTTCGCCGACATAATACGTCTTGCCAGCCCATTGGTACGAACCTTGCTCATTGAGTTGAATGACGAATTCGAGCGCCTGTTCGAAGGAATTCCTATCATCTGCAGTCTGCTGAACCGGTTTGCCCCAATGAAGCGATACTAACCCGCTTGGACAGTCCGTTTCTGTTCCTGTTCCCGCTTCCGCGTCTAGCTGCCGACGATTCACACATTGAATACACGGACACTGGCTTAAGCCGAGCAGGTTCCATGGAACGACGTCTTCGCTATGCTCGTACCCCGTATGCCAATTGTACCTATAATAACCGGTATCATCATAGGCATACACCACGGAGAACTGATTGCCGATGTCGATATTTCGGGCAAATACAGGCTGTCCCGCCGTAATCGCTTCTCTTGCTCGATCCCATGCCTCCGCTTGAAGACGCGCAAATGCTTCACCCTCTGCGTGAGTATGGATACCATCAATATCTACGCCAATATTACGAGCAAGCCGGCATACTTCCGGTACCGGTGGTCCGCCATTAGGCTCATCCATACTCTCCGCAAGAACATGCAGAAACGCTTGCCCCGTCATCCCATAAATCCACGACGTAGTTAACGGCAGTTCATAATAGTCAGCCACTGATTTGATAGCACCAACTAGTGAGGAATCCAATCCGCTAAACCTATAGTTGTCCAGCTTCACAGTAGATTGTGAACGAGCAGCTCCATCCACTTGCATGAGGCACCTCCGATCTATAATACTGGATATTTTCTCCATATTATGAGGTGATCCCTGCTAATTCCGCGCGAAAAATACAACTTTCGGATACTACTCGCCGATCCTTCAAGGGTGCTATCATAGAGATATGCGAGGATGTTTGCAGACGAGCATCCCCTTGCTACCGCTTCGGCAATAACCTGCCAGAAGCTCGAAGGAGGCCACTATGAAGCGCCGTTATCTGCTATTCATGCGTATCGTAATTCTGGCATCGCTCACCACACTGACCTTTGTTTCCTCTTATGCCGCCAACGCTGCAACTCCGATCACCATCGTGCCCATCAAGCCGATTACACCAATTACACCAATTACTCCGGGTACTCCCGTTACACAGGCACCCGCACCATCACAGCCAACAACTGCTCCTGTTCACACTGGCAAAGTGCTATGGAAATTCGTCTCCCGAAAAAATATTTCACCGCCTCTGGTCGGACCGGACGGTTCCGTGTATGTTACCGTGGAAGATACGGATCCCAGCATTGAGGTTGGCACTGGCCTCTATGCGTTTACAGGCTCCGGGAAGATAAAATGGGTGGCGCCACTAACACACCCCGGAAACAAATATTCTAATTCTCGCATGGCATTCGGTACTGACGGTACAATCTACCTCGGTGATAACGACGGCACCCTGCATGCCATCTCGCCGAGCAATGGTGCAGAGAAATGGTCATTCCGTGCTGGCGAAGCGTTCACAGCTGTGCCGGTCATCGGCCCTGGAGGGATGATCTTCATTACGACTGCCAGCCAGCTCATTGCCCTTACGGCAGCGGGCAAGAAGAAGTTATCATTCTCCATATCGAATGTCGCCGTTGCTCCAGCCATAGGCAAAGACGGTTCCATCTATGTCGGTGACGGAAGCTACTTAACGATATACAATGCGAACGGCACCTTGAAGAAGAAGATGACGCTCGGCGCTACAATGGCGGTATCGCCTCCTGTCTTGGCAAGCGACAAATTATATATAATCCGCAGGGACATGTCTTATAAAACGACGCTCAGCGCCTATAAGCTCGACGGCACCTGGCTGTACGACATTGCCCCGAGCGGCTTAGCGCCTCAGGACACACCTGTCCTATCTGCAGGCGGCACGCTGTTATACGTGAATAGCGATAATGATCTGTTTGCAATCCGCGTCGCTGACTTGAAGGTCGCTTGGACCTATTCCTTTCCGTCAGGCATTCGCAGCTCTCCTGTTCTGGGACCGAATAGTACGGTCGTATCTCGAAGCAAGTATTCTCATGTCGCTGTACTAGACGCCGCAACCGGCAAGACGAAGTGGACCACCGATTGGCCTTACACGCAATACTCACTCCCTGCAGTAAGCAAGGCCGGAACCGTCTATATCTCCGATTCGGGAACTCTGTATGCCATTGGAGTACCGAAGTCGAAATAAATAAAGCGGCGCGGGTATCTCATTCCCGCGCCGCTGCTATGTTTTCCAGTCTTAGCCAACCAAGGGAGCGCCCTCTCCGAGCGTTCCTTCTACCTCGTTGCCTTCCTTCCGCCAATACTCCATGCCGCCAAGCATCTCTTTTACTTTGAACCCGAGACCGGACAGACGGGCCGCGCCTTTGGTAGCGCCATTGCACGCAGGTCCCCAGCAATAGACGACAATCGTTTGCTCCTTATTGAAGGCTGTGGTCGTTTCTTCATTGATCTGTCTGGAAGGCAGGTTAATCGCGCCAGGAACATGGCATTCTCCATAGGCTTTCTCGCTACGGACATCAATAAGCAGAAAGTCGTTCAGGCCATGCTGCATGTCGTACCGTACATCCGCGACGTCTGTCTCGACGGCTAACTTATTCATATAATGGCGATGCGTCTGCTCAGGTGACGCGGCAGGCGTTTCGAGTACAAGGGACTGGCGTTCTTGAATGGTCATAATAGATTACCTCCGGTGGCTATGGTTTGCTTGCTTGAACTCAATGTACCATAGCTTCCGGAATTGGAGTTATCGATAGAAATCTATGCGTTACTTCAATAATTTTGATAATAGTCTCAACCGTCGCCACCGCTTAGCAGCTCCAGGAAGTCTACATGGGCTTTGGACTTCCACTTCTTCTTCAGACAAATGAGCTGCGTATAGAACTTGCAAGCCGAATCAATGAAGGGAATCGCAGCAAGCTTGCCACCTAGCACTTCCTCCGCAGCGGCAATTCGGGGCAGCAATGCAATCCCCAGCCCATAAGTGACGCACTGCTTGATCGCTTCCAGACTGCCAAATTCGTAGGATAGCTTATAGGGCACTTGATTGCCTTTCAACGCACCAAGCAGCATAGCTCGATACGTGCAGCCATCCTCAGTCAAGATTAACGATTCGTTCTCCAGATCCTCCACATGGATTTCGCCTCGTCCGGCAAACTTATGATCGGGGCTTACAATGATGACTAACGGTTCTTCTCTCAATATGCGGCAATCCAGCTCCGGGTCGGAGAATGGAGGGTCCAGAATAATGCCGATGTCCAGAGCCCCCTCCTTAACCGACTCAATAATGAAAGGCTCGTTACCCGGTTGAATCGCTATGTTGATATCAGGATAAGCCTTCCGATAAGCTTGCAAATAAGCTGGTAGATAAAATGAAGCGAGCGTCTCGATTGTCCCAATCGAGAGCGTCCCCTTGGACTGCTTGGCTACGACTTCTTTGGACTCGTCATGCAGCCTGCAAATATCGTTCGCATATTGAAGCAGCGCCTCGCCCGCCATCGTAAGGACCATCTTCCTGCCGTAGCGTTCCAAGAGCACGGCGCCATACGACTCCTCCAGCTTCTGGATCTGCGTCGTTATGCTCGA
This sequence comes from Paenibacillus sp. J31R98, assembly GCF_056269245.1. Classification (NCBI taxonomy): domain Bacteria; kingdom Bacillati; phylum Bacillota; class Bacilli; order Caryophanales; family Paenibacillaceae; genus Paenibacillus; species Paenibacillus sp. J31R98. The sequence goes on from NZ_JBWDNO010000010.1 coordinate 147,916, forward strand.
CTGGGCGTATCCTAGCGTTTCCGCAGCTTTGGTGAAGCTTCCCCACTTGGCCACTTCGCGAAAGGTCCGCAAATACGTCAATTCCATCGGTCTCACCTCGCATTCGCAATCGCACTATCATTCGTTACGCTTACTTTAACATGATCCGATCGCCTTCGCATACGCAACAATCGGCGGTTCGCCGAACAGTTGCGCGTAATCCTCACCCAGCCATACTCCGAAGCTAGTCAGCCGGTTGAACCCGAGGTTCCGGTAATACTTTGCATCACTTTGAATGACTTCTTCGTAGAACGGCAGCGGCTGGAGCGGCTTCTGCCATTTCAGAAACCGGGAATTGTCCATCCAGTACTCGAGAATTTGAGCGCCTTCCCGTCCGAACAGCTCTAGCAGACCCGGCAAATGCTCAAGCTCCTTGAAGTTCTCCGGGCAATCCGGATCATTGATCGGCCGAGCCGAGTCCCGATAGATAGGAGCATACTCGAGGAAGATACCAGGGTCAGGCTTAACTTTCGCAGGAGCCTCGATTGTATCTTGATAGGCCAAATAGCAATGCTGCGCTTGCGCATCAAACCGCCGAATGCCCTGCAGAATACGATTGTAGAAGATCATCGCCTGATCGGAGGTAGTCAGCTCCCGGCAGCCCTCGCAGTGACAAGCGCTGCCCGTCACATCGTCGATCCAGAAGTAGTATCGTCCCGTTAGTGAGGGTACTGCTCTAGCCAATTCCTCCGAACGCAGCTCTAGATATGCAAGTGCCTCCGAGCTCGTCGCGCACAGGTTAAAGTCGGCAATCCGGCCCCCTGTCTCATCCATCCGGAACCAGTCAGGATGCTCGGCGAAGAGAGCACGCGGAACGAGCCAAGACATGGCGTGTGCTTCGAACTCGACCTCCACGCGCAGCTCCTTCATCTGCTCCACGAACTGCTTATAGCTCGGCGTCTTCACGTACTCCAATGTTTTCTCAAGTTCCTCGAGCGCTCCTGCTCCCCAGCCCGGATGGATACCCACCAGATCAATGCCCGAACGGGCAATCAGGTCTGCCCAATAAGGACCCGCTTCCTCAGGAAGAATAAGTATGCCTCGTTTATTGTCCATCTCGCTGTCTCCTCTTGATCGCAAGGTTAAAATTTGTCCGCTATATACCAGAAGATCGGAAGCGGAAACCAGCCTGCAGGGATATGCGCTCTATGTTCCCCCGCCCCCAGGTAACGACCATGCGGCGTAAGCAGAAGCGTCTGAGCTTGCTTCCTGTCCAGCTCCAACGCACCGGGCTTAGCCGTCCGTTCGACCGTCACGCCATTCTCATCCACCCGCGCTGTAACAGGCTGACCGTCCAGCACCGCAGAGAACTCGCCTGACGCAAGTCCAATTGTCTGATGCTTTAGCGTCAAATAAGCTTCCAGCACGCGAGCGAAGTCGACGATATGGTACATGTCGGACGTTTCAATCGCATAATTCTCTGCGAAGCTGCTTAGAGAAGCGTTCAGCTCCGTCTCATATTCAGGGGCATAGATGGCAATCCAATCGGCTCCCGAGTGTGCTAAATATGCCTTAACCGCACGCGGAATATCAGCTGCATTCGCCATAGCAAGCTCGGTAATCTCCTTGCCTGTTTTGCTGACAACCAAGTATCCGATCAGCTTGTCCTTATCAAGCACGCCAAGCGGTTGCTGCTCTAGACCCGTGAAGATGTCCGACATCTGCTGCGCATCGCGCCGGACGAACGAAGGCCTCGCCTCGTTCAGCTGCTGCGCAAAGGCTGCCGCTCCTTCAATCTCGAACAGCGGGCGGATAGACAGTCCCTCTGTGTTCACTTCGCGCAATGCATGGCGAGCATTGACTTCTCCCACCGAGTACTTGATCTTCACCCCTCCGAGCGTAAAATCAAAATACTCATAGCGCTGCCGCTGTCCGTACAAGACGAGCATGTCGTACGAAGCAGGTGCTTCTTCCAGCCACTTGTTCATGAGCACTTTCATATGTCCTTCTCCACGGGCCCTCGGGTGCACCGACACAATGCCCAAGTATCCGACCCGCAGTGGGAAGCCGCCAACCTGCATCGGCTCCGGATATACCGCAACCTGTGCGCGCAGCCTCCCCCGCTCATCGGCGGCGACCATGTGCATGCCCGAAGAGTCAATGTCCTTGCTATATACTTTGGGCAGTATGGCTTCGACATCAATCTTAAAGGCATAGTTGGCTAAATCTATATATTCCTCGCGTTCATCCGGTCTTGCCATTCTGTACTCCAGCACGATACTCTTCTCCCCTTTAACTTCGATAACATAACCATCTACATTATACAAAAAAGCAACAGCTGCAAGATGGCCAGACCCATAATGCTGTACATTCGACAAATCACTCGGTTCCTCTTATGCAGCCTCCAACAGCCTATATGGATGTGACCAATGCCCAATATGCCGAATACCTTGCTTAATAAGCCTAATATGGTTTGCGAGGAGATCAAGGCATGAAGAAGATATTTAAGGTCTGGAAGCTGCCCAAAGGGCCGCTCAATGCATTCGTGCGCTTCATTGGACCGAACCCAAGAACATCCGTTAATCCTGTCGAACGATCCCCGATTATACGTGAAGGCGCCTTCCTAAGCCCGTTTACGAGCGTAATTGGCGATGTCACCATTAACAAAGGCGTCTTCGTCGCTCCGAGTGCCACTCTTCGGGCAGATGAAGGCTCGCCCTTCTCCATTGGCGCAAACACGAATATCCAGGATGGCGTCATTCTGCATGGACTAGCTCATGAATATGTTCAGGTTGGCCAGGCTCGGTATTCCATCTATATTGGCGAGAATGTATCCATCGCCCACGGCGCTCTTATTCATGGCCCTTGTTTAATCGAGGATGATGTATTCGTCGGATTCAAATCCATTATCTTTAATGCGACTGTCGGCCGCGGCTCCTTTATCTCCATGGACGCCGTCGTGACGAATGGCGTTCGAGTTGCGCCTAACCGATTCGTTCCGCCCGGAGCGCATATCGATACGCAGGCGAAGGCCGACTCGCTGCGCAAAGTGCCGAAGAATGATCAGGAATTCGCTCGTGAAGTCATCCGAGTCAATCGCGAATTCCCTCCGTCCTATAACGCACAATTCGGTTCGCATCGATGCTCGTGCGGGATCCCGTATAATCATTCGTGTCTGTTGAAATAAAATCAAAAAAAATACAGAGCAGCGGTATCTTGCTTACCGCACTCTGTATTTTTCCATTAAGCAAATTCCCCGATATCATGCTGGCCGACAATAAGCTTCGCCGGTTCCAGATATACTCTAGTCGTGACGGGCTGCGTGATCAGATCGATCTCGATATCCGCAACCTGGTAACGAGCGATCTTGCCTTCCCTTCTGTCATAGACGACATCAAACTCTTTCAAGCCCAATTGATGCGTCACGACGGAGGAACCGATCGACAAGGCAGCCGTCTCGTACCCCCCGTGCTCGAATAAGACTTCCGAGATAATTTCATCATCCATATCCACAATCTTAACCCGCTGGCAAAACTGATAGTGCATTCATGAACCTCTCCTTCCAAGTCATAGATGTCGATGAATCTGAGCGTTTCATTCGTGCCATACTATACTTTTATCGGATGATTCAGGTTGCCTTTTAAGAACAAATGATCATTTAACCGCAGCTGCCCGCGATATGACTTACTTCAACAAAGAAAGAATATCTGTTACATCTTTTAATCGATAGGTTGATTGCTCGTAGTCTCTCGCATCACTAACCGCAATGCTAATCATGCCCGCCGCATTGGCAGCGTCGATGCCAGAGATTGCGTCCTCTACGACTGCGCACGCCGCCGGCTCTAGACCCAGCTTCTGAGCAGCCAGCAGGAACACTTCCGGATCCGGCTTGCTGCGCTCGATCTCGCTGCCATCCGCAATGGCGTCAAACGCATCGGTTAGCCCGATTTTCGTCAGGATCAGCTTGGCATTACGGCTCGAGGAGCCAATCGCAGTCTTAATATTGCGCGCCTTCAAACCCGCTAGAACCTCAAGAACGCCTTCGAGAATATGCGAGGCATTCAGCTCCGACAGATACTCCACATAGTAACCATTCTTCTTGGTGGCGAGTGCGACTTTCTCTTCTTCGGAGTAGCTCTTGCTCGCCCGCTCCAAAATAATCTCCAAGCTTTCCATTCTGCTCACGCCGCGAAGACGGTTATTAATCGTTTCGTTAAACTCGATCCCCTCTTCATCGGCGATCTTCTTCCAGCCCAAATAATGAAAATGATCCGTGCTTACGATTACGCCATCCAGATCAAATATGACACCTTTGACATTCATTCCTTACACCTCTCACTTGCAAAGTAACACGATGACATCGTTCACATTCGTGCCTGTCGCGCCAATCTTTATTAAATCGCCGCTCGCTTGCAGCGCATGGTATGCATCATTGTTCGCCAGATGCTGAACCGGATCGATCCCATTCGCTTTCATCCGCGCGATCGTACCGCCATCCACGATACCTCCGGCAGCGTCCGTCGGACCATCAGTACCATCAGAACCAAGGGAAAGCAGGAGGATGTCGTTCAAGCCATCCATCTCCAGAGCCGCTGCGAGAGCCACTTCTTGATTGCGCCCGCCTTTGCCACTGCCGACAACCTTCACAACGGTTTCACCGCCCGCGATAATCGCGCATGGCTTCTGAAACCCGAGTGCCGATCCGCTCGTCTGCGATTTCCCGATTGCGGCCATCATTTTCCCGACTTCCCGCGCCTCGCCGGTCAAGGTTGAAGCAAGAATGTACGGCTTATATCCGAGACGTTCGGCCTCCGCTGCCGCCGCTTCGCATAGATACTTCACGCTTCCCGTCACGACGGTCTCGCAGTTGTCGACTTGCTTCGGCGTCTCTTGCGTCAAGGCTTCAAGGACAGCAGAGCCGAACTCCAGCTTATACTTCCGGACGATCTCGAGCGCTTCTTCCGAAGTGGACGTGTCGGCGCATGCCGGACCGGAAGCAATCGCATCCAAGCGGTCTCCAACCACGTCAGAGAGGACAATGGCGAAGATCGAAGCCGGCTCGCAAGCGATTGCGAACCGACCTCCTTTCACCGCCGACAGATGCTTCCTGATCACATTCATCTCCACGATGTCAGCGCCAGAGAACAACAAGCGCTCCGTAACATCCATCAGATCCTGCAGCGTGAGATTGCCAAGCGGTTTCTCGAATAACGCTGAACCGCCGCCCGAGATGAGGAAGATCACTTCTTCTTCCAGGGACATATCGGCAACGAGCTGCAGCACCTTGGAGGTGCCCATAATCGAGTTCTCATCGGGAATCGGATGCCCCGCTTCAATAATCTCGAAACGATCGATCGGCCCCTTGGAATGGTCGTGCTTCGTGATGACGATGCCTTGCCGGATGCGCTCGCCTAGTACCTGCTCGGCCGCTTGCGCCATATTCCAAGCGGCTTTCCCGATTGCCACCACGACAACTTGCTTCGTCGTCGGCCTGTCGCTTAACGCCTTAATGACCGCAGCCTCAGGCAGTACAGCCTGAATAGCGCCATCAATGATTTGGTAAGCTTGCTCCCTTAGGCTGCTCACTTGGAGGCAACTCCCACCCAGTGATACCCAAACGGTTTCACGACATAGACGCCATCGACAGCTTGTCCTGTAATAAGATCCGTTCCGCTCAGACCAGTATCGACAGACACCTCTTCGCCCGATACGTTAACCAGTACGAGAATTTGCTGTCCTGTCTCTTCATTCGTGCGCTTGATGGAGAAGATCCGGTCATCCAAGTAAACGACCTGCTGCGCAGCCTGAGGAGCGAATGCGGATTGTTCGCGACGCGCGCGAACCAATTCGCTCATCTGCTCGAACACCGCTTTTCTCAGCGTATCGCCTTGAAGCTCCTCGAGTATCGTTCCCTTGTCCAGCTTCGCCCGGTTAATCCGGCGGTTGATGCCCGAATCAATTGCCGCTTGGCGGTCATTGCGAGAACCTAACAGGCTGTGAATATAGATCGCTGGCACGCCGGCAAGCGAGAGCAGAATCGCATGGGCAGCAAGCTGCCGCTTCGCTCTAATCGCATCGGAATCCTCTGGAGCAGAGAGAGCATCCATATAGTTGATGTTGAGCTCGTAAGGACTCTTCGTTCCGTCCCCATTGTCGCGGTAGTTCACGAAGCCTCCGTGCGCAAGCACCTTCTCCACCATCATATCGCGCTCATCGAGGGTAAGAATGCCTTCCGTCGGTCTCATGCCAATGCCGTCATGGGATGCGAGGAAGTTGAAGAACGTCGTATTCCCAGGCGTCGGCTCCAAGGACAAGGAATTCGCCCAGTCCATTAGCTTGCGGGCATTCTGCTGGTAGAACGAGAACAACGTCAGCGGAGGCAGCGGGAACTGATACACCATATGCGCTTCATTGCCGTCGCCCAAGTAACTGATATTATCCTTATGAGGCACGTTCGTCTCGGTTATGAGAATCGTCCCCGGAACAGCGATATCCAGGAATTCGCGCATAACTTGAACGAGCATATGCGTCTCATCCAGGTGCATGCATGTCGTGCCTAGCTTCTTGTACATGAATCCAATCGCGTCCAGTCGAATGAAACGGGAGCCCTTCTGCGCATACATCGCGAGGATATCAAGGATCTCCAGCAGCACCTTCGGCGATTCAAAGTTCAGATCAATCTGGTCGGCGCTAAACGTCGTCCATACATGCTTCTTGCCAGAAGCTGTGTCCACTTCTGTGAGCAGCGGAAGCGCTCTTGGGCGAGTAACAGACGAATAATCCAGCGCTGGGTCTGCAACGATGAAATAATCCTTATACTGCGCATCGTCTTCCAAGAAACCCTTGAACCACGGGCTGCTTGCCGATGCATGGTTCACAACCGCATCCAGCATCAGGTCGAAATGCTCGCCAAGCTTCTCAACATCATTCCAGTCGCCTAGCTCCGGATCGATGACGCGATAATCGACAACCGAGAAGCCGTCATCTGACGTATACGGGAAACACGGCAAAATGTGCACAGCCGTCACGCCGCTATTCACGTCATTCGCCAGAAATTCATCCAGCGTCTGAAGCGGCATTTGGCCAGGACTGCGAAGGCTATCGCCATACGTAATGAGCATAACTTCATCTTGCGTAACCCACGATTTCTGCATCTTGCTGTCTTTATATTTAGCGAGCAACTGCTCGATACCTTGCATAACCTCAGGAGCTTTATCTCCATATATCTGTTTAATCTTGTTCTCCATGGTTTCCCTCCACTGCACTTAACAGTATTCGATTTCAAGTGATTGCGAAGTCTCTCCTTGCAGCACATACGTCTGCCCGTTGCACACGACAGACAGCGGCTGCTCGGAGGAAACGCTTCTCTCTACCAGGATGCGGTTCTTGTCGATCGTGAACCGAATCTCTTCATTCTGATACATGAATGGGAAGCGAAGCTCGCTCCATACTTCCGGCAATTGAGGGCGAATGCGCAGCCCCTTCTCTTCCACCGTTACGCCGCCGAAGCCTGCAATGACGGACAAGTAGATCGCGCCAAGCGATGCGGCATGAATGCCATCCGTGCAATGCGCATTTTCCCCCAAGTCGATACGTGCGCCTTTCTCGAAGCACGCGTAAGACTTGTCCACTTCACCGAACTGCAAGGCCACAATGCTGTGCATGCACATGCTCAGCGACGAATCGTGAATCGTCTTCGGCTCATAATAGTTCCAAGTAGCCTCTGCCACTTGCTCGCCGAACAGATGAGGCAGCACATAGAGCAGCATGACCGCATCGGCTTGCTTCAAAATTTGCATGCCAACCACTTCGGCACGCGTGTAATCTTGCAGAATCAGTTGTTTGCCCGGCGCCGCCCGATACTTCTCCAGATCGATGATCGGTTTCGCCAGGAAGCTGTCATCCTGCGGAATAACGCCTGCTTCCGTCGGCTCCGGCAAGTACAGATGGTCTACGAAATCCCGGAATACCGCTTCATCGCGCTTGTCTGCCTCGTACTCTGCCATCTTCTCTATCGTCTTGGATACCACATGGCGGACCAAGTAGTTCGTATACGCATTGTTGTCGATATGCTCGGTGTACTCGTCGGGTCCGATCACATTATTGATCGTATAAGGCTTCTTGCTCTTATCCGCCCGGCTGACCCAGAAGCGCGAAGCTTCCATGAGCATCTCCACGCCCATCTCGCGCATAAAGGAACGATCTCCGGTCGCTTTCTCATATTCGAGGATACTATAGGCAATATCGGCGACAATATGATGCTCCTTATCCGCCGAATGCACGCGTTCCCTGGTACCGGTCTTAATGTTCATTGCCGCAAACTCCGGCGTTTCCTCTTCTCCGGTCAAGGCGCTTTCCCACGGGTAGAGCGTACCTTCCCAGCCATTACGCTTGGCCTTTTCCTTCGCCTTGTCGCGCACACCGAAACGATATTCAAGCAGCTTCTTGGCTGTTTCGGGCGCGTTATACAGGAAGTAAGGCAGCAAGAAGATCTCCGTATCCCAGAACACATGCGCTTTGTAGCCTTCCCCGGTCAAACCTTTGGCTCCGATCGAGAATCGGTTGTCATGCGCCGGCGCCATAATATTCAAGTGATACGCCGCGAAGTTAATCGCCAGCTGATCGAAATTATGCTCGCTCTTGATCGTGATGCCAGAGCTCAGTCGGCGGGCTTCTTCGCTCTCGCGTAGAAGTTCCGCGTAGCTCTTCGCCTCGATGTCCTTGAGCAGGCTCAGATTGTGCGCTCTTGCTTCTGCCAGATCATAAGCATCGATGTACGCGCGATCCAGCGATGACGTCACGACCGACTTCTTCGTGAGGACAAGCGTGCTCGATTGCTGAACATCTGCCTTATAGGCGACCATCAGCTTTCTGCGCTCGGATATAAACTTGCTTTCGCCATCCGTATTGCTTGACAGCATGCCCGCGAAGATGACATCAATCCCGCTTTGCGTCGTCTGCTGAGTAACCTGCATGTATCGGTTCTCGAATACACGCTTCTCCGTCTCGTGCATGTTCTGCGTGCCCGAATTCGTCATTCTGCCGTTCGTTCCGGTATGGACAAGCACCTTGCTATCAGCCGTCTCCGGCGTAATTTCCACTTGGCTGACGATGGCATGAAGCAGCTGCTGCGATACGAAGCGACGGAACACGATTCGATATACGCGGCCGCTGACGGACTCCCAACGGATGTCTCTGACCAGCTCGCCTGTATCGAAGATGAGCGAGCGGCTATAGGCGAGCAACTTGCCTTGGTCCATCCGGAATACGTCTCCATCCAGCTGAATGTCGAACTGGATCACATCGGCCAGATTCGGCAGTTCTGCGACTTCAAGCTGACTGTCCTTGTTATATGTCCCTGCTATATAGAAGCCTCGGATGCTGCCCGTATAGTCCTCTTCATAGGAGCCTCTAATTCCTAAGTAGCCGTTCCCTTGGGCCATCAACGTCTCAGCTCTGCCAATCGCGCCCCGGTCAAAGCTCGATTCAGTAAAGCGGTCTACTTGCGCTACATGTCTAATCATAAAGTTACAACTTCTCCCCGCTCGGCGGATTGGTAGATTCCATCCAGAATCCGCTGCAAATAGTAGCCTTCCTCGGCCGTTGCAATCATCGAATCCTCGCCCTCGCATCTTGCTAGAAACCGCTTGATGCTGCTCTCATGATTGCCCCGTTCATCGAGGAATGGGAACGCCGTGTCTGTCAGTTCTCCTTCCACATCCCCGAATATCTCAAGCGGAAACACCGAAGCTCCTGCCTCGCTGCCTCTCAGCCATACATTCATTACGCTTTTCTCTTGTATATTCAGGGCAAAAGAAGTTTCCAATGTCAGCGAAGCGCCATTCTCGAATTTCAAGAACGCAAACACTGCATCTTCCACTTCGAATGTATCGGGATTCCAGCTTCCTAGCGTACCTCTATTCTTCTTCGTCGCGATTTCACAATAGGCGCTTGCCATAATGGAGGTCACCTTCGGGTAACCCATCAAGTAAAGCGCTGTATCCAGCATATGAACGCCAATATCAATAAGCGGTCCGCCGCCCGTCATGCCTTTATTGGTGAAGCTCCCCCAACCAGGCACGCCGCGTCTGCGCAACGCATTTACTTTGACGTTATATATATGACCAAGCTTGCCTTGATCGATCTGTTGTTTCAGGAAATCCGTGTTAGCCGAATGTCTGTGATGCAGATTATAGGCCAGCACCAGATTATTCGCCTGTGCCAGTTCCATCATTTCACGGGCTTGTTCGCTATTGATGGCCGGCGGTTTCTCGCACAACACGTGACTGCCATGCCTAAGCGCTTGCATCACCGTCTCGTAGTGAAACTTGTTCGGAACGCAAACCACAACAATATCTGGTTTGCGCTCCTGTAACATCGTTTCCACCTTGGTGTAGTAATGCGGAATCTGATACTGCTTCGCCTTGGCTCTGCCGGTTTCCTCACTTGTCGTCACGATTGCCGTAATTTCGTAATCGCTGTGCTTGCTGAACTGAGGATAATGTACCGTTTCAAAAATATTGCCTGTCCCGACAATGGCGATCGTCTTCATGCTATCTCTCTCCTAATTTATGAGGCTTCTAATAAAGCTGTTTCATCTGGGAGATCGAGTCGGCGTAAGCTGCAAGATGATTGTCGCCGCGTACCCGGCACTCGTAGACGATAACGCCATCATAATTCAAGCTTTTTAACGTTTCGAAGTGATGCTTGAAATCAATCGAGCCCGAGCCCGGCTGGAATCTATGGTTATCCGCAATATGAACATGCTGGATCAAGTCCCGGTGCTTGCGGAACGATGCCGAAATATCGTCTTCTTCGATATTCATGTGATAGAAGTCGCCAATAATCTTCACGTTCGTGAAGCTGCCTGCCTCGATGACGTCCCTTGCATCCTGAATGGTATTCATCATGTGGTCCTGATAACGATTGAGCGGCTCCAGATAGATCTCAATGCCGCACTCGCGCGCAACCGGATCGAGCGCTTCAAGCGATTGAAGAATCGCCTTCGTATCGCCTTCCTTGCTTCTCGGAGATACCATCGGCGGAAGCCGGAACGTGAACATGCCCCATGCCGCTGGCACAACGACGCCTTTACCGCCAACTTCCCGCAGCGCGCGAATGATCGCCTTCAGATCCTCGACGCCATTAAGACGCTTCTCTTCAATGAAGTCGCCAATCCAGCCTCTGTAGCCGCCACACGCCGTGACGACCTGAACGCCTGTCTGCTTGATTGCTTCCTTCACTTGATCGAGATTCTCGACGAGCGCCTTGCCGTCAATCTCGAATACATCAAACCCGAGCTCCTTGACCTGCTTGAACTTCTCTATAAAGTCGGCGGGGAAGAAATCTTTATCTTGAGTTCCGAATCGCATTTTCTCTACCTCCTAGAACTGAACGCCCATTTTGATGCCCAGCTCTGGGTTTCTATCTACATATTTCTCGAACGCTGGCGCCGCTTCTTCGAATGGCACGACTGGGTAAATGATATCGTCGCAATTCAAATAGCCGCTCATCAGCAATTCCCAGCACGTTTCCTCAATGCGCTTACGATCCCAGCGCGGATAATCCGGATTCGGTTCGCTAGACGCTCTGGAGAAGATAAGCTTGGCATTATTGAAATGCGCTTCTCTGCCGAAGTTCAAACCTTCAGGGAACGGCTTGCCGAATGCGATGTACGAGATCGTACCGCCGTAAGCCAGGCCTTTCAGGGAAGCTTGCAGCGAGCTGACATGACCGCTTGTCTCGATAACGCTGTCGACGCCTTTCTTGCCTGTCAGCTTCTTCAGCTCCAGACCCACGTCGCATTTGGTCGGGTCGAGCGTGAAGTCCGCCCCGTGCTTCTTCGCAATGTCGCAGCGATCCTGAATCGGATCAATCCCGATTACGATGGATGCGCCTGCACGTTTGGCAAGCTGCACCGCAATTTGACCGATAGCACCAAGTCCGATAACCGCAACGAAGTCGCCAGCTCGCACGTTGGCATCGCGAACGCCCCCGAGCGCGAATTGCGCTGGATCGTAGCATACGGCGTTCTTGTACGAAGCGCCTGCAGGCACCTTGCGAAGCTTATAGTTATTGACCGCATTGATGATCTGCGTCTCCCGAATCGAGCCGTAGCTGCACACGATATCGCCAATCGCGAACTCCGTAACCGCGCTGCCGCATTCCACGACTTTGCCGACCCACATGTTGCCAAGGTTCATATCACCGAACTCAAGCCCGCTTACCGTGCCTGCTTCTCTTGGCATGAACATTTGCCACTCGGCGTTGTACTCTTCCTCTGCAAAAGGACTGATGCCTCTGAAGTCGACAATTTCGGTGCCGTGCTTAGGCGAGGCGAAGATGACCTCCGCCTTGATTTCGTTCTCTTTCACAACGGGATCCGCGTATTCTACCAATGCCGCCACTCTTGGCGCTGTCGCTACTAATTTTCTCATGGTTTTCCCCACCTGCTTCGAGTGATTTTTTAACCTTTGACGCCGCCTTCTGTTGCTCCGCTCTTAATGAATCGTTCGCTAATGGCGTACAAGATGATGATTGGCAGCGACGTGAACAACGATGCCGCCATCATGCGGCCCCATACGTAATCCGGCGTGCTGAATAATGTGTTGAGTCCAATCGGCAACGTGAAGAGCGTAGAAGAACTTAATAACGTTGATGCAAAGATATAGTCGTTCCAAGCGATCATGAACGCGTATACGAAGACCGACACGATGCCGGAGATCGAGAGCGGAATGATGATTTTGTAGACAATCTGCACTTTGTTCAAGCCATCGACCGTTCCGGCTTCTTCAATCTCCGCCGGGATCGTATCGAAGTAGCTCTTCAGCATGAACACGCAAGTCGGCAGCGTCTGGACGACCATCGTCACGATAAGCGCCGTTCTTGTGTTCGTGAGGCCAAGCGAAGAGATGATCTTGAACAATGGAACAACGAGCAGAATGCCCGAGAACATATATACAAGATAGAAGCTCTGATTGATCGTCGTCCGGCCCATGAACCGCAGCTTGGACAAGCTGTAGCCGCCGAAGATACCTGCCAGCACCGATACTGCCGCTGATATCAGCGCGATCACAATACTGTTATTGAAGTAATCGAGGAACGGGAAGATCTTCGGATTGAAAATATCCCGGATGTGATCCATCGTAATGTGTTTCGGGAATATCGTCGGCGGGAACTGAATCGCTTCAGCCGTAGGTTTGAGCGAAACCATCAGCATGATGAAGAACGGAAACAGGATACCCGCCATAAACAAGATCAACACGGTATAGAACACGATGCTGTTAAGTTTTCTCTTATTTTTCATGTCAGTATCCTTTCCTAAGCCTGTTTGGCAAAAGCACTCTTGCGAAGCAACAAAATGAAGCCGAAAATGACGACAAACAGCGTGATCGAGATAGCTGCCGCCTTGCCCAGATCGTTGACAGCGAATGCTGATTCATACAGGTAAACACCGAGTACCGGTACACGCTGGGTGAGCAGATACACCTCGGTAAACATGTAGAATACCCAGATGGTACGAAGCGTCACGACCGTGATCAGTACAGGCATAATTTCAGGTACTGTAATGTGGGTGAACTTCTTCCAGAAGCCGGCGCCGTCGAGGCTCGCCGATTCGTAGTATGACTTATCGACCGTCTGAAGAATCGCATAGAACGTCAGGTACGCGTACGGGAAGAACTTCCACACACTAAATAGAACAACGACGACGAACGAATACTTCGGATCATCGAACCAGAGCGGCGCTACTTTGAAGATGTGCAGCTTATCCACCAGGATGTAGTTGATGATGCCATATACATTATTGAACATGTATTTCCATGCAAAAATAACCGAGATCGAAGGGACGATGTATGGCAGCAGCACTAGCGCAAGGCAGAGCCGTTTGAATTTGAAGTCGCGATTAAAGAAGATCGACACAGCCAAACCGATGGCCGTGCTAAGTAAAACGACCAACGCCGTGAAGCCGACCGTCAGCAGAAACGATTTGTAAAACTCCCAATCCGTCAGAATGCCCGAGTAATTATCGAAGCCGATAAACTCGCCGGCCTTCTTCGGATTGAGCGGCACTTTCTGAAAGCTGATAATGAAGTTTCTAATCATGGGGTATCCGATTAGAAGCAGAATCAGCAGTATGCTTGGTAGCAGGAACGCGTACCCGAGCAAAGCATCTTTTTTATTTTTTCCCATTGAAATTCTCCTTATTTCTCATAAGGTATGAGCAGAAAAGGGTGCCATCATGAACTGGTGGCCCCTTTTCTTCAGATTGTTTTTTTAATCATGAACAGGAACGAATCACTTACTCTTACGCTTACTCTTTATGCTTGATTAATTGATTTTCTCAATTTCTGCTTGAGCTTTCTTCAGCTCTGAATCAACATCCGCTTTCTGAATGATGATGTTGTACACGCAGTTGCTGACGATTTTCTTGCTTGTCACGTCACCCATGTTCAAGAAGTTCTTGCCGTTTACGGATCCGAACAGCTTCAAGTTCGCGAACGCGCCGCTGATGTCTTGCGAGATCGGCTCGTAAGCTTTCAGAATGTCGTTATTCAGGAATTCCGGATTGCTTGCCACTTTCTTCAGAACCGGTTGCATACCGCCTGGCGACATGTGCAGCCATTTGATGTTGTTCTCTTCATTGAGCATGAAGCTCGTGAATTTAACCGCAGCGTCCTTCTTCGCATCGCTGATATCAGCTGCTACGCCGATGCCTGTGATGTTACCGAATGCCGCTTGTTCTTGCTTCGAAGGAACAACGAAGCCTAGATCGGCCGCTTTGCCGGCATCATAGACAGAACCGAGAATCCACGTCGAGTAAATCGCCATTGGCGCCGCGCCGCTCATGAATGCGTCTTTTACTTCCGGTACGTCGTTCGAGCCTGGCATCGTATATTGAGACAGCTCTTTATAATATTCCAATGCAGTCTTCATCTCTGGCGTATTGAAGTTCGCTTTGCCGTTCTCATCGAATACGTTCGCCCCGTTGGAAAGCGCGAATTGGGAGAATGCTTGCTCCGTGAACTCGGTATTAGCAGTCGGGAGCGCAATGCCGTACTTCTTCTTGGCAGGATCATTGAACGCTTTCGCTGCCGCGAGGATATCATCCCACGAGGATGGCGCCTTCAAGCCTTTTTCTGCAAAAGCTTTCTTGTTGTAGAAGATACCTTGCACCCAGCCAGCCATTGGAACAGCCGTGTAGCTTGCGCCGTCTTCTGTTTTGAGCGCATCCAGTGCACCTGCATAAATATTGTCTTTGCCAATGCCGTCGATAATCTTGTTCGTTGTATCGAGGTCAAGGAAATCATTCTTGGCGAGCAGCTTCGCCATGTCTTGCGTCAGCTCCATCGTTTCAGGAAGCTTGCCGCTGCCGCCAAGCGCCGTAATCTTCGTTTGATACGAATCTTCATCGACAGGCACTTGCTCCACAGTAATGTTCGGGTTGGCTGTATGGAACGCATCAATCATCTTTTGAATCAGTTCCACACGGTCCTGCTCAACCATGGAATGCATGAATTGAATTTTCACGTTCTCTGCTGTACCGCCACCGCTGTTGTTTCCTGCGGACTGATTATTATTGCTTCCACAACCAGATAATCCGCCAACAATAATGGTTGCACCTAACGCTAATGCTGCGACCTTTTTCATTCTCCTGCACACCTCTTCGTCTTGTTTTATTGGTACCGATACCAAAAGTAAAAGATCCATTGCGAAAAACGTTGTCGAAATTTGACGAAGGTCAACTCTTTTCTGGATTTTTAAGGAAATATTATGCGGAAAATGTCGATTTATCGTGTCCGCATCTCATTTCGGTCGAATTTATCCGTCACTTTTCTACGTTTCTCGTGGAAACGGTACCACGATTATATCAAAACTATTAACTTTTGCAACCGCTTCTCAAAAAACGCGTAATCCCTATAGTTTTCCTAACAATTGACGTTGGACTTTATTTGATGATCGTAGTAAATTACTTACTATACACCTGTTTTTCATGAAAGGATTTTGTCATGCCTAAGCCGACTATCCAGGATGTAGCTGCACTTGCAAAGGTTTCTGTTTCAACCGTTTCCAGAGTGCTTAACGACCATCCAGCAGTTTCAACAAAGGCTCGTGAACAAGTACTGGAAGTGATTAAATCACTGAATTACCAGCCCAACAAACTAGCTAGAAGCTTGTCCTCCGACGGGTTTGACGCGATATTGATTTGTTATGCAAGATCGTCGAAATTTGCCGTGGACAACCCATACTTTAATATCATTGTTAACTCTATCGGTGAAGTTGCAGAGGAGCATGGCTTCGATCTTATCCTGCAATCCAGCACCGATCAGCAGCAAGAAGTCTCCAAGACGCTCTCCATGATTGCGGACAGGCTGATCAAAGGCGTCATCCTGCTGAGCTCGCGCGTAGACGATAAATTGATTGACGCCTTAGGAAACACGGATATTCCTGTAGCCGTTGTCGGAAAATATGTAAACAAGAATCATTTCGACAATATTTTCAGCGTAGATACAGATAACTTTAAGGATTCTCTGGACGCTTGCCGGTACATGATCCGAATGGGACATACCAAGATCGGCTGCATTCACGCGCCAAAGAATCATTATGTCTCGTTAGACCGCATAAGCGGAATATCCACCGCACTTCAAGAATATGATATCGAGTTGGATGAGGATTTATTCGTGGATGGCGGGCATACCGTGGAATCCGCTTATGATGCCGCCCTTCGGCTATTGTGCGTCCGGCAGGATGTGACGGCGATATTCGCCACAGACGATATTAAAGCACTCGGCGTATACCAAGCAGCCAGACAACTTTCAATCAGCATTCCCGATCAGCTTTCCGTACTCGGATATAATGACTATACGTTCTCCAAGATGCTTACGCCTCCGCTAACATCAGTGAAGGTTCCTGTATACGACCTGGGAATTGTGTCGGCAACCAAGCTTTTTGCGATGATCAAGAAGGGGCTTCCCGAAGCGAGCTGCATGCTCCCGACGGAATTGAAGATCCGTACGAGTGTTGCGGCCAAGTCAGGGGAAATGGCCTAGCCTATAAACAAAAAAACAGAGCAAGGGAGATATTCTCACCTGCTCTGTTTTTGATTTTATGCAATCTGCATGCTATTCATATGCGCCTTTAACGACAAAGTACGTGCCCCGGATCGTTCCGGCCAGCGCGGACTTCTGTCTGGCAAACTTAAACTTCGTCTCTAACTCCTTCGGAATCTCCATTCCCTCTGACAGCTTAAAGCCAACGGCCCGCTTCTTCGGATCATCAACGGTGTACATGACATTAATGGAGAGGCCGTCCTCGTAGAAGACATAGGCGAATTTGATATTCTCCACCTGGAAGCGCGATGTTTCCAGAGGCTTCGCCGCAAACTCAATATTACGCTCTTGCAGAACTCGGTTCACATAATCAAGCGTGTCCTGACTTTCGCTAGCCGGCACTACCGTGAAGGTGTGCTTGTACTTGTTCATAAAGTAACGGGCCTCATTCGCGCGCAATCCGGCAAGCGCATCTACTACAGGCGAAGACTCTAATCCCGCGGTCGATACATGCTTGAAATCAACGGTGTAAGACATTTCCATCTCTCCTTTTCTAACTACTATACCACGCGCTCTATCACGTGCTCTACTAGACTAGTATTAACCTTTGTTACGGCATCGAAACCTTCTCTGCAGGAATCCAACCAGAAAGCACAGCGCCGTGTGCCGGGTGGTTCGACGCTGCCAATTCGCCCCCGTGCTGCCTCATAATCCGCTGTGAGATGGTAAGTCCGAGTCCGGCGCCTCCGGTATCGCGACTTCTCGATGTCTCCCCTCGGAATAGAGGTTCAAAGACCTGTTCCAGCTCCTGAGGCGCGAACCCCTGACCCGTATCATGAATGATGAAGGACACGCGGTCCGTCTCCCTGCGGTATTGCACAAGAACACAGCCATGCTGTGTCGTATACCGCACTGCATTATCCAATAGGTTGCTTATCGCGCGCTCCAACAGATGAGAATCCGCTCGAATCTCATAGTGACCCGGCTCGGCATGGACGTGAATGGTGATTTGCTTCTGCTCCGCCTGCGGCGCAACGCTAGCAACGGATTGCCGAATGATATCGGCAAAGTCTGCCGTGTGCTCGAAATGCCCCTCCTGTTGGACCTCCATCTTCGTGAACGTAAACAAGTCCTCAACCAGCCGATCCAATTGCACTGACTTCTCCTTGCACACCGCCACGTACTTCGATATTTGCTCCGGCGTTCGTGCTATGCCTTGCTCAAGTCCGTCCAAATACCCGCGCAAGGCAAATAACGGCGTTCGCAGGTCGTGCGCCACGGCAGCGATAATGAACCGCCGTTCCTCCTCCAGCTTCGCTTGCTTTAGACGCGAATGGCGGAGTCCGTTCACCATGAATTCAAACCCTTCGCGAACATGAGCAAGCTCGCGAATGGATGATTGAGGCAGCTGGACAGCGAAGTCGCCTCCGGCTATTGTTCGGGATGCCTGCTCTAGCATCTCAAGGGGCTTCAATAACAGCTTTCGCAATTGAATGCCTATAATGACGAAAGCCAGCACCAGCCCTGCTAATGCAGCAATCATCGGAACGGCATAAGAGCCCTGCCGATCCTCTCCCAGTTGCAGCGAATGGGCCGTTATGGCGTACATCGCAATAAAGCATATCCACGGCAGCAGCAACAGCAGCCCCAGGCTTAGCATCGCATACGTGCGAATTCGAAGTTTTCTCATTTTACATGCCTCCGAAGCGATAACCGACGCCCCATATGTTGGTTAAATATTGCGGCTTGTCTGGGTCTAGCTCAATCTTCTCGCGCAGACGGCTCAAGTGGACGCGAATAGTATGCTTATCGCCGACGCCGTCCCAGAACTTCGCGAGCAGCTGATCGTAAGTAAAAACCTGCTTTGGGTGCTCCATAAACAACTGCAGCAGCTCGAATTCCCTTGGCGTTAGCGAGACCATCGTTTGATCGATTGTGACCTCTCTCGTTGTCAAATCAAGCCGAATGCCATCATAGGCCAGCACTTGGTTCTGGCGTGACTGCACCTTCGTTCCCGTGCGGCGCAAGACCGCTTTGACCCGGGCAACGATCTCGCCGGGCGAAGCGGTCTTCACGATATAATCGTCGCCGCCGAGGGTGAACCCGCGAATCTTATCGACGTCGTCGCTGCGCGCGCTTAAGAATAGAATAGGCAGGCTGCTCTCGGTCCGAATTCGCCGGCAGAGCTCGAAGCCATTCTCGCCAGGCATCATAATGTCCAGAATCATGCAGTCAATTGAATGCTGCTGAAACAGGGTCCAGGCCTGCTTCGCATCGCCTGCTGTCACGACCTCAAACTGTTCATTTTCGAGAAAGTCCCTTAATAATTCGGTAATGCTCTGATCGTCATCCACGACCAGAATCGTGCCTTGATCCTTCATTGCAGACTCCACCTTCACTCCACGAATCGGCCTTTCATCTCCTCCTAGTGTAGCACCTACCAATCCATTCAAACGAAGGAGTACGCATATTGTGACGGTTCGTTATTCTTTTGTGATCATTTCGGCGCTTCATTCGAGAGACTTTCTTGTTATCCTTCGGACAAATGGATGTATGCTAAGGAGGATATTGGAATGATGAATATACAAGTCGTCTTATTCGATGGCTTCGATCTGCTCGATGCGATTGCCCCTTATGAGGTATTCTGCGCAGCCGAAATGTTAGCTGATTGTGACATGCATGTGGAATTCGTCTCTGCCGAGGGGCCAAGACTCGTTCCGAGTGGTGGCAAAGGTGTGAAAATCGAGGCAACAGGTAGACTGAGCCCTACCCGAAAGGGTATTATTCTTGTGCCCGGCGCGTCCGGCGAGCTTGAAGGAGATGGCCCGAACGCCATCCCGACGATCCTATCACGAGCGATGAATACGGAGCTGACTGTCAAACTCAAACATGCGCTGGCGCTGCCTGATCTCACCGTTGCTACCGTATGCGGCGGTTCTCTTGTGCTCGCTATGGGAGGGCTGCTCGATGGAAGGCCTGCCGTTACGAATCACTTGGGAATGGATCTGCTTGGCGCAACAGGGGCCATACCTGTCCACGCCCGCGTCGTTGATGACGGCAACCTCGTCACCGGCGGCGGCGTCACTTCGGGACTCGATGTCGCGCTCTATCTGGTGGAACGGGAGCTTGGTCCTCAAGTTGCCCATGCGGTTGAGCGGTTATTCGAATATGAGCGAAGAGGGACAGCCTGGCGCAAAAGCGGCGTTCCGCTTCGTACTGGAATGGCAGTTGGTGTTGTGAGTGACGCGAGTGACACGATTCATACACAAACAAATGTACAAACAAATGCACAAACAATAGAGAATCATGTTGCCTTAGAGTCCATCTTTGACGGGACATGGGATACGACAATCGCTACCCCGATTGGGAAGCTAGCAGTGCAGCTCCACATTACGACAGCAAACGGCGTCATTGAGGGAAAAGCGCTACAAGGCGATGAGGAGAGTCCATTCATCGCTCCTGTACTTAAGGGAAATACACTTTGTTGGTCCCAACGAGTTACGAAGCCGATGCGCCTCAATTTAAACTTTGAAGTTACCGTGAGCGGCGACGTTATGATCGGCTCTGCCAAAGCCGGAATATTGCCAGCCTCCAAGCTATCAGGGATTCGGATCTAGAGGGGAGTACTTACTTGTCATGGTACGGCGTCTATCGATATATAAGCTGTTCGCATTCCTGTGCATGATCTATATTCTTTACGCGCTCGCTATAAATTATCTCGTTCATCCAGGCGCGGAGACCTTTCTAAGCCACAAAACAGGATCAGAGCACGAGGTGAAGCCGGCAATCTGGTTAAAGGTGATGCACGTTCACGTCGGATTCGCCTGCGTCGCGATGGCATCTGGGCTCATTAACTTTATTACCCGCAATTATGAGAAGAATCGCCGATTTCACCGGTTGAACGGTTACGTCTATGTCGTAGCTGTGGTTCTCGTCGATTTGTCCTCTGGCTATATGGCTCCCTACGCTACGGGAGGGAAGATAAGCAGCATGGGCTTCAATCTGCTTAATATGATCTGGATCGCAATCACCGTGATCGCGATTGTCCACATCCGCAAGAAACGGATGCTCCAGCATCGCCGCTGGATGATCCGAAGCTATGCCTTCTGCTTTACGAATCTGCTGATCCATCTGTTCACCTATGTGCTGCACCAATGGGCCGGTATCGACTATGTAACCAGCTATATCATTGGACTTTACGGGGCGATTATCGTGCTGCTTGCTGTTCCGGAAGTGATCTTCAGAGCGTGGAAAAGAAACAACAGAGCTGCGGTATAAGTACCGCCTCGGAAGATAACGGGGAAGATCTTTTTAGAGATTCATTGACCAGTTTTTAAACAAAAAAGAGAGGTTTCACCTCTCGCTTACCACATAGTCCTGCTTTTTATGGCACTAAAATAATAGCCGCCCTTCTTGGGCGGCTTATTTATTTTTATTTTTTCTTTATTAGAGGTATTCACTTCTCTTCAATACGATACCACAGCTCACAATACTCATAGCCGTCTTGATTGCTGCCGTACATTTCGAAATTACCGCCGTCGATGATTTGATACTTGGAAGTTTGCAGCCACTCGGAGAATATCCGGTTCTTCAATGCAGCCAGATTATAGCTGCCGCTGCCATGTCCATCATTCAGCGTCGAGAATACGGCCCACGTAGATGCCGGCACATCAACAACGGTATAACCATCCATCTTGCTTCCCGCCGACTTGTAGCACCCGATCAGATAAGGGAAAGTGGTGTTGCTGGTAAACTTGTAGGAATCGAATGCAAAGACAGCGCCAAGCTCCTTGCCGAAGCCTCCCTCTGCCTGCCAAGCTCCAGCAACAGACTCGGTCAATCTCGTTAACTCGCCATTGCTGACTACGTTCTGCCAAACCTCTGGGATTGATACTCCTTGTTCATTCGCAATCGTGTCCATCCCGTATACATCTTCAAGCCCAAATACTTGAAAAGCTTTCCGTTCCTCAATGCGATAATTCATTTCGACTACTCCTTTTAACGTCATTTGAAAGGAGATTCGAGGATAAGCTTTCAACGGGCTGCCTGCATGCCTCGCCATGGTAGGCGTTAGTCCATGCAGATTCTGAAAAGCCCGCGAGAATGACTCCGGCGTTTCGTACCCATACTTCAAGGCAATATCCGTCACTCTGTTGGCCCTGTCTTGCAAGTCGAATGCCGCAAGCGTC
Organism: Paenibacillus sp. J31R98; assembly: GCF_056269245.1. Taxonomy (NCBI): domain Bacteria; kingdom Bacillati; phylum Bacillota; class Bacilli; order Caryophanales; family Paenibacillaceae; genus Paenibacillus; species Paenibacillus sp. J31R98. The sequence continues at coordinate 170,132 of NZ_JBWDNO010000010.1, forward strand.
AGCCGTCTGCGCCTTATATACTCGGATAACGGAATCTCAAGCACAAACGAGAACATGCGCTGAAATTGATACACGGAGCATACGGCAATTCTAGCGAGCTGCTCGTAATCGATATCATCGTCCAAGTGGTCTTCAATGTGGTCGATAGCCAGGTTCATCCGTTCAAGCCAATCCATCTCGATTCCTCCTTTCATACAGGAGCTTATCATTTGGCTATTCTAATAGCCTGACAATCCATGCAGCAAAATGACAGGTTAGCGCCAACAATGAAGTCGTACTTCTAATTGCCGCCGCCTGCCGGATTACGCAGAGCTTCCAGAATGACCTGTGCGCGATAGCCATCATTAAAGTCGAAGATCGTGCCCTGCTCGCCTCTCAGTCTGCGAATGATATGACCGATGACAGAAAGCCGGCTGTCAGTGACGGGTACGGGTTGCAGCGCACCTTCTGTCTCGCCCATAAACAGGCTGTCCCAATTCTCCAGCGCAAGAGTGCCTTGATCGCCATGGACCACCATCGAGACGCGCTCTTGGTCCGCTTGGGTCGTGCCGGTTAAGTGGATATTTACGCCATTATGTAAGGTTAAAGTTGCACGCGCACCTACTTCACTGGCATTGGCATCTGCCGGATAATCGACGCTGCTCTCCACATGCGTAATCGGCCCAAATATCGTTTGAATCAAGTGAATCCAGTGGATGCCCACTTCCAGAAGAAACCCGCCTTCTTGCTTCGATGCGATCCAAGGGTTGTTCTGCCAGGCACGTGGCCACTGCGGGAATTGCAGGATCAGATCAATGGAAGTCACCTGACCGATTGCGCCTTCCTCCACTAGCCTTTGCAGCTTTATAGACCCTGGGAATAGCGGCATCATGAAGTGAACGGCGTGCAGCACCCCAGCGTGAACGGCCGTATCCAGCATGTTCTTCGCTTCCTCCAAGCTGTTAGCCAGCGGCTTCTCGCAGAAGACGTGAATATTCTTGCTGAGCGCGGCAAGCACGACCTCATGATGCTTAGAAGGAGGCACAGCAATATAGAGCAGATCGATCTTCTCTTCTTCAAGCAGCTTGCGGTAATCGGTGTATGTACGCACGCTTGGATTGGCATCCGCAAAGGCGCGAACCGTGCTTTCGTTCGACTCGCAGACGGCAACGAGCTCTATATCATCCGGATACTTATACAAATTATTGTGGATCATGTTCTGACCCATAACGCCAAGTCCAATTGCAGCTGTCTTTATCGTTGTCATTCGCTCTCGCTCCTCCGGATGTTCTTTCCTACCATTTCTTAGTATAAACGAAGCCAAGAATGAAACGAAGTGAGGGAGCGATTTAATTACAATTCGTATCATAAATCGCGAATTATATGATACAATACGTATTGACATCGTGCTACGTACATAGGGAAAAAATCAAACCTATTTTGGAGGGATTCCTATTTCGCACTCATTAGCCGTTTCATTCAAAAAAGTATTAACTGCTCTGCTCGTCTTCGCTGTATTGCTAGCTACCGCAACGCTTGGAGGCTCGTCCGCGAACGCCGTATCTTCGCCAGACAATGTTAAAGTTTACCTGAAGCTCGACACCATTCCGGGAGAATCTCTCGACAAGGGCTTCGAGCAGTGGATTCCGGTATCCGACGTCCACTTTGGCGTAGAGGTCCCGACTTCCTTAAACACTACCACCGGTGTGGCGACTGGCAAACCCCAATTCGATGGACTCTCTTTCTCCAAACTATTCGATGCCGCCTCCATGCCTATATTCCTCGCGTCCGTGCAAGGAAAGCCTATCAAGAGCGCAACGCTTGTTTTTGTTAAACAAGGGCCAACACCGATCAAGTTCCTGACCATTAACCTCAGCAATTTGTTCGTCACCAATTACGCCTTTAACGATACCGTCGAATCCGTCTCACTCGCGTATAGCATCATCTCCGTTGGTTATTCTTCGCAGAAGCCGGACGGCACGCTGAACACTATGGTCAAGTCGGCATGGGATGTCACCAAAAACACTACAGCGACGCCGGTCATTCCATAACATTCATTCAATCACGCCTCGCAGGGCATCCAGCTCGGTCTCGGATGCCCTCTTCGAGCTGCTCAGGTTGGCGAATGGTTCTTCCTCTATGCTACAATACTGAAATTAAGGATTTAAATCAGGGAGGCACTTTACATCCATGCTTATCATCGGAATTGCAGGCGGCACGGGATCGGGAAAGACGACAGTCGCACGCTCGGTCATCGAACATCACGGATCTGACAAAGTGACGTTTATATCGCAAGACAACTACTACAAGAACCATCCCCATCTTACAATGGCTGAACGTGAGCTATTGAATTATGATCATCCGCTCGTGTTTGATAACGATCTTCTGGTCGAACATCTCAAGCTGCTGAAGGCCGGAGAAACGGTCGATGCACCGATATACGACTTTCCAACGCATTCTCGTTTCGCGGATAAGACCGAGAAGCTCATGCCGTATAACATTGTCATTATCGAAGGCCTTCACGTTCTATCTGACGAGAATCTTCGGGCCATGCTCGATATCAAGGTGTTCGTCGACACTGATCCTGACGTGCGTATCCTGCGCCGGGTGCTGCGGGATATCGAAGAACGCGGGCGTTCGATCAAATCCGTTCACGATCAATATTTGCAAACCGTGAAGCCCATGCACGAGGCATTCATCGAACCGTCCAAGAAGTACGCGGATATCATTATTCCTGAGGGCGGCCAGAACGAGGTTGGCATCATGCTGCTTTCGGTCCTAACGGAGAAGTTCTTGCATGCTGAGGGCGAGTCCGAATAAGCTTCGTTTATAAAGAAACAGAGCAGCGGTATCATACCGCGCTCTGTTTTTTCGGTTACAGGGCTTCATCCCACGCCTCAAGGAATTCCTCTATGGACGGATAACGATCCTCTTTACGCGTACTGACAGCTTTCAATGCAACCGCGAACAACTTCTCACCAGCTTGCCACTTCTCGTAATTACGTTCAATCCCGCCGCCGAACAATTGGAACGCCGTTGCTCCCATTAAGAAGACATTAGTCCTCTCATCAATCTCTTCGCCGAGTTGGAACTCTTCAGGAGACATGTAACGGCTGGATCCCCACATGCGCCCCATTGTATTGATCACGGGTTTCTTCCTGTAGAACTCGAGATCGCAGAACTTGGTCTTCTTGGATTCAAAGTCGTACATGATCGCACCGTCGTAGAAATCGACAGCAATATACCCGTATTCATGAACATGAATATGGAATCGTATGACTTCGTCAAAAATGCTCAGCTTCTCTTCAAGAGGCAGAGCGATGAATTTATCATACGCGCTATATTGCCTGCCCATACAATCCCCTTCAAACCACTCAAATACCGTCAAGTAACCGTTGTCGATCTCCTTATTCTCAATGATCTCAATAAGGGACGGGTGACGCAGATCTTGGTAGATCGGAACCGTTGATTTAAGCCGGGCAATCGCCTCAGCCGGAATTGTAATACTTCTTACAGTCGCTGCCCCTGCTATCTTTAAGAAGAGCTTCTTATCATCAGCTTGAACACCAAAGCACAAATGGCCGGAGTCCTGCTGGTCGAATACCGTGAAGACTTTGCCGTACTTTGATAAGAATGCACAATCGAAATCCTCTTTCAGCTCAAACGCAACACCATCAATGATCTTAGTGACCATAACGACCTCCCGAGTTATCCTCGCCCTCGCATACTTGAACCTGCTTTCGCACATGATTACATTCGTGCCTTACCGCCAAGACCCCTTTATCGAGGGGTCTTTTTGGCATCGCGCTGAATTGGGCATCTGCGGATTTCCACCAAACAAGGTAATATAATTGAAATACTACCTTGACAGTCATAGTACTATATCGTATTATACAAATGCGGGGTGATTACATGAGCGAGAACAAGATTACATCCGACCTGCTGCGCGGACATACCGATACGATGATATTACGGCTATTGTCTGAATCTGACCGCTACGGGTACGAGATTGTCAAACTGATTGCTGAACGTTCTGGCGGCGACTATGAACTGAAGGAAGCTACGATGTACTCGAGCGTCCGGCGGCTTGAGGTTGACGGTGATATCGAGTGGTATTGGGGAGATGAATCTCAAGGAGGACGGCGCAAATATTTTCGGATTACCGAGAAGGGCAAGACGACTTACGCCGGCAACAAGAACAACTGGGAGTACGCCAAGCGCGTACTTGAAAACTTATTATAAGGAGTGTTGAGTTATGAGTGAGAAATTGAACAACTATCTGAATGGTGTCTTCGCATCCTACGACGGAGTGAAGAGCGTCTCTGAGCTGAAGGCTGACCTCCTCTCCGACTTGCAAGAGAGGTTCCTTGAACTTAAAGCCGAGGGCAAAGACGAGGAAACAGCTTTCAAGATGACCATTGAAGGCATCGGCGATATTGAGGAAACGATACTGGAGGTTGCCAACCTCTCCCGTTCGCTCGAGCGGCAGGTCGTGACGAACTTTAGCGCGAGCCACTTACCGCAGAGCGACTTTGCAGGTGTTACCGCACATAAAGGACAATTCAATGCTAGCGCATTACGCGGTTCCAACTTCGCAGGCGCAGACTTGACTGGCAGTACGTTTAAGGCGAGCGACATAAGCGAAGCTAACTTTGACGGGGCGAATCTGACAGACTGCACCATCAGCGCTGTTACGCTTTCGAACGCAAGCTTCAATAAATCGACGCTTGTACGCACCAATATCAGCGTTTCGGGATTGGAAGGAGTCAAATTCACGGGGGCCAGATTGACTGACGTAACGTTCTCCAAGTCCGACCTTAGAACAACGGTCTTCAAAGATTGTACCTTTGACGGCGTGGTCTTCGATTATTCCGACCTGAGCGGACAGTGCTTCGACGGGCAAACCTTTATCGGCGTCAAGTTCGACAAATCGGCCGTAAACAATGTTTCGTTCAAGGGAGCTACGCTCAAGAATGTTTCTTTCCAAGCCTACTTCTCGCTCACCAATAAGTATTACCGTTCCATCAAGACCATTAACTTCGACGGCGCTGTCATGGATAAGTTGACCTATGCTTCGCTTAAAGGCATGGGCGCCAATCTGTCTAACGTTACCGTTCGATAAGGGGGAGAAATAATGCCAAACCATTCCATTCAAGTCAAGGGCCTGCAGAAATCCTACAAGCAGCTCCAAGTCCTAAAAGGTGTAGATTTCGAGGTGGAGAAGGGCAGTATCTTCGCTCTGCTCGGCTCCAACGGGGCAGGTAAAACTACCGTTGTCCGTATTCTCACCACGCTGCTCCAGAAGGATAGCGGAAGCGCCATCGTAAACGGATTCGATGTTGCAACCAAGCCCGACCACGTGCGCCAGGCGATCAGCTTGACCGGACAGTTCGCCGCCGTGGACGAAATATTGACCGGACGAGAGAATCTGATCATGATTGCCAAGCTGCGATACCTGAGCAATCCGCGCCAGGTCGCAGATGATATGCTGGGACGCTTCGGCCTGACAGACGCCGCTGACCGCAGGGTAGCCACTTATTCGGGCGGTATGCGCCGCAGGCTCGACATTGCGCTCAGCCTTGTAGGAAAACCACAAATCATTTTCCTCGACGAGCCAACCACCGGTCTTGATCCCGAGGCACGAATCGAAGTCTGGAAGATTGTTAAAGAGCTTGCAGACGGCGGCACGACAGTATTCCTGACCACGCAGTATCTTGAAGAAGCGGAGCAGCTCGCCGACCGCATTGCCATTCTGCACGAAGGCCGAATTATTGCCAGCGGCACGCTCGCCGATCTGAAGAAACTGTTCCCATCCGCAAAGGTGGAGTATGTTGAGAAACAGCCGACACTGGAAGAAATCTTCCTCGCGATTATCGGCAAGAAGGAGGCAATTTAAATGGAGGCAACCGTAAAGAAACATTTCTTCAGCGATCTAAGCGTAATGCTCGGGCGTTCCATGCGACATATATCTCGGAGTATGGACACCATCGTCACTGTTACCATCATGCCGATCGCAATGATGCTGCTGTTCGTCTATGTATTCGGCGGCGCCATTCAATCCGGGATGGATAACTATGTGAACTACCTGCTGCCAGGCATCCTGCTGATTGCGATTGCCAGCGGCATCTCCTATACGGCTTTCCGTTTATTCACCGATGTTCAGCGGGGCATATTCGAACGATTCCACTCCATGCCGATCTCACGCTCCACTTTATTGTGGGGACACGTACTCACCTCGCTCGTATCTAACGCCATCTCGGTTGTCGTCATCATTCTTGTTGCGTTAATTATGGGCTTTCGTTCCTCGGCAGGCGTTCTGCCATGGCTTGCAGTTGCCGGCATACTCGCACTGTTCACACTCGCATTAACCTGGGTCGCTGCAATAGCTGGACTATCCGCCAAATCCGTAGATGGCGCAAGCGCCTTCTCCTACCCGCTTATCTTCCTGCCGTTTATCAGCTCCGCATTCGTACCGACCGAATCCATGCCGTCTGCTGTTCGCGCTTTTGCCGAGAACCAGCCCGTGACCTCAATCGTCGAAGCCATTCGCGCGCTCCTCTCCGGTCAGCCGGTGGGCAACGATATCTGGACCGCTCTAGCTTGGTGCGTCGGAATCTTGGTCGTCGCTTACTTCTTCGCTATGCGAGTATATAAGAAACGCGTGTAGGCATCACATGAACATGAGTGACATGAATAAAGGCCGGGCGCTCACCAATTGGTGGACTTCCCGGCCTTCGTCTTTTGTACGCAACCGAGTGCATTTTACGCTTCCGTTCCCGGCATAGTATACTGAACATAACGATCACTTTGTTGAAACGGTGGGACTTCAATTGGCATATTCCTATGAGCAGCTAGCGCAAGATTTTGCCCGGATACCTGTGGAGGTACACGGTGTTTTTCGCACGAAGCTGGAAGCGGCGCAGATGTATGATGGCCATAATACCCGTCCGACGACCAAGTGCGCGTTCGTTCTAGGACTCAGAGGACAAGCCGAGTTTCGGTTTGAGAAGTCCGACAGCTATGTAATGGAACAGGGAGTTGTACTGCTGGGCGGGCTGGACAAGAGACTTGAGATTACAACGGGACCGGAAGGCTTCGAATACATCCTTGTGCACTATTTGCCTTATGGCGTGATGGAAGAAGCGCGCAGCTTAACGGAGGTTACCATGTTGCACGCCGAGTCCGACCCCGAGCTGCTTCAGCTCCTGGATCGGATCTCACAAGCGGCCTCAACGCTGGACAGCCTGGGACCGCTGGAGAAGAAGACGCTGTTCTATCAGCTTCTCAATAAAGTGCTTCAATCCGAGCGTCACTATCAGAATAAAGACAGCTATACGGCGATTGACGAATCGCTTCTGTATATACACACCCATTTCGCGCAGCCGCTCACGCTTAGCCTGCTCGCAGAACGCTGCGATCTGAAAGCGAAGTACTTCTCTTATTTATTTCGCAAATACGTCGGTATCGGTCCGATCGATTATTTGATCCGATATCGGATGAACCGGGCCAATGAGCTGCTGTCGACCGGACAATTCTCCGTAGCCGATGTCGCTCGAAGCGTCGGTTATTTGGATGCCTACTACTTCAGCCGGTTGTTCAAGAAGCATATCGGGCTCTCCCCAGGCGCTGTCGGATTATACCGCAGAAGAAATCATCCATCCTAATATCGGGAAATTCTCTATTTGCAATAGGCTGCGAACATGGTACCTTTGTTACTGATAATGAGAATCGTTATCGAATACAGAGGGGTTTGGAGAGGAAGTTAGTCATGATACGAATGAAAAAAGCAGGGATGACTCTAATCGGGCTGCTGCTTGTCACGCTGATGCTGAGCGCGTGCGGCTCGAATAATAATGCTGTGCAGAATAATTCTTCGGCTCAGGCGGACACAACGAACAATTCCGCTGGGTCGGCAGATTCCGAGAAGGCTGCGTTCCCGCGTACGATCAAGGACGCGAATGGCGAAGTTACGATTAAAGAACAACCAAAGAAGGTTGCCGTTGTTCATTGGGGCTATGGGGATTCGATCTTGCTGTTCGATGTCCCGTCGGTTGGACTTGCGCTTCCTTTCACCGAGGCGAACTCGACGCTCAAGACGGCGAGTTACAAGCCGTACGTGGACAAGCACTCGGAACTGAAGATCATCGGCGAGAACACGCAGGTTAACATGGAAGCACTCGTTGCATATGCTCCAGACCTGATTATCGCCGGCAATGCGATCAACAAGGACATCTTGTCCGAGTTGTCCAAAATCTCGACAACCGTCGTCATCGATGAGCAAACGACGGACGTTTGGTCGAACTGGCCGGCACTCGTCACGAAGTTTGGCGAAATCCTTGGCCAAGAAGACCTTGCGGCGAAGTACATCGCGGATTACAACACGCAATTGGCTGACGGAAAGGCGAAGCTGGCGAGCCTGGGCGGTAATGTCGCATTCATGCAAGTACGCGACAAACAAGCATGGCTGCAAGGCACGAATTACACGAAGCCGTACTACGACGGATTAGGCCTCAAGCCGCCGGTTTCGGAGAAGGTCGATATGAAGGAAGGCGCTGAGCTGAGCCTTGAAGGTCTCGTAGCGCTCGATCCGGATTACATTGTACTCGGTTATTTCAACTACTCCGATAAGTCTATGCCTGCCGTCACTGACGAGTGGGAGAAGCTCGGCGTATGGAAGAAGCTAAAGGCTGTCCAGAATGGTCATGTCTACAGCGTCGACGGCCAGCTGGCACTCGGCTATGGGCCAATCGGCAACTCGTATGGCGTGAAAGCGGTAGTGGACGCTTTGAGCAAATAATCGTTGTAAACAAACAGGCTGGAACCTCCCGTTGGACGGGCGGTTCCAGCCTGTTTGTTTGTTTATGTATGATCCAACGAAGAACTAATAACTGTAATAGCGATGGCCTGCAGATGCCGGTGGGAGCAGGCGCTCCCTCTGCGCGTCTGTCAGCGAATCAAGAAGGCTCTGTTCCCGCGTGTAAGCCGCCCAGGAGATCATGATCGGGGCGAATTTGTACAGCAGCGATCTGCGCTCATGCGAGGCTTGCCAAGGGAAGGTGCCATGCGTGAGTGCCTCTGTAAAGATAAGCACGTCGCCGGCCTTCTGCGATACATGCACCGTTGGGCCGATCTCCGAATAATCACGGAACTCCTTCGGTGTCTGGAAGTTGGACTTGTGGCTGCCCGGTATACAACAGAAGCCGCCATCGTCCGGACCAATATCGGTCAACGCATAAGAGACAACCGTTAAGCCGCTATAGATATGGTTGTTTCGAACGGCATAGTATTGACCGGGATCATAAGGCGTTGCGCCTCCGTGCAGGCCAAGCTTAGGTGCACCTTTGCGGTGAATGATGGCATACTCGTGATCGAGGCGGTATTTGTCACCCAGTATCTCGTTCAAGTACGGATTCAGCTTCTCATCGTCAATTAGCGCGTGGAAGTCCTCCCCCCACTCCAGGATCGAATCTTCAGGCTGCGATTGCTTCTCTTCGACAATGCGGTTCATTCTCTCCAATTGCTCGGCGGACAACACGTTCTCAATGACCAGGTACCCTTGCAAGTCAAACAAATAACGTTCCTTGTTATTCATTAAGCATCTCCTCCTGTAGCCAGTCTCTCTCTCATCCCCATCCACCAACATCTCCCATTATAAACGACTGCCACATCGCTGAGCCATCAAAAAACCTCGGATCGTATAATCTTATACGACCCGAGGTCTCTTATTGAGATTTGGTTAGTTCGTTCCCTTGGGTGCCGTTGGATTCTTCTCAACAGACACAACTTTCCCAGTCTCCGCATTCACAAATACCGCATAAATATCGCTCTTATAGCCGTGGTCTAGTCCTGCCTTCACTTTGCGCTTCGCTTCGATGATCTCGTCATCGGACAGCTCATCCATTTCCGAATCGGAATAGGTGATGAAATAGTACGTTCCTTCCATGTCTACGCGGGTGCCCAGATCATAGGAAATCTTCATGCCGCTTAAGGAGACATTAAATTTATCTTGAATCGCTTTCTCCGCAGTCACAACCGCTACCTTCAAGCTCACCGGCACATCTTTGACTTGCACAACTGCGGGCTGCTGATGTTTACCTGTGACCTCCACCTTCTGAGCATTATCGTAAGAAGAAGCATGTGCGGATATAACGCCGTTTCCTGTAACCAAAACCGTTGCGATCCCTAGTGTAGTCAGTACTCTTGCGGCAATTTTCTTTCTCATCTTTATTACCTCCAATATAAGTGGGTGTTTCGTAGCTACAAACCAACTATAATAGAGCCGCATTATGAACTAATCTTCAAGTTGTAAGCGAGTTGTAAAATAAACCGAGACCCTTGTATATTCATTTTCTTTCGATTCGATCTGTAGGTTTGCATGATGAAGCTGAGCGATCTGATTGCAGATGGATAAGCCGAGCCCAACCCCGCCAAGCTCTTTGGAACGGGATCGATCCACGACATAGAACGCTTCTGTAAGCTTCGCGATATCCTTCTCAGGGATGCCCCTTCCATAATCCAAGACTTCGAGCACAATACGGTCGCCTTCATGGTAACTTCTAAGCCGGATCTCTCCCCCGATCGAGGAAGCTTTGATACTGTTCTCCACTAAGTTAATGAACAAGGACTGCAATAGCTCTTGATCACCGTAGACAACGCCATCCGAGCGCTCACGTATGACCTTGATCTGCTTAGCCTCGATATGATGCCGCTCCATATTTGCCACATAGGAGAACAGTTTGTCGATATGAACAGGCTCGAAGGCAATCTCCCCGCTCTTCAAATACAGCAATTGCATCATTTTTCCGGAGAGCACGTCCAGCCGCGCAATATGCTCATGAATGTAACGGACCGCCATCCTCATCTCTTCCTCGTTATGGTTGGCATGATTCAGAAACTCGCTGTATCCCTTGATCGCCGTAATGGGAGTTTTCAGCTCATGAGTGAGGTTGCCTATGAACATTTCTTTATCTTCATTCGCCTTGTTGATCGCCTCTACATGATTGGAGACCGCATCCGCCATCCTGTTGAAATCCTGGGCTAATTCCCCGATCTCATCGTTCCCGCTCACCCTCACCCGCCCGTCATACGCTCCGGCGGCAATGGCCTTTACGCCTTTGTTTAAACTGCGAATAGGTGCGGTCAATTGAACGATCAGGAAAATAAGCACGGCCGATAAAAGCAAGGAAATGACAACACTGAGCGTTATGAAATACTGCCGCAGCGTATCGTGATACTCCTGTAGATAGTCAGACTTCCTGGAAATCACGAGCCTTAGATCCTGGAATTCCATTTTGCCGCCGACAAATAACCATAGCTGACCATTCATCTTTCTATAAACAGATTGGTATGAATCCCCTTGCAGCTCTGCCCGATCCCCTGCGAACTCATAGGCATTGGAGAAAATCAACCTGTCCGCTTGATAAACCTCGGTAAGGAGACCCTTCTTCTCATAGTTTGCTGCGAAGCTGGCAATTAACGTTTCATAGTGGGTACTTCCGGTATTTCCCGTATATACACGGAGGATATAGCTCAATGATTTCTCGATGCTCTCGTACTCGTTCACGCCTCTTGAGATATCTAATTGCTCGTTCAGCTGATAGCTCTTCTTAAGAAGCGCATAGGCGCCGAGGTCGAAGGCGAGCAGGAATACGATTAGCACACACAGATAGGTCTTCTGCCAGAATTTCAACTCTACACCTCTAGCCTGTAACCATATTTATAGACCGTTTTGATCCGGTTCTCCCAATTCAGCTTCTTTCTCAGCTTCTGAATGTGCACGTCAACGGTTCTTGTCTCTCCGTAGAAATCGTAGCCCCATGTCAGCTCAATAATCTTCTCGCGAGATAGCGCGATATTCTTATTCTGAACAAGGAGGTCGAGCAATTGGAATTCCTTGTTCGTTATTTCAACTTCTTGTCCATGCACGGTCACTATATGCTTCTCCAGATCAACAACGGTGTCATCCAGCCGAAATTCGGTTGCCGTCTTCTGGTTTCTTCTTAGAATGACATGGATTCGAGCAATGAGCTCCACGGCTTCGAAGGGCTTAACGAGATAATCTTCCGCTCCGGTCTCGAGGCCATGCACCTTATCAGACACCGAATTTCTTGCCGTCAGGAAGATAACCGGCACGCCTCGCTTCACGATATCCTGCACGATTTCGAAGCCGTCTCTGCCGGGCAGCATTACGTCCAGGATGACTACATCGATCCGCATCTCGCTTAGCGTCCTCAATACTTGATCTCCGCTATACAATTGGACATATTCATGCCCGACCATCTTTACATTCATGGCAATGAGATCATTAATCGCCTTCTCATCGTCTACGATCAGAATCTTCGCCATTCGCATACACCTCCCCGTCATGATAGCAATTCTGCACGAGAAAGTTATCATCGAGTTGTAAAATTCGTTATCTGCATTATTGCAATTATTGCCTCTGTTTATAAAACCTATAAAAAAAGAGCAGCGGCCGCTATCTCGCCGTGCTCTGTATGGAACTCTCATCTCAGAAGAGTCAATGCCTGCTTCATTTTCTCTATATATGCGGCTTCCCCGCCAGTACACATGAACTTGACATGCCCGTTCCCCAAGCCGGTATCGATGCCGTAGCGATTAAGCAGCGCGGACAATCTTCGAACGGTGCCTGCGTTTCCATTGATGATCTGGATATGAGGCGGAAGAATGTCGCGGAGTATATCTGTATAGAAGGGATAGTGTGTGCAGCCTAGTACAATAATGCCGTAATTGTCCAGATCATAGGGAGCTAGCTTAGCACGGAAGTACTCTTCCAACACAAGCTTATCAAACTGAAGCGATTCGCAGAACTGGACTAGCTCAGGCATCGGCAGCGAATCTACAATTCCATCTTCATCCACGCGGGATACAAGCGCATAATATTTGGGCATCTTCAGCGTAAGAGGCGTAGCAAACACAAGCACTCTCTTACCCGTGTTGCGGTTCATCTCCACGGCAGGTTTGACAGCCGGCTCCATGCCGATAATGGGCAATGAGTACGTCTCTCTCAAATCATTAATGGCAATGCTTGTCGCCGTATTACACGCAATAACAAGCGCATCGATACCATGCTGAAGCATCGTCTCCACAGCTTCAAAGACGAAGGCTCGCACCTCTTCCTCCGACTTCGTTCCGTATGGGACGTGCGTCGTATCCGCCATATAGAGATAATCCTCGGCAGGAAGCAGCCTAAGCGCTTCCGCCAATACCGTAAGCCCGCCAATGCCAGAATCAAAAAAACCGAGTCTCATAGAGGGTTAATTCCTATCGAATAATGTAGTTAGAATACTACATACAGCATAGCGCGATTGAAGTGCCTAGGGCAAGAACTTATACGCATAAAAAAAAGAGCAACGGCAGCTATCTCACCGTGCTCTGTATGAATCCTATCATGCCCGTATTAATTCGTTATAGACTTGCTCCATGCCTCATGGAGCTCTGCTTCGGAGCAGTTATAGATGCCTTCGAAGTCTTCCGGATTTCTGATCAGCTGATTCAACTTATCGATTCCGTGCAGAGAGATGAGGAATTCGACAATGTGGTAAGAGAATTGAAACCCTCCCATTTTCTCGAAATCCCATGTATCATTGTTTAGCTCCCTGAAGGTAGGGATTGGCCCCAGCAGCAGTAAGCTTTCAATGGAGCTTTTGATGAATTCAGGACTCATTTGCTTAGCTTCATAGCCTCCGATTCCTTGACGTAACCACTTCGGCGCAGCGCTATTGATATCAGCTATTAACCACATGGTGAACAAATGAACGGTCGATTTGAGAATCGATTCATAGGTATGCTCTGGACCTGGGTTTAAAGGGGAAACGATCTTGAGCACATGATCCTCAAACGTACCCATGAACCAATTCGGCGCATCCGGTTCTCCGACTGCTGCATGGAACGCCGGCAGGTCCGGATAAATCTCAATAATCACCTTCTTGGTTGGCTCGTGCTTGTATTTGGTTAACAGCTGATCCACATTACTCTTCAATTTGTTCAATACGTCTTGCTGTACCTTGTCGTCTGTTGTCCGATCTTTCTCCGATTGGTTTTTGCTAACGACTGAAATTAAGTTTTGAATTGACATAACGGCCTCGTCACCCCATTCTTTTAATTCAGACTTAAGCTTATTTAAGGCTCGATATAGTCTGTTTTTCACGGCACTCTCGCGTTTCTGAACGATTTCCGCTATCTCCACGGTGGTGCAACCCACAAAGTAACGAAGGAGCACAATTTGATGGTCTAACGGATTTAAGGTGCGAAGCGCTGCACTAATGTCTAATCGAATTTCCACATGGTCTGTAAAGTCAAGGGAGACGACCTGAGATTCGCAAGTGGAAAGGTCCAAGGATGCGCTCTCGAACGTTCTTGACAGTCCTCTGTATTCATTTTTCAACGTGTTCTGCGCAATTCTATATATCCAGGTAAATAAACTGGATTCATATTTGAACGAATGGATATTTTGAAAAACTTTAATAAACACTTGTTGCGTTAGTTCTTCTGCAGTTGCGCCGTTCACCTTGTACACAAAGTATTGGCGAATGCGTTCACGATACTGCCCATAGATATTCTCGAATTGATCTTGTCCCTGTTTCTCCGGAAAAACAAGGGAACCATTGTCATGAGCTCCTGACACGCTGCACCTCCTTGTGACCTTACAATAAATTAGACACCGGCGAACACGAAAAAGCCACATGGGAAGCAAAAAGATTTCATAAAAAAGAACCAAGCTCCACCAATTGGTGAAGCTTGGTTCGAACCTTCCTCTCATTTATAAAATAATAGCCACGACGTCGGCAATAACCCCATCTATTGTTGATTACATCCGTATTAACTGTAGCCCATTAAAAAAGGCCCACCCTTGCATCGCAAGGTTGAGCCTCCATTATGTTACACTCGTGCGTGATGCCGGCCAATCGGCACAACCAGCGGGGAGTCGGACACAGGGTCGCGAATAACCGCACAGTCAAGGCCGAAGACATCTTGGATCAAGTCCGCCGTGATGACCTCGGACGGAGCGCCTTCCGCCACCAGCTTCCCTTCACGAAGAGCGAAGATGTAGTCTGCGTAGCGAGCAGACAAGTTGATGTCGTGAAGCACCATGACGATTGTCGTGCCATGCTTGCGGTTCAGATCGGTCAACAAATCCAATATCTCGACCTGATACGTAATATCCAGGAAGGTCGTCGGCTCATCAAGGAACAAGATATCCGTCTGCTGCGCCAATGCCATTGCGATCCAGACACGCTGCCTCTGACCACCGGAGAGCTCGTCGATATTCCGGTCGCCTAGCTCCGCAATCTTCATAATCTCCATTGCTTCAGCAACAGCTTCGTAATCCTTCTTCGACCATCCGCCGAGCCAGCTCTGGTGAGGGAAACGTCCTCTGCCGACCAGATCTGCAACGGTGATTCCTTCCGGCACGATCGGAGACTGCGGCAGTAAGCCGAGAATCCGGGCGAGCGACTTGGGAGCAAATTGGTGGAGCGACTTGCCATCCATCGTGATGCTGCCAGATTCCGGCTTTATCAGCTTTGCCATGGTTTTCAGCAGCGTGGATTTCCCGCATGCATTGGCTCCAATAATGACACTTATCCGATTGCTAGGAATAGCGAGACTTACGCCATGGATAATTGTTTTGTTGTCATAGCCCGCAACTGTTTGTTCGGCTTGGAACTGATGGCTGGGTTTCATGTTAGAAATCTCCCTTTCGGTTCATTCGGATAAGCAGGTAGATCAGATAAGGCGCTCCGAGAATGCCGGTAATGACGCCAACGGGGAACCGGGTCTCGAAAGCAAACTGTCCAATTAAATCCGCCCCTAGAACCAAGATGACGCCAACCAAACCGGCAGGAATAACGGTTGAGTATCCGACGCCGACCATCCGCTTCGCAATCGGGCCCGCTAGAAAAGCCACGAAAGCAATCGGGCCTGTCGTTGCGGTCGCTATGGCAATTAAGCAGACGGCGCTTATGATCAGCACCAACCGGGTTTTATCCGTATGAATACCCAGAGTCGAAGCCGATTGTTCGCCGAGCTCAAGCAGACTAAGGCGCTTGCCCATCAGAACGATGATTGGCGTACACACCAGTACCGTTATCGCGAGCGGCGGGAGCTCATCTAATTGGGTGCCGTTGAGACTGCCGCTTAGCCACCGGAATGCTGTAGGAATGTCGTATTCCGCGCCAATCTTTAATAGATACGTAATGACAGAGCCGAACATGGCATCAAGACCAATGCCGACCAGAACAAGCCGCCCGATGGAGAACACTTTTCTACGCGACAACAAGTAGAGCAGCGCAACCGAAGCTATGCTTGCAACGAACGCTGCAATGGAGACGATCGCTTCACTCGAGTGAAGGACGATAATGCAGAAGACAGCCGCGACGCTAGCACTCGACGTAATGCCAAGTACGTCCGGATTCGCTAGAGGATTCCGGAGCATCGTCTGGAACGTATTGCCGGCTAAGCCGAAAGCAAAGCCTGCTAACAGTCCCGCCAACATGCGCGGAAGCCGCAGCGTCTCCATGGCGAAGGTCAAGCCTTTGACGTCTTCGCCCAGCAGAACCCGTACAATGTCTTTCACCGGATAAATCGTATTGCCGAAATAAAGCATCGCGAAACAAAGTAAACAAGAAATGACACCGAGCAAGGTAGTAATCATCACATATCTGCGACGTCTTACACGTCTGCCCGTCATTATGAGGTTAATCGTCGTCGTATTCATCGTCGTATTCATCATAAGGAACGCACTTTCGATCGTATCGCCAGCAGAATGAGAATCGGGGCACCGACGAATGCGGTGACCATGCCGACCTCCAGCTCCCCAGGGCTACCCAGGACTCTGCCGACAACATCGGATATTGTTAGAATGACGGCGCCGGCCAAAGCCGACATCGGAATAAGAAAGCGTTGATCAGGTCCAATCAACAGACGGACCACGTGGGTCGCCAGCAGTCCAATGAAACCAATCGGTCCTGCGAGCGCAGTTACGGTGCCGCATAGCAAGACGCCTGCCATTGACGCGATCAAGCGCAGAACGCCCGTTCGAACGCCTAGTCCTGTCGCTGCCTCGTCGCCAAGTGCCAACGCATTGAGGGCGGAAGCAGACGCAATCGCGATGATGAGACCAACAATAAGGAACGGCGCGAACGTCGTAATATCATGCCAATTCGCCGAACCGACACTACCCATTTGCCAGAAACGAAACCGGTCCATGACTTCGCTACGCGGAATCATGATGGCGCTGATAAGTGAAGAAAGTGCGGCACTCGTAGCCGCACCAGCTAACACAAGTTTGATAGGCGTAGCTCCCCCACGCCCCATTGAACCAATGCCGAACACGAACAACGCGGTAAGCGCCGCTCCAGCACATGCCAGCCCAATATACTGGTTAGCTGTACTGATATGGAAGAACGCGATGCCGCTAACGACGAACAATGCTGCGCCGGTATTCACCCCGAGGACGCTCGGATCGGCGATCGGATTGCGCGTGACCGCCTGCATGAGAGAACCTGCGATGCCGAGCGCTCCGCCGCAGCAGAGACTGAACACCGTTCGGACGACGCGCTGGTGCATGATGCTGGCGCCGAATGAATCGGCGCCAGGGTGAAGCAAGCCGTCCAGCATTTCCTTCATGCCGAGGACTCTTGAGCCGAACGCCAGCGACGCCAAGATACATGCTCCGAGCGCGACCAATCCGATAATCAAGACAATCGCGAAGTGCTTGGGCACAGGCGAAGCTACCGGCTTGGATACTGGTGATGAGATGACGTTATCCATTAGACTTCTTGGCAGCTTCACCAATCAGTTTCAAATAATCGCCAAGCGTATAATCGATAGACAGCGGATTCGGATTGCCTGCAGCTGCAAGAGGCGTGTTGTCTTTAATCAGCACGACCGCGCCTTTAGCGATAGCAGGAATCTTGCCAAGCAACGGATCAGCTTGAAGCTTCTTGAGCAGAGCATCGTCCCCATAAGTGACAATAAGATCCGTATCGTTCAGTACGTCAGCATTCTCCGCGCTCAGCTCCAAGTAGAAGCTATCGCCAGCCACTTTGCTAAGTACTTTATCCGAATATTTCATGCCCAAGTCGATCAAGAAGTCGCCACGCGGATCTCCAGGTGCATAGATCGAAATTTTCGACAGGTCATCCGGAGAAATGAATGCGAAGACAGCTTTCTTGCCTTGAATGTCCGGATAAGCACTTGCTTTGTCCTTAATTACGTTTTCTGTATCCTTGATAAGTTGCTCGCCTTCCGCTTCCATGCCCATGCCCATCGCATCGAACTTGATCATTTCGCGCCAGCTTGTAACCCAAGGAGCCTTCTGGTAAGCAATTACCGGTGCAATCTTGCTCAGTGTTTCGTAGTCTTCCTTCGTAATGCCGGAATAAGCAGCTAGAATAACGTCTGGCTTTGCGTCTGAGATCGCTTCGAAGTCAAGACCGTCTGTATCTTGGAAAATGTTAGGTGATTTAGCCCCGAGCTCATCGAGCTTCT
The DNA here is from genome assembly GCF_056269245.1 of Paenibacillus sp. J31R98. Classification (NCBI taxonomy): domain Bacteria; kingdom Bacillati; phylum Bacillota; class Bacilli; order Caryophanales; family Paenibacillaceae; genus Paenibacillus; species Paenibacillus sp. J31R98. The sequence continues at coordinate 188,621 of NZ_JBWDNO010000010.1, forward strand.
TCTTCGTCCAAGGCAACAAGCCGCTGCCGTCCTGAACACCGTAGTTCGCTGCCGAGAAACCGACAGGCACGACGCCGAGTGCAAGAGCGACGTCTTGGTTCGCCCAAGAGATTGTCGCGACACGCTCTGGCTTCTTCTGAAGGACTGTTTCGCCGAACGCATGCTTAATCGTGAGCGGATACTTTACTGCTGCATCTGTAGCAGCATTCGCTTCCGAATTCGCTGCTGCGTTCGTGTTGGATGTCGAAGAATTTGCTGCGTTTGCTGTGTTTGTTGTGTTCGTTGTGTTTGTAGTGTTTGCTGCGTTGTTGTCTTTGCCACCGCAACCGGAAAGTGCAAGCATTAGCGTAAGAGAAGTAAGAAGAGTTGATAATGCAATTTTGCGTTTCGATTTCATTAGAATGACCCCACCCTGACCTTATAATTTAGTTGATAACGATTCTCATTTTCAATATTATAAAATGGTTCGTTAGACCTGTCAATGCAAGTTCACATAATGTTCAAAGCTCTACGCGGATATTTATTCTTCTTCAGCGCCGTACGCATCGAGAGCTTTCGCTTCATAAAAGGTAACGGCAGCGCATATAGCAGGAGTGAGAACGCAAGTTAAGGGGGCTTCGATATCCGAAAATACTGGCGAGTTACCTCAATACTTGTCTTGATGTCGGCATGGCTTGTCGGCTGTGGGCAAGGCGCCGAAGAGACCACGACCATTACGACTAAGGAAGGCAGCGCGGAAGTGACCAAGGACGGGGACAAGGTAACCGTGAAGTCGGATGAAGGCAGCGTGACCATTACGAGCGATGAGAACGCGAAGACGCTGCCCAAAGATTTTCCGCAAGACATTCCCTTACCGGATGACGCTGTAATCGTAAACACAATGAATATGTCTTCCGATGTGATGAAGAGCTATATGGTTTCCCTTACGACAGGGATGAATCTCTCGCAGACAGCCGACTTCTACCGGGAAGAGCTGGGGAAAGACGGCTACGAATTCGCGGATACGACCGCGGCGGATCAAATTTCGCTAGTTGGTGAGAACGATACGTACAACATGCTTATTATCATTACGCCGGATGCCGCGGATGCAGAGAAGTCGTCCGTAATGCTGACATTTGGTTCTTTGACGAAGTGATAGTCACAACAAGCCCGGGGTCGCCTAATTTGGCAGCTCCGGGCTTTTAATATTGAATCCGCTCGCGCAACGGTCAACCTACAATTACGTAGAAGATTGGTAGCTATCTACCAGTACGAGTGAAATGAGGGATACGTTCATGGAATTGATTCTGCAAGGGATTACCAAGAGCTTTGGGGATAAGAAAGTGCTCCAGGGTGCAGAGTTCCATTTTCAAAAAGGTAAAATATACGGACTGCTGGGCCGCAACGGCGCAGGGAAAACGACATTGTTCAACTGTTTAAGCGGCGAAACCAAGCTCGATGGCGGAGATGCGTGGCTGAAGGATGAGGCAGGTGCGAGGAAACTGATCGAAGAGGATATCGGTTATGTATACTCATTGCCGATCCTACCTGAATTTCTGACCGGATATGAATTCATTAAGTTCTTCCTCGATATTAACCGGGATACGCAGCCGAATGCCCATATTGACGCCTACTTCGATAAGATGAGCATGTCGCAGGAGGATCGCCACCGGCTTATTAAGAACTACTCCCACGGGATGAAGAACAAGATCCAGATGCTCCTCTTTCTCATTTCCAAACCGCCGGTCATTCTGCTTGACGAACCGCTGACCTCTTTCGATGTGATCGTAGCACACGAAATGAAGAATATGCTGCGCGAGATGAAGCGTGACCACATCCTCATTTTCTCCACCCATATTCTGCAATTAGCCGCTGATTTGTGCGATGAGCTTGTCGTGCTGAATAACGGGCAATTAACCGCTGTACCGACGGATTTGCTGCATAGCGCGGAGTTTGAACAAGGCATTATTTCTTTATTAAAGGATGATAATCATGCTGAGAGCCTTTAGCACGCTGTTTGCCATCCGAACCTCTTCCACCGTCAATCGATTGATTTATTATGCTCAGAAGCTGCCTTTGGTCGGAAGAGTCATTAAGGATACCCAATACGCGAATCTGGCTGGGAAAAAGGCGATTGCTGTCATTGCATTCCTCCTGCACATCGTTTGGGGCTTCGTATCCAAGCTGGCTTTTCTAGGGCTGATGGTTTACTTGCCTGTCGTCGCACTGAACGGAACCCTGCCTCGGGAGGATCAGCTCTCTCTGTTTTTACATATTTTCTTGCTGCATAGCTTTGTAGTGGCAGGTATCGTCAGCATCTCCGTCCTGGAGACGAAACGAGAGAAGTACATTGCCATAAAGCTCATGCGCATGAAGCCTGCCGCCTATATGCGAGCGGCGCTAGCTTATCGTTACTGCTCTTTCTTCGTCTTCTACATTCCGGCTATGCTGCTCTTCACCTCGTTACTGAATCTTCCTGTTCTTCAGGGGATAGCGCTGACCGTGTCGGTCACGTTATGGCGGGTAGTATGCGAATATCTCCATTTGAAGCTGTTTCAAAAAACGGGAAGCGTACTCGTCAAGAACACTGCGGTGGTTTGGCTTGCGATTGGACTTGGCTACGGTGCCGCTTATGCGCCCGTCATCCTTCACTGGGCCCCCTCCAGCGGAAGGCTGCTGCTCCTGTGGCCTGTTATGATACTCATTGCGGTGCTTGGCACGATGGCAGCAGTGCAGTTAAACCGATATGCCGACTACCGAACAGCCGTGGATGCCGCGACGAGAAGAGATGATCCGCTGCTCAATCTTGGGCAAATGTTCAAAGAAGCGAATAAAGCGCAGGTGAAATCAAAAGACTCCGACTACACGCCTACCGCCGGGCAGACGGACAAATATAAGAGCCGCGAAGGTTATGCGTATCTGAATGCGCTATTCTTCGCTAGGCATCGCAGTCTTATTGTAAAGCCAATGTGGAACAGAATGGCGATTATTGGCGCATTAGGCGTATTCGGTATCGCATTCTCTATCATGGATGCGGAACGGGCCTCCTCTCTAGCTGCAGACTGGAGTAGGGGAATCCCTTATTTGATTTGGATTATGAGCTTCCTGTCTATTGGTGAAAGAGCGTGCAAGGCCATATTCTACAACTGTGATCTCAGCCTTTTGCGCTACAGCTTCTACCGAAACGCCGCCGATCGCCACTTTCGCGAGCGGTTATCCCGCATCTGCGGGCTTAACCTGGTGATTGCCTCCGGACTTGGAGCTGCTTTGAGTGGATTTGCACGAGCTGCCGGGGGAGTTTCGACCGAAGAATTGCTCCTGACCTTGGTCTGCGTGTTCGCGCTATCCGTGTTTTTCTCCATCCACCATCTGTTCTTGTATTACATCATGCAGCCTTATTCGACCGAGCTGAATATGAAGAATCCCTTCTTCTTTCTCGTCAACATCGCCGTTTCATTCGCTTTCGTATTGGCCCTCATCCTGAAGGCCGATGCTGCGGCACTCGCTATAGCCTCCGTTGCCATAACGGCTGCATACTTCGTAGCCGCGTTAATTGTTGTTAGGAGATGGGGTCCTCGCACTTTCAGAGTGAAATGAACGCATTCTGACCCTATAATTGTTTTATAGTTCCTATAGCAGCGTTAACCAGGAGGACGGCATGCAATTTCAACCCGTGTATTATGATGGCGAGTTATTTCTACCGAAGATTGAATTAAATCCGTCATCGAACCAATCGATTGGCATTATAACGGACTTGAAGCGAAAACAGCTACTGCTGAATCAATTAGTGAATGATTCTGAGTATTATTTATTTCGCGCACAGCAGAACGAATATATGCGTTTAACGGTGGAAGAGCTGCTTACTTTTCTAGTCAGAGTATCGGAGAGGAATGACCGCGTTGCTTCGTTAGTGGATTATTTCTCTCTAACCGATGAGCGGAAAGTGAAAATCAAGGATCTAAGCTCATCCAAAAGAATGTATGTGACATTGCTGCGTGTCTATTTTGCGCATCAGCCTTCGCTTGTACTGGAGGAGCCTTATTTTTACTTGGAAGAGCAGGAGCGTCGTCATTTCAAGAAGATTTTGGATGACCTGTCGACAGAAAAGCGGATATTGATTTTAACTGCGAATTTAGAGGACGCCCTGATTTCCTGTGATGCCATCTATCGATTGAACGAAGTCGGATTTCATCAATTGGATATCCATGACTCCGAAGAGGATAAACAAGAAGTGCAGGAACAAGAACGGGCCAATATTACCTTGCAGAAGATTTATACGAAGAGAAATGACAAAGTGATATTGTTCAATCCGCCTGAGATCGATTTTATAGAAAGTGTCGATGGATCCATTCTTGTTCATGTGGATGGAGAAAATTATGACTGTGCGTTGACGCTAACGGAGCTCGAGCAGAGATTGTTAAACTTCGGATTCTTCAGGTGTCATCGATCCTACATCGTTAATTTGCAAAAAGTTAGAGAGATTATTACATGGACGAAGAATAGCTACAGCTTGCGATTAAATACAGGTAAAGACGCCGTAGTTCCGTTATCTCGTTCCAAATTGCAGGAGCTAAAAGCCCTTCTTAACATTTAATCTCGGGGGGAAAGTCGGACCCATCCAGCATTCAATGGTACCATTCAGGCGATAACAGCTACATTTCAGCGGATTTTGATGGTTAGAAGCATCGATTCTATATATAGTTGAGCCATCAACGCTAAGGAAGTGGTGTTCATGGCTGTTATCCAGGTAGAGCGTATTCGCAAGAGATTCGGAACGAAGGATGCATTGGCAGATGTGTCCTTTTCTATTCCGAAGGGAGAAATTTTTGGTTTCCTCGGCCCGAGTGGTTCAGGAAAAACAACATTAATAAAAATTTTAACGGCGCAGTTAAATCCGACAAGCGGGCAGGCACGTGTATTTAACGAGCCGGCGGAGAGGATGCATCAGTCCGCACAGAAGATGCGCTTTGGTATATTGACGGATAACAGCGGTTTATATGAGCGATTAACGATTGAGGAAAACTTGGAGCTGTTTCGCCAATTATATGATCTTCCTAGATCTTCAATCGATAAGGTGCTGCAGTTTGTAAACTTAAACGGAGAGCGTAAGAAGAAGGTCGCTCTTCTATCGAAAGGAATGCGTCAGCGCGTCCTGTTGGCCTGCGCGATTATCCATGAGCCGGAATTATTATTTCTAGATGAGCCTACTTCGGCCTTAGATCCCGTAAACTCCGCCCATATTTATAAAGGGCTGCGCCACTTGAATGAGAATGGAACAACGATATTCCTAACGACGCATGACATGGCTGAGGCAGAGCTGATGTGCAATCGTGTAGCGATTCTGTATCAAGGGCAGATCCAAACCATCGGCTCGCCCAAGGAGCTTAAGAAGCAGCATCGGGAAAATGTCGTGCGCGTGGAATTAATAAACGGGGAAGGCTACGAGCTCCCGATCGATGAGGGGACAGCTGATCGAATCGCCGATTGGATGAAACAAGGGTTAATCGATCGAATGGAAACGAAAGAGCCGAATCTAGGCGATATCTTTATTAAAATGACAGGAAGTGAGCTACGATGAGTATCTCATTGAAACGTGTGCGAGCGATATTCGTGAAGGATTACAAAGAGTTTTCGCGCAATTATGCGGTTTCCATTATGTTGGTTTTCCCCATTATTTTAGCTGTTCTCTTTCGAAATGCGGGATCATCTTTGCCTGAAGCCACTGGTTTCCTTCTCAATACTTCGTTCGTAATTCTGACGTGCTTTGCACAAGCATGCTTGATTGCGGAAGAAAAGGAGCGCAACACCCTGCGATCCTTAATGATGACTCCGGCCACGACCATGGATGTCCTGATCGGTAAGAGCGCATTAGTCTTCGTCATGTCTTCTGTTGTTCTGGCTATTGCTATCTATCTGTTTGGCTTTGAGCCGGCGAGTAGATGGGCGTTTGCGGCAACCGTCCTACTCTCAATTATTCTGTATACGGCAGCCGGGACGATATGCGGTTTATACTCTAAGACGCTGCTCGAAGCATCCATATCAATACTGCCCGTGGCGACCATATTCACTGGAGCACCGTGGGGAGCGTTGCTTGTCGATGATTATCCCGTCTTCAAAGTGCTGGATTACATGCCAAGCAGTCAACTCGTGCATTTGCTTAATATCCCCCAAACAGGATTTACGACAGGAGATTTATTAAAGCCCCTCCTCATTATTTTGGCATGGACGGTTGTATTAACGATTGTTTCGGTTGTTCTGTATGAACGACGGTTAAAGGATGAGTAGGATGACGGCCATGAAACGTAGACAAACCAATGAGCCGTGTTCCGCCCTATTGGGCTGGAGCACGGCTTCGCGGTGTTTATTTAAACGGTGAGCGTGAGGAAAGATAAGTGCGACGGCGGGCGTTTAGGCTTACATATTACCTTTGGGTCTGCAGAGCCCAAGCTTCCACATCCCATGTCTTGGTTACCCAATCCTCATAGAAGTCAGGCTCGTGAGAGACAAGCACGACAGTACCCTTATAAGCTTGCAGCGCTCGCTTCAATTCGGCTTTGGCGACAATGTCCAAGTGATTCGTCGGCTCATCGAACAGAATCCAGTTGCTCTCGCGCATCATTAGCTTGCACAGACGAACCTTCGCCTGCTCTCCACCGCTGAGCTGATTAAGAGGACGTGTAATATGCTCGTTCTTCAAGCCGCAGCGGGCAAGCGCAGCGCGAACCTCATGCTGATTCATAGAGGAGAATTCATCCCATACGTCCTCAAGCGGAGTCATCGTTGGCGCTTTGGATTCCTGCTCGAAGTAAGCAGGAGATAAATAATCGCCGAGATAAGTCTTGCCGTCCAGCGGAGGAATGACGCCAAGAATCGACTTCAATAGCGTGGATTTACCGACGCCGTTGCACCCTACGATCGCGATCTTATCGCCCCGCTCGATCACCATATCCATCTTGGGCAGGAGCGGCTTGCTGTAGCCGATGACCATCCCCACTGCTTCGAATACAATTTTGCCGCTTGTACGGGACTCTTTGAAGTTAAAGGTTGGCTTTGCTGCTTCCTCTGGCTTGTCGATGCGGTCGATGCGGTCGAGCTGCTTCTCGCGGCTCTTCGCGCGTCCGGAGGTGGATGCGCGCGCCTTATTCTTATTAATGAATTCCTCTTGCTTCTTAATATAATCCTGTTGCTTCTCGTAGGCGTCGATATGCTGCGCTTTGTTCAGCTGAGACATCTCCAGAAACTTCTCGTAATTGGCCGAGTAGCGGGTCAGCTTCGTAAATTCAAGATGATAGATCACGTCAACGACCTGGTTCATAAAACCCGTTTCATGAGAGATAAGCATAAGTGCATGCGGGTAATTCTTCAAATAATTCGTCAGCCAATTAATATGTTCTTCATCCAAATAGTTCGTAGGCTCATCCAGCAAGAGGACGCCAGGCTTCTCAAGCAGCAGCTTAGCGAGCAGAACCTTCGTCCGCTGCCCGCCGCTAAGCGCCGTAACTTCGCGGTCCAGCCCAATCACATTAAGACCCAGACCATTGGCCATTTCGTCGATCTTCACGTCGATAAGATAGAAATCGCCGATTTCCAGCTCTTCCTGGATTTCTCCCATACGCACCAATAATTGATCGAGTGTATCCGGGTCCGCATCGCCCATTTGCGCGGCAATATCATTAAGCTCCTCTTCTAATACAAGCAAGGGCTGGAATGCATCCTTGAGCACGTCTCGAATAGTCTTGCCCGCTTCAAGCTTCGTATGCTGGTCTAAGTAACCGTAACGAACGCGTGGCGTCCACTCCAATCTACCTTCGTCCTTCAACAGCTTGCCTGTCAAAATATTCATAAGCGTGGATTTCCCCGTACCATTCGCTCCAACCAGTCCGACACGTTCACCCTCAAGCAAACGGAAAGACACATTCTTAAACAACACTCGGTCGCCAAACGTATGCGATAATTGCTCCACTGTCAACAAACTCATTGTTCTCTATCTCCATTCATATATGCACCTGAATTACAACTTATCCTTGCAGGATTAACTCGAATCATTGTACCACAGAAACGTTCGAGCTTTGTTTGTAACCTTACCCCAATTTCACGGATGCGCTAAAACACTTTATGCAGAAAAAAGGCCGGGAGACCCACCACAGCGGTGAGCTCCTCAGCCTTTATTGTCGTGCATGGAATCATTTAATGCATCATGACAGGAGCGTGGACGCCCTCTGCGCCCTCTTCCGAGGTTTTCGGCTTCCTTAGTGCGATCGCCAATATAGCGCCGGCAACCGCGATGCAACCTGCGATGAAGAACGTATCCCCGAAGGCAGCCACGAGTGAGACGGCTTTATCACCTTTTGAAGTAGTCATATGATCCACAACTCGCGTGCTCAGGTAACTTGCCAATCCTGCTACGGCGAACGAAACCACGACCTGCTGGGCAGCCGAAGTAAGCGGCGTTACCCGGTCTACAAGCCGTCTTGGAGCAGCTTTTAGAATGTGCGTATTCACCGGCATCATGGACAAGCCCATGCCTACGCCCATAATCATCGTCGCGATAATCACGAATCCGGCCCCAGAATCAGCCTTAATTTGCGACATATAGAACATGCCTACCGCGACAAAAGCGATCCCGATCACGCAAACGAGGCGAGCTCCGAACTTGTCGAACAGCTTGCCGCCGATTGGCATGAATACGCCAGTCATTGCGACCTGCGGCAGAATCATAAAGCCGGTCTTCAGAGGCGCATAATGAAACACCTGCTGCATGTACATCGGCACGAACAAGAACGATCCGAACAGGGCCATGAACATTAACCACGACGTGACGATGCCGATCGTGAAGTCCGTGGATTTAAATACACGCAGCTCGAGCAACGGTTGTTTATGGCGAAGCTCGACGATGATGAATAGGACCAGAGCGACAATACCCACGATTAAGCTGATTAGCGTTTTCGTAGATCCCCAGTCCTTGCCGCCTTCGCTGACCGCATAAGAAAGGGTAGCGAACGCGATCGGTGCAAGCAGCATGCCCCAGAGGTCGAGCGCCGGAACGCTTCTGCGTTCTACTTTCGGCAGATAGCGAAGACCGACCAGAATCGCGACAACACCGATTGGCAGGTTAATCAAGAAGATCCAGTGCCAAGTCGCGTATTCCAGCAAATAACCACCCAGCACAGGGCCGAGCGCCGGTCCGAGCATCATTGGAATACCGAGCATTCCCATGACGGCGCCTTGTTTGTTCGGAGGTGCCAGCTTGAAGATGATGGCCATACCGATCGGCTGCACCATGCCTCCGCCAATTCCTTGAATAATGCGATAGATAATCAATTGTTCAGGCGTCGCGGCAAAAGAACAAAGAAGCGAGCCAGCTGCGAATAAGAATATCGTAATTAGAAAAATTTGCTTCGCGCCGAATCGATCCGTCAACCAGCCGGCCAGCGGAATGACCGCGGAAAGCGCCAGCGTGTATGCCGTAATCGACCATTGCATCGTATTAACGGAGGATTTAAAATCATCCATTAATGTCGGCAAAGCAATGTTCATGACCGTGCTATCCAGAATAACCATGATCATCCCGACGACGATCGCCATGAGCGGACCCATAATTGCTTTCATCGAGAACGGCGCGCCGTCCTCGGTTGCAACTGTATGCGATTGATTAGACAACTTTTCTCCTCATTTCGTTTTAGCTTCTCCTACCTTCAAAAAGTACTATTATCACTGAAAAATTGCAACCATTTTGTGGCATTTCTTAAGAATGAATAATTCGGGCTTTGTCGCATATGAAGCTGGTTGATTAAATACAACCCCGCTGTTCAACTCAGACCAATAAAAAAGCAGAGCATAGTAATCTCTCCAACGTGCTCTGTATCTTCATTTTGGCGTACTACTATGCACTTTCCACCTTACTCTTCGCCTGTCATACATAATCCAATCGCTCTAATTGAGGAGATTTCCTCGCTTCCATTAACATCCCATTATCTCTTCTTAAGTTTACTGCACTAACGGCAACTTGAATTTAATCGTGTTATCTAATTCAATGAATTCTTAGTGCCTTTTTAATTTTTAAACGGGTCTCATTTGAACAAATGGAATCCCCATGTTTGATGCCATTATCTATAATAGCAGGACTAATATAGTTGCCCAAGGCCATAAGTTCATCGGTTAAAGGTTGATTAGAATAGACTGCTTTTAAGAATCGGTTTAATACACTGATAAGAATATCTGCAGACTGAATCCAACGGCTATCATGTGAATTGTGGAATTCAATTTCTTTTAAATGACTAAATCCCATTAAAATAGTAGTTCCATCCGTAAGCCGAAACTTGAAGTCTCTGGCTTCCGAATAAAGCCTGTAAACCTCTTTATATCCTTCTTCATAGGCTCTTGTCTTATCATGGACAATTTTGAGACGATGATTTTTGGATCTTGAGTATCCTTCTAAATGGTTTACAAAAGCAATAAAAGCTGGAACATTTAAGCTTCCTGCCGCCTGATTTGGTAAAAAATCCACTCTGCTTCCTCTCTCTAATGTACATATTTGCTCTATTGCTAATGTTGCCCCAAGTAACTTATTAGCTAAGTCATGTTCATGATGAAGTATAAGTTCATCACATAAAGAAGAAAGAGCCTGCTCCATTAGTTCTACTTCCAGAAGCCGGTAGGCAGTTGCAAACTCCTTTAAATTTGTAAACGACAACTTATAGACTTTTTCAGCTAGTTCTTTCTTCATTAAATTATCGTATGTATAACGATTGGTGACTCTATTGTTATATACTGGATCCAGAAAAGTTTCAATTACCTTGGCAGCTATGCAATATTTTTTCTCTGCAAAGACCAATGTTGGTTTAAAACCCATTTTCATCATAGTATCAAACATTTCTTTGAACTTTCCTTGGTTGCGTCTATTTCCACTTAAATTGGTTCCTTTAAGCTCACCTTCAACTCGTATGTCTGCAGCAACATCACTGATTAATGAGGTATCACCTATTTTAGAATCAGGAATTATCCAACCTCCAACCACATAAAAAGGCTGGTCTAAATCCAAGTAGTTAGCTCCGCTGTTTCCAGCCTCATCCACAAATACAGTAAATCGCCCTTCATGTGCAAGACAACATTTCTTGTATTTTAGCCCACTATTACATGGACATGGTTCATTGCGACTAATTATAGACATATTTTCTCCTTATTTATCATTATAGAGAAACTAAAAGTACTTGTGCGGTGGATTACAGCACTTTGCTTGTCTGTATAGTATACATGAAGGATACGAGTGTTCGGTCCGACCTTCACATCAGATTCGATTGTTTACAGCATGTTGAAATCGGAAGTTAAAAAGTTTAAAAGTACACCGTAAAAGCCCCAAATATTATTACATCTTATCATCCAACAATTTTCAAATTATTATTTCCGTGATACATTGACTTTTGTTATAAATTAAAATTAGAGAGCAGTGGTTCTGTGTTAATTTTCGCATTGATAGTTTTAGTAGTCTCTATGGCACTAGTTTGCTATCTTGTTTGGGCTAGCACTAAGAAAAAGGGAATTGGAAAAAGCTCAATTGTTGATTCGTTAATTGGAGGTATAATAGCAGCGCCAATTGGCATTCTATTAACACTAATAACAATATATATTCAGAATAATATAACAGAATCTAAAGAAACTAAAAATGCAGCAGGAATTCTTTATACTGAAATGACAAGAATTTATGTTGAAAGCAAATCATATGATTCTACAGCTGAGAAATTACTAAAAAATTATCCATTAAAGAATAACATTGTATCCTTTCCTGATGATAACGTTGAGTTAATGCCTAATACTCTGATGCTAAAACCATTTGTACTACTATCAAATGATAAATGGCAAGAATATTTAGATAAGGTACAGGACAAATTTTCTCCTGAAGAGTATGCTGCAATTCAATCTTTTTTTAACAGGTACCAGTGGTTTGATAAAAACAACCCAATAAAGGTCACTACAATTCTAGATGAAAATAATCATCCAAAGAACGAAGCCGATAGGTTTGCACTCAAAAACTGGTGGCAAATATATGCCTCACAGTATATAGGATATAAAGTTAACTCGAAAGGGTTATGTTATGATATCGGCCTTTCAAACAAGCTATTAAAAATTAGTGGGCTCAATAGAAAGCCTAACAGTTGCAGTAACTAATTCTCTATTAGTGAAGTGGCTGATTGGACCATGTAATTTGTATATGTTCTCTTGAACCAATAGTTGCCGACCCGAAATGCCGTTGAACCCGGGCAGGAGTGCTTAGCCGGACATCGTCCCATCACGTGTAGGATTTCGACATCCAACACGCTACCTGAACCGCGACCAGAATGATGCCTCCATGCATCTCTCCCTACAGCTCCGTTAATAGCAAGATATTGACATAATGGTCCGCGATCATGACAATCAAGATGAGGCAATGGTTAACAATCCCAGAAAATCACCCTAGAGAATGGAGGCTCTTCTTGTGAAGCATTTCTATCTATACGTTATCCTCGCATTCATGCTCATCCTACCTGCCGCATCCATTGGAATCGAGTCTACGCACGATGGCGTCACCCTCGATATGGCCCTTATCGGAAAATGGTTCCTGTTCTGGGCAGTCGGTGTTCGATTATTCACAGCCGGACTGCGACAAACGCTAAACCCAGCCTTTACCGCGGAAGCGATCTTCCATATCAAGAATGCGGAGAGCTACCCGATTGTTCGCGAACTCGGCTTCGCCAATATCTGCATGGGATTCGGAAGCATCCTCTCGCTTTGGCTGCCCGATTGGCGGATGGCCGCGGCATTCATTGGAGGCCTGTACTTCGCCTTCGCTGCGATCCAGCACATTGTTAAGCGCCCTTCCAGTACGAACGAGACTATTGCTCTAGTGTCTGACTTGTGGATCACCATACTGATGGCGGCTTACTTGCTTAATTAAATCGTACACGAACGCTGGGTTATCAAAATAAATCGCCAAGGAGTCATGTTATGTCTGATCTGGCACTAATCCGCAGAATCGATGAGCTGCACCGTACTGACTCATTATTTGGAACGTTCAACGGCAGCATCCTTATTGCAAAAAATCACGATGTATTAGTTAGCCGCAGCTACGGAATGGCAGATTTTGAATCCGGTCGAAGACATAACGATGACACCCTCTTTTATATTGCCTCTATTACCAAGCAATTTACCGCCGCATGTATTCTTTTGCTCGTTCAAGAGCATCGCATTACGCTCACTGATCACATTGGAAAGTACATCCCACAGTATGAACGAGGGAGCCATGTTACGATCGTCGAGCTTCTGACCCATACGTCCGGTATCCCGGAGCATGTATCGCTCCCTGAATTTTGGGACAATCTTGATGCAATTACGACGCCTGAGCAATTGTTTATGTATTTCAAAGATATGGACTTGGAGTCGACTCCGGGGACAGTGTACAAGTATTGCAATTCCAACTACATCCTGCTGGGCATGCTGATTGAAGCCGTATCCGGTCACACGTATGGCGAGTTCTTGAAAAAGCATATCTTTGCGCCGCTTGGCATGAATAGAACATTCTACGCACCAATGGTCGTGGATAGCCCGAATAAGGCAAGGGGCTACGCAGCGCTGCAACCGCAGCCCGTGCCTGCGCGGGTACTTGCACCGGTGGTTCCTTTTGCCGCAGGAGGCATACAGTCCACGACTGTGGATTTATTCAAGTGGTGCACAGCACTCTTCGAGGGGAGCCTTCTACCCGAAGAAGCGCTGCGAGTTATGCTTAAACCTCATTTAAACGGCTATGGACTCGGCGTCCATATCGAAGAGCAGACCATTAACGGCAGAACCCAGACCATTGTCTACCATGATGGCGGCATCGACGGCTATTGCTCGAAGATGGTACGAATGCTCGACACCGGGCATACCGTCATCTTGTTGAGTAACTACGATCAAGTTAGCGTTACAAAGTATTACCAGGCTATCCTAAGCTGTATGCAGCTGTGAGCTGCGACTGTTGAGCAAAATGAAGAAGGGATTAACCCTGTAAGACCACGACATGTGCGGTCTTGCAAGGCTAATCCCTTTTTGATCTCTTCAAATGATTCTCAATGTCCCATGCTTTGGCGCTGCTCTTCGCCTTCAGGCGGCTTCGTGCGGCGAATAAACAGACCGATTACGAGCGCAAGAACACCTATGTAAAGGCCAACCAAGAACGCATTGTGTAAGCCCTCAACCATGCCTTTTAACGATTCGAGCGGATCTGCAGGGTTGCTCGACTTCGCGAGATAATCCTTTGTGCCGTTGGACATGATGCTGATGAACAACGCCACTCCGATTGCGCCAGCGACCTGCTGAAGAGTGTTCATTATTGCCGAGCCGTGTGGATACAGCGCACGCGGCAGCTGATTGAGCGCCGTCGTCTGCGCTGGCATCATCACGAGAGATATACCAATCATCAATATAATATGCACCGTGATGAGGTAGCCTTTCGTCGTCTCCATATCCACGCCAGTGAACATGTAGACCGCGACTACTACGATAGCAAGCCCTGGAATAACGAGTATACGCGGGCCGAACTTATCAAACAAAATGCCGGCTACCGGCGCCATCATCCCATTGACAACGCCGCCTGGCAGCATAATCAGACCCGAAGTGAAAGCCGTCAACATAAGTGGACCTTGCAAGTACAACGGCAGCAAAGTCAACGTCGAGAACAACGTCATCATCATCACGAGCATGAGCACCGTAACGAGAGTGAACATGGGAAACTTAAACGCACGCATATCCATAACCGGACTTTTGAGCTTCAGCTGACGTACAGCAAAGGTCAGAATACCGAGAATACCTGCCGTAACCAACCCATACACTTGAGGATCGCCCCAGCCAAGGTCACCCGACTTACTAAATCCGTATACGACACCGCCGAAGCCAATCGTCGATAGAATGATCGACAGGATATCAACCTTCGGTTTAGTAATCTTGGATACGTTCTTCATATAAATGGACGCAAAAATAATCGAGAATGCCGCAAGCGGAATAACCAAGTAGAACATCCAGCGCCATTCAAGATGATCAAGAATAAGACCCGATACCGTTGGTCCAATTGCCGGTGCTACCATAATTACAAGGCCAATCAGTCCCATCGCTCCTCCGCGTTTCTCAGGCGGGAAAATCGCTAGAATCGTGTTCATCATAACCGGTAGCATTAACCCGGTACCGAGCGCTTGCACGACACGCCCTACCAGCAATACTTCAAACCCCGGTGCAACCGCCGCAATAATCGTACCTATTAGGAATAATGTCATCGCACCGATAAACATTTGCCGTGTCGTAAACCATTCTTGCAGAATTGCGGTTACCGGCACGAGCACGCCGACCACCAGCATGTAGGCGGTAGATAGCCATTGAATCGTAGAAGGCGTTACATGTAACGCCGAGATTAAATCCGGAAAAGCATTACCTAGCAACGTTTCGTTCAAAATCGCAACGAATACGCCGATAATCAGCGCAATAACAATCGGGGCACGTTTGATTTTGCTCAAATCTGGCCCTTCTACACTCATTACAGCTTGAGCTTCCATTGTAAATCCGCTTCCTCCTTATTGTCGCACTTCCTAACCAGGAAAATAAATATCAATGCGGCTGTTCTCGTTGTCCAGAGCATGGATATCTTCCCAATACTCCATATCGACTCGCCTATGGCCGAACGTTCGATTGATATAATCATAGGTATCGCCGATTTTCGATTCTGCGCCGACATGTGTGATTTTGACAAACCGCTTATAAGGTACCTTGTACGCCGTCATGCCCTCCGGGATCTCCCCGCCGGAAACCACTTCATAACCGACCACATGCTGAAAAGGTGTATTGAAGGTCCATTCACCTTCCTGATTGTAGATCTGCACGAGAAATATTCCGGACCGCTTCTTGTTGCTGATTTCAGATGAACGCTTCTCCAACGTCTCACGAAGCGTTCCGACAATCTTGGTCTCCATGATCCCATTCAGACTGGCGACAATCGAGTATCCCACCAATTGAAGCTCATCCATTTCGATTGTTTCGGCTTGATACGTTTCCATCCGCTGTAAGCCTCCTTAACACATGATCATATTATTCTTTAAAGATTATAGCGAATATATGTTCGCATGTAAAGAAGTGTCTTCCAGAATTTACATCCGCTTGTTTTTGAGTTTACACGCATTAGCCAGCTCCCCTTCAATACAAAAAGAAGCCAAACATACTACTCACTTGAGACCGAGGAATTGTAATATTAATATTAAAAAAATGTATTCTACACCCTTTTCCATTCTGCATGAAATATCATAGGATTATATAGCAAATGAATTGAGCCAAGAAGGTTACCGATGACAAGGCCTGATGCTCACATTACAAATCCCTTTACCGGACAAAGAATGTATTTTCGAATAACGGGAGCGGAATCGAATGGATCCTTATTAGAAATTGAAACCTTTAATCCACCATCAACGGAAAGAGAGCCCGTACATATTCATCCCAAACAAAAAAGCTCCTGTGAGGTTATTTCCGGAAAAGTTCATTTTGAAGTTGCCGGAAAAACTCAAGTATTAAGTCCGGGCGATTCCATCGAGATTCCTGCTGGGGTACCTCATCGTTTTTGGAATGAAGATGCTACAGAGGCACATACTATTCAAAGATTTTCACCTGCATTGAATACGGATGAATTTTTTAAAACCTATTTCGCATGGGCAAGAGACGGCAAACTTAATAAGAAAGGGACTCCTAATTTGGTTCGCATGTCAATTCCCGCATTATATTATCAAAATGCAATTCAGGTGATTAATCCGCCTTGGTATATCCAAAAAGCCATATTCACAATACTTGCACCCCTCGCTAAAATTCTAGGTTATCAAGAAAAATATGAATAAACCTTCAAATATGCCGGAGAGGATAGGGTTGCCCACAACAATCGCATTCCCCTCATACAAATCGATGACTCTGCCTTCTCATCCACTGGGTGGCTACCCATTTGGCCCCGATTACGACGGGATTTCCCGCATGCAACGTGAGCTCATTTAAACTTTGATCGTTATAAAAATATTCAAAGTAAACAGCGCTGCCCTTTTTAGGCGTTACCGCCAATCGAAGCGAAGGGAAATAAGTTTCGCCGCCTTCCTCGACGTCATTCAAATACATCACCAGTGTGCTAATGCGATTGTTGACCACATTTTCGGATGTGAAGTAGTCAAAGTGTGGATGATACTGCTCACCGGATTTATAATGTAAAATCTGCAACGGTTCTGCATGTGAAACCGGTATATTCATCAGTTCGGAAACTCTGGTTTCCACTTTTTCAATGCATTCATTTTCGTTTTCTTCGAAGAACATGCTGCTGTTTGTCCTAATATCGCTTTGTACGTGAGATTTGCCTCCGATTTTGGCGCGCTGTAATCTGTTCTTAGCTAAATCAATTAGTACATCACACTCTTCGTGACTTAAGACATTTTCCAATATCAAAATAAGCGGTTCGTCGATTCTGCCGATAATATGAATCTCTTTATCTGTCGTTTTGATTATGTTTCCACACGAATTGAAAATCGTCTGCTCTTTAACGGTCATCGTCTCATCCTCCACTCTCAAGTACTGCATGAATAATTGAATGAAGATTATGTCCGTGCGTTAATAGAGTTCTCCGTTTAGTCCGCAATACCTTCCAGAAAAAGGTGGATATGTCCAAACCCTTCAAGATGATTTGACCGCAATTTGTTGAACTGGGAGCATAAAAAATACATCGCCGGGGCGAATGACCCTCATAGCGATGTATTCAGAATTTGCATACTGAGATTGCTTACGATAAGAGACCTTAAGGGTAAAGCTTCTCGCCTTTATTGAGCATTTCGATGAACTGCTTGATGCGGTTCGCGCGCGTTTCCGGTTTTTTGGCCGTTTGCAGACGGAACAGCATCGCGTATTTGTTTTGCCGGTTAAGTCCGTCATATACGGCTTTCGCTTGCGGATTCCGCTCGAGCTCGGCGGCGAAATCCTCTGGTGTTTCCGCCGTGCTTTGCGGCGCGTATGCGGCGTCCCATTGGCCATTCTGCTTCGCGGTCTCGATCGCCTGCAAACCGGGCGGCTTCATCCTACCACTCTCGATCAGGGCAGCGACCTTATCTTTGTTCACCTGCGACCAGATACTCTTCTTGCCGCGCGGGGTGAAGCGTTGCAACCACGTCTTCTCGTCGTTGGCTTCCTTCTGGCTGTCGATCCAGCCATAACAAAGCGCGACGTCGAGCGCCTCCAAGTATGAAACGGACTGGACGCCGGAATTTTTCTTCCCATGCTGAAGCCTAAGCCCTGGAGAAACCTCATAATTTACCGCCAGCCATTCCTCGAACGCCTCCGCATTCGGGAACAGCCGAATCGGCAACGGTTCTGCTTTTTTTGTCATTTTCACACCTCCCGCCTAAATGAACATTTTAGCCTAATCATAACGCAAAAAACCTCCGGTTGGAGGTTTTTTCAGTCTATATAATTACAAAGCTTGTCTATAGCTGGATCCTCGTGTGCGCAGCTTCTGATAGTCGCGCAAACGCTCCCCACTTCCTCACGCACAACATACTGACAATCAGCCCTATTATGGACATGCATCCTAAGACAAGAATGGTAAATCCCCAGCTGGACCATTCCGTTAGCGCCGAAATTCCGTAAATGGATACCGCGCTTCCCAAATAAGCGAATGCATTCACTAACCCTGAAACTGTCGACACTTTTCGATATTTTACAAAATGCGTTGGTACGAGACTAATCAGCATCAGGTTGATGCCGTGAACGCATCCCATCAGGATCGCCATCAACAGCACGGATCCGATGGCATTCGAAGCGAATAACATCTCGAGTGCCAAAGTGGCTGCAACGACAATAACCCACAAATACACGGTAGTCTTTATCTCGTTAGCCACGTAATGTTGGACGTGAGCTGCGATGTACACACTCAATATGGAAAAAACAGGTAGAATAATGGTAGTCAGTATGGATAACGAGGTCTCGATGTGATAAACATCCTGAATATACGATGGCATCCATGTCGTAATCCCGTCGCGTAATGCCCCTTGAAACACAACCACCAACAAGATAGGAGCTATTCCCGAAGCCGCGATAAGCGTTCTGAGCCCTTTATCGCCGGTCGGCATATTGGTTGCCTTCGAATTTTCCTGCTGAAGGGCGGTTTCCTGCTCTCCGACTCTAGCCTCATCTCCATATCCTCTTGTCCAGAAGAGCCAGATAAAAGCCACCAACATTCCAATGAGCGCAGGAACCGCGAACGATAAGCGCCAACTGGATACCATAATACTTAAAGGCACCAACAAATATACCGCTATTGTGCCAATGGAGGACGCCGTTGTGACCCCAACACTCGTCTTTCTATATTGTTCCCTGGTAAGATGCTGCGACATGATCCGGACAAGCGGTGGCCAAAGCATCGATTGAAAAAAGCCATTAAGAAACCAAATGATGATCAAAGCTACTATATCGTTCGTGAAAGCAATGAGAGCATTGCAAAAAGCCGTTGATAACAGCCCGGTAAAAATAAGAACGCGCGGATGAAAACGGTCCCCCAGTACGCCGAAGATCGGCTGACCGATCCCATATGCAATAAAGCTGCCGATCACGGCCAAACCGGCAAGCTGATTCGATACCTCTAATGAGTCTGCGATGGCGGAGACGGCCGCCATCAAATTATATCGTGTGAGATAGCTGGTGCCGTATACCAAGCAGCACAGAAGGCTGAATAGGTAAACTTGTTTTTGTGTAAGTTCGGCCGATCCTTTTAGAGCAGGCATGTGCCCTCCCAGTCCTTATTGCTTTGTAGCCCAAGCAGAGAGGCAACAGTAGGCGCAATATCAAGAATGCTCGCTGGACCGATATCTTGTCCCGATGCTGTTGTCCTCCCTAGAATCAGGATCGGAATGGTCATATCCTCCGGCATATCTGTCCCATGTCCACGCCCATGTCCGCCATGATCGGACGTAACGATAACGGTATAGTCTTCCGGTATGGCGCCCTCAATCCGCTCTACACATGCCCATGAATCATAAACGGACGTAATATATTCATCGGACATCCATCCGTATCGATGACCAACCTCATCCACATTGCCTAAGTATAAGAACGTAAAATCCGGGTTCTCCTTATTGATGTAGTCGGTTGCAGAATCGGTCAGGAATTGATTCGACTTCTCATAATCGATATCGCCAGAACTATAGCAGCTGAAAGCCAAGGAGCCTGGGCGCGTCAAATCGCGAAGCTCCGCCCAATTATGAAAGAAACCGCATATTTTATCGTTGGCGCGGAGATGTTCGCATAGCCCGTCGATCGGTCTCACCTGAGGAGTATAGATATTCGTCGTAATGCCGTGACGCTCTGGCGGAACACTATGAAACATGGACATATGGCAGGGTAACGTCACGCTGGGCATAACCGTTTGCGCATGTAGCGTAAAACTTCCATTGTTCATCATTGTTGCGATAAATGGATGGTTTGCCTTCTCCAGACTGTCAGCACGCATCCCGTCTATCGAGATCAGCAATACTTTTTCACTCATACAAGTCCCTCCTCAGAATTATGTACCTGGATTCCTCTTTTCCTGTAAAGCTGCAGCAGATCGTCTGGCAGATTAGAGTCTGTGATGATTCGATACGATGGCAATAAATCGCATAGCTTGATGGTGGCGGTCGTTTCAAACTTGGAACTGTCTGCAAGGATGAACACTTCGTCCGCATTCTGAATATAAGCACGCTGGATCTCGAATAACTCATGAACGAACACGCCAGCCCCTTGACGCAAAGAAATCGTATTCGGAAACACGAACGCTTTGGAGTAATGCAGACGCCGAACCGCATCGAGCGCCAGGTGACCGTAAAATGCCTGCTCCTCACGCATAAATTGCCCGCCTATTAGAATGACCTCAAAATCCTTGGCCTCGGATACGATCTGAAATACTTCCGGAGAATTGGTCACGACGGTAAGACGACGATAATTATCTTTAAGTAAATGTGCCAGTTCCAGCGCGGTGCTGCCTGAGTCGATCGCAATCGTATCATTCTCTCTGACAAATCGAGCTGCAATCTTGGAAAGGTCCTGTTTCAGGGTGTTGTTCTCCGACAGACGACTTTCGAGCTTATCCAGCTTCTTCATTTTCGAGATGGACACAGCCCCGCCGTGTACGCGCTTCAACGCTTGCTGCTTCTCAAGAAACTCCAAATCCCTACGAACCGTTTCGATGGATACTTGGAACTGCGTCATCAAGTCCGCCACTGTAATCGATGATTGCTTCTCTAGCATATCAACGATCTTTGCACGACGTTCATTCGCAAACAAATACAACCAACTCCTCACATTTACACATAGATCTTATCTATATTTTAAGAAATTGTAAAGAGCATCCGCTCCATCCAACTGTCGATTATAACAACAACATCATTAGCCCAGATAATTACGACAAATTTCTGATGAAAAAATAGAATCATCCGAAATCATAATAAAAAAAGCAACCCATTATTCAAAAGAGCTGTTTAATCAGATTCAAGTGAAAACGAAAATTCCAGTTTTGGAGATTAAGAACGAACTGGTTCCGCTTATTCAACAGGTATCGGAAAATCATGATCTTTTTCACTTATTCGAGTCTGTCAAAGCAAAGGATGAGTATACCCATCAGCACAACATTGGAGTGGGCGTATTGTCCACGCTTATTGGTAAGTGGTTGGAATTGGACGAGAAGGAGATTTCGTTATTGTCTCTAGCAGCAATTATGCATGACGTGGGAAAAGTTCGAATATCCGAAGAGATCCTATTAAAGCCGGGTAAGCTAACAAATGAAGAATTCGAGGAAATGAAACGTCATACGATTTACGGCTATCAAATCCTTAAGGAAACGACAGGCTTAAGTCCTCGTGTTGCAACTGTAGCTTTACAGCATCATGAGCGTATTAATGGAAAAGGATACCCTCTAAAGCTAAAGGAACATCAAGTGGATCCTATGAGTCTAATTGTTGCCGTCGCTGATGTATTCCATGCCATGTCTTCCAAGAGGCCGTATCACGAACCACTGCCTTTTTTTCAAGTTGTCAGTCAAATGCGCGAAGGCTTCTTTGGCGAATTGGCACCAAGGATTGTCGCGGTTTTCCTGAATAACCTGATAAAGAGCCTGATTGGCAGAAAGGTTACGCTGACTAATGGCCAACAAGGGGAAGTGGTATTTATCAACCCCCATGATGTTGTCAATCCGTTGGTCAAGGTAGGCGACTCCTTTGTCGATCTTAGCCATGATCAACAGCTGCACATCCAGGATATTGTTGTATAACGTGGAAAATGCAATCGACACCGCTCGTTGACTCGGTACAGAAATTTTAATTGTGCAGTGTTACAATTATGGTTCATAATTAGAGATGGTTCAATGGAATAGGTCTCAACATCATATACACGATTAGGAGGAATTTCAGTGATTCGCGTAGCAATGCTTAGCTATTGGCATGTACATGCTTGGGATTATACGAACCAAGTGAAGGAGAACCCAAACCTAGAATTAGCTGCAATATGGGACGAGCTACCTGCACGCGGGCAGGAGAACGCAGACCAACTGGGCGTTCCATTTTTTGCTGATTTGGATGAGCTGCTTGCCCGTACGGATATCGATGCAGTTGTCGTTGATACTCCAACAAATATTCACCGCGAAGTGATGGTGAAAGCTGCTCGCGCAGGTAAACATATATTCACAGAAAAAGTGTTGGCTGCTACACTAAAAGAAGTGAATGAAATTAAAGCCACTATACGTGAAGCCGGCGTCAAATTGACTGTTTCGATGTTCCGCTTGAACGAACACTATACACCTACGATTAAAAAGGTGATTGATTCCGGCATACTCGGCCAACTGACTCAAGTCCGTGTTCGTAATGCGCATGACGGCACTACTGGAAATTGGTTGCCGGATCACTTCTACAATCCTGAGCAATGCCAAGGTGGCGCTCTTATCGATCTCTGTCATCCCGTGTATCTAACTCGTTATCTCCTTGGGTTGCCGCAAAGTGTTACCGCCAGCATTGGCTACTTTACCGGCAAAAAAGTTGAAGACAATGCAACAATAACGATTCGCTTTGAGAACGGTGCTTTTGGCATTCTTGAATCAGGTTACCTCACTCCTCACTCGCCATTCTGCATTGAAGTTCACGGTACAGAGGGTTCGCTCCTTTACGGTTTACCAGATGACGTGGTTCGTGTTCGCAGCAACAGGCTGGAACAACAAGAGTGGATTACAGTCGATCATCTTCCTAATCTGCCTACTGCAATTGAGCAATGGGTCGGCCATATTAAGAACAACACGCTGCCCGAAGAGAACAACGAGCTGGCAACCGATTTGACAAGAGTGGTGGAAGCTGCTTATATTTCTGTGGCTGAGAAACGCGCAGTCTCCTTATCCGAGCTACAAGACTAATCCGTTTACTTAATTAACTAAGGATGTCCTAATTTTTCATAATCTGCAGTACAATAACAAGGCCAGCACCCTTAGAAGGAGCACTGGCCTTTTTTGTACTTACTGCTATACTGCTTCGCCCGGAGGTCGTCTGGACATAAATCGGGCTGTAGCGAAAGTGGCTATCCGAAGGCGATTGCCTATGTACCGTCGGGCACATTGTGGCTCAAAAATCGGAATAAAAACGCCTATGAAGAGTTATCTCTTTTAGCTTTTAAAATAGAGAAAGTATGAATTTTTCACCCTACTAGTGAGATGGCTCAGCTTGGTTAACCCTCAACTTTAAATGTTGACTCTTCGTTGATTTGTTCTAAAATAATCTTCATTTGTTGATTCAATGCATATCTATGTTCGGGGAACATTGAACAAGTTATAAAACAATTGTGAGAAAACATTCTGGACAGCCACAATGTTAACATTTTCTGAAGCCAATTGTTGACTCCGGGTTGACTTCGGCGCATAAAAAATACAGAGCAGCGGCAATTATCTCACCGTGCTCTGTATCAGCAATGTACATACTGCTATTGGCCTTTCAGCACTTCTTCGTCTCCAACGGCAATTGGGTTGTTGGACCAACTAATCCAATCACTCCAACTCCCCGCATACAACCGCACGTTCGTGAAGCCCGCTTCCTGCAGCGCCAACACGTTCGGGCACGCAGTCACGCCAGACCCACAATACACGATGGTCTCGCCGTCCGTTGGCAGATCTTGGAAACGCGCGGCTTGTCCCTCCGCGCTCTTATACTTGCCATCCGCGTCGCGGCCTTCTGCCCAGAAGCGGTTGATTGCGCCTGGGATATGACCGGCTACGCGGTCGATCGGCTCCACTTCGCCGCGATAACGTGCGGCTTCGCGCGAATCAATCAGGGTCACCGCTGCATCACCCAGCTTCTCCCGCACTTCATCGGCTTCCACCAGCAGGTTATGCTGCACCGTCGCCAAGAACTGCGCAGGGATGAGCACCTTTTGCTCCGCTGATACCGGGAACCCTGCGTTCCTCCAAGCCGTAAAACCTTCATCAAGCACATAGACCTCTTCATGGCCCATGTACTTGAGCAGCCACCAGAGGCGCGAAGCCATTGCGCCGCCCTGGTCGTCATACGCGATAACGCGCGATGCGTTGCCAATTCCCGCACGGCTCAGCGTAACCGTCAGCTCCGCGATGTCCGGAAGCGGATGGCGTCCGCCGTGCTCTTCGATCGGAGCGGACAAGTCCTTCTCCAGATCCAAATATACAGCGCCTGGAATATGCGATTCCGTATATGCCTCACGGCCTGACTCCGGCTTCCCGAGCTGGAAACGGCAATCGACGATGACGATATCCGATTCATACATGCGAGCGAGCAACCATTTTAACGATACGATATTTTTCATAGAGCTTTACCGCCTCCTCTAGATTACGATTATATAACTAGATTATACATCAACGGAGCCCCTCTTCGCCTCTCCACCGGTTCAACCCGCCCTACAAAAAATACAGAGCTCCAGCCAACCTCCAGCTGTGCTCTGTATCTACGAACCCATTACTTATTCAACAATTTCACTACGTCGTCCAGCTGAGCGTTAATCGACATGACGTCATAGGAGAACCATAGATCGGAATTGACCGCATAGACTTTCCCTGCTTTAACAGCCGGCAGGTTATTCCACAGCTTGCTCTTGTTAACCTCCGTTACGAAGTCCGGATCATTATCGAACGTAACGAGGAACAGGCGATTCGCCGAAACAAACTCAGGCAGCTTCTCAAGCGATATGCTCAGCCCTTGTTCGTTGTCCCCTTTTGCCATCTCTGCTTTCACGAAATCCGTCATCGGAAGTTTCAGCGACTCCGCCATCCCATCAGAGGGCCAACCGGTGTCGGAGCCCCTTTCAACTAGCGCGATCCCGCACGCCTCGATACAATTAGCCACTCCACAACAACGATCTCGACGACGAGCCCCGCCCAGATATTCACGTTCAGCACGTTCTCGATCATCATGTTTTTACCGCCGGGTACGGACAGACCATTCAGCACATAATAGGTCAGGAACAAGACAGGTACCAGTAGCCGCGCGCACACCGCCACGAGCGTAATGCCGAAGCTGCGGATCATCCAGATGCGATGCGCTTGGAAGTCCTTCTTCACCGCCGCTGCCCAGTAGCCTTGCCAGCACGTAATGAGCCACAGCAGAGCGAGCGCGAGAAAAGATACCGCCTTCGAGAAATCATCTACATAACCGATCACGACCAATGCGAGCACGCCGCTGCTGAAGACGCTCGCGACGTAGACTCTGCCTGCATAGCGATGCACCTTCGGATAGCGCTTCCGAATAACACCGATAAACTGCACGAAGCCTGACACCAGCGCGACAAAAGCAAGCCCGATATGCGCAACCAGCGCAGGGTACTGCACCGTCTTCGAAGTAACTTCAACGCGGCTTGCATCAGGGTTCAGCGTCATATACGGCGCCATGAACGGGATCATGACAGCGAGACTGACGATGACGAGCAGCCACCAGCTTTTGCTTTGTTTCATAGACACCACTCTCCAATTACGGCAATTAACTAATGCTAGCGTATGAGATTCCGCTGCCCGCTGACAAGCACCAAATCTCCACGGCAGAAATAACCACCTTATATTCCTTGACAGGAATATTCCTGTTAAAGTATATTCAAATCAAGAACTTCACTTTCAGGAGGCATGGAAATGTCGAATAACGAAACAACGAACCAAGAGCTGCTTGTCATTACACGCACTATCAACGCGCCGCGCGAGTTGGTGTTTAAAGTGTGGACGGAAGCCGAGCATCTAGCGCAATGGTTTGGACCGGCCGAGCTGGATCTGAAGGTACTGACACTGGATGTTCGTCCAGGAGGTATGTTCCACTATAGCATGCGCTTCCCTGATGGCAGCTTCATGTGGAGTAACCACCTATCAAGAAGTCGTGGCACCAGAGAAACTTGTCTACATTTCTTCGTTTACGGATGCTGAAGGCAACATCGTTCCCGCTCCTATCGCACCGGATTTCCCGCTGGAAGTGATGAATACACTGACGTTCGCGGAGAGCAACGGCCAGACAATTCTAACGCTTCAGAGCACCCCTCATCAGGCGGAAGCTGCTCAGCGTGACTTCTTCCAATCCTTATTCGATTCCATGCAGCAAGGCTTCGGAAGTATGTTCGATCAGCTTGAAGTTTACGTGGCGGCGCAGCGCTAGGAGACAAGCCTGTCACAGCATAATAAAAAGCAATCCTATGGAGGCATAAATACAATGACAACGAATAATCAAGCAACGAACGAAAGCGGACTTATGATTACACGTACATTCGACGCACCGCGTGAACTGGTGTTCCGA
Organism: Paenibacillus sp. J31R98; assembly: GCF_056269245.1. Lineage (NCBI taxonomy): Bacteria > Bacillati > Bacillota > Bacilli > Caryophanales > Paenibacillaceae > Paenibacillus > Paenibacillus sp. J31R98. The sequence continues at coordinate 215,416 of NZ_JBWDNO010000010.1, forward strand.
GTATGGACGGAAGCCGAGCATTTGAAGCACTGGTGGGGCTCGGCTGGCCTTGAGCTGGAAGTGATCAAGCTGGACGTACAACCGGGCGGCATCTTCCACTTTGGGATGACTGCGCCTGATGGCAACAAGATGTATGGCAAATTCGTTTATTACGAGATCGTATCGCCGGAGAAGCTCGTATTCACGAACTCTTTCGCCGATGCTGAGGGCAACACGATCCAGCCCCCATTCTCTGACCAATTCCCGCTAGAAATCATGAACACGCTGACGCTAACGGAGCAAGATGGCAAGACGACCCTTACGCTCCAAGGCGGCCCGCACAATGCGAGCGATACCCAGCATGCATTCTTCAAAGCGATGCATGAATCCATGCAGCAAGGCTTCGGCGGCACATTCAAGCAGCTCGAGGATTACCTCGCAACGCAGCAAGCTTAATCACGAGAGAACACATACGTGCTCTCAGCAATATTTGTAACACTATAAAAAGCCGAGAGCACACATACGTGCTCTCGGCTTTCTTTTATACGTATATTCGGGCCAAATCGCTTCCGAGAGAACCAATACGCGCTCTCAACCTCGCAACAGTGGCTATTACAATGCTGAGAGAACACATATGTTCTGTCAGCTTCACCAATCACCGTTATCCGCTGCTTTACCCTTTACCCCTCGCCCAAAATCGCCCCGAACTGATTCGTGAACATGCGATGGTACACGCCCTGCCGGTCCAGCAGCTCGTCATGGGAGCCCCGCTCCACGATATTGCCGTGGTCAATGACCATAATGGTGTCGGCATCGCGGATCGTATTCAAGCGGTGCGCAATCACAAAGCTGGTCCGCCCCTGCAGCACGCCGCGCAGCGCATCTTGAATGTGCAGCTCGGTCCGCGTATCAATGCTGCTCGTCGCCTCATCGAGGATAAGAATCGACGGGTCCGCGAGGATGACCCGCGCAATCGCGAGCAGCTGGCGCTGCCCTTGGCTGAGGTTCGAGCCATTCTCCGCCAGCACGGTATCGTACCGAAGCGGCAGCTTGCGAATGAATGGAGCTGCATTCGCGAGCCTTGCCGCGTGTTCCATCTCGGCATCGGTCGCGGCCGGCTTGCCGTACTTAATGTTCTCCCGAATCGTGCCGGAGAACAGATACGTATCCTGCAGCACGATGCCGAAAGCCTGCCGCAGGCTATCCTTCGTATAGTCGCGGATGTCGCGCCCATCAATGCGGATGGAGCCCCCCGTCACATCGTAGAAACGGGTGAGCAGGTTTACGATGGTCGTCTTGCCCGCTCCGGTCGGGCCGATGAGCGCCGTGCTCGTGCCCTCGGCGGAGTCGAAGCTCACGCTCCGCAAGATCGGCACATCGGCGCGGTAGCCGAACGACACGTCCTCGAACACGACGTGTCCGCGCGGATTCGCAAGCCGTACCGCGCCCGGCGGATCGGCCGGCTCTTCCTCTTCGTCGAGCACCTCGAACACCCGCTCCGCGCCTGCCACGCCGGACTGCAGCGTGTTGAAGAGGTTCGCCAGCTCGATGAGCGGACGGACGAATTGACGCGAGTAGCTCAGGAAGCTGGCAATGACCCCGACGGTAATATGTCCGTTCACCGCCAAGATACCGCCCACAATCGCGACCGCCGCGAAGCCCACGTTATTGATGACGTTCATAATCGGCATCAAGAATCCCGAACGAATCTGCGCTTTAATTCCGATCGTGCGCAGCTCGTTATTGACCGCTTCGAATTCGTCAATCGCCTTCTCCTCGCGATTGAATGCTTTTACGATCTGGATGCCTGAGATCGTCTCTTCTATATGCCCGTTGAGCTTGCCGAGCTTGTTCTGCTGCTCCTTGAACAGCGGACCCGTCGCCCGCGCGATCGTCCGCGTAAGCAGGAACACGGCCGGCACCGTGATTAAGCTTGCCAGCGTCAGCAGCGGGCTAAGGATGAGCATCATAATGAGCGCGCCCGTAATCGCGACGGAGCCGGTCATGATCTGCACGGCAGACTGCGCAATCGTGTTGCTGACGTTGTCGATATCATTGGACATCCGGCTCATCAGCTCGCCATGCGTCCGCGTATCGAAGAAGCGGATCGGCAGCTTATGCAGCTTCGCGAATAGCGATTCCCGCAGCCGCCCAACGATGCGCTGCGATACGCCTGACATGAGCCAGCCCTGCAGGAACGTCAGCCCGCCGTCGCAGATGTAGGATGCGATAAGCGCGATGAGCACAAACTGCAGCAAGCCGAAGTCAACGGCGCTGCCACCCTCCGCTCCGGTCATCGTCATCGCATCAACCGCCCGTCCGATCAAATACGGGCCCGACAGAGTGATAAGCGAGTCGACCAACACAATAACGAAAATCACCGACAGCAGTCGGCGCTCCTTGCCGAGATACGACCACAGGCGTCTAACCGTCGCCTGCATGTTCTTCGGCTTCACGACCTGGCCGCGCTGCATGAACCCGCCTCTGCCTTGGACGTTCACCACAGGCGGCGCGGATGCGTTAGCCCCAGCCGCTGCCTGCTCCCCGCGTTTCTTCTGCTCCGACTCAGACATTGGCATGCGCCTCCTTGCCGGTCTGCGACCGATAGATTTCCTGATACGCGACGCAGCCTTGCATCAGCTCATCATGCGTACCCGAGCCGACGATCTCCCCGCCGTCCAGCACAATAATCCGGTCCGCGTCCATGACCGAGGACATCCGTTGCGCAATCAATATACAGGTCAGCCCTTGCGCATATTCACGCAGCGCTTCCTTAATACGCGACTCCGTGGACGTATCGACGGCACTCGTACAATCGTCCAGGATCAGAATAGAAGGCTGACGGACGAGCGCCCGCGCAATGGACAGCCGCTGCTTCTGACCGCCCGATAGATTCACGCCGCCTTGTCCAAGCAGCGTATGATAGCCTTCCAGCGTATCCATGATGAACTCATGCGCCTGTGCCATGCGTGCCGCCCGCTCCATCTCTTCATCGCTCGCGCCTTCCTTGCCCCACAGCAGATTGTCGCGAATGGAGCCGGTGAACAGCACCGTCTTCTGCGGCACGATCGCGATCCGCTCACGCAGCAGCTTCGGCTCTATGTCACGGATATCCTCGCCGTCCACTTCAATCTTCCCGCTCGCGACGTCGTAGAAGCGCGGAATGAGATTGACGAGCGTGCTTTTGCCCGAGCCTGTCGAACCGATAATGCCCACTGTCTCGCCCGGCTTGCAGCTCAGCGTGATATCGCGAAGCACCGTCTCTGACTGGGAGTAAGCAAAGGAAACCTGCTTGAACTCGACGCTACCGGAAGCAGCCCGCTCGCCCGCTCCGTCTTTCCACGCCATCGCATCTTTCTCCGCGAATACTTCGCCGATACGCTCCGCGGATGCTTTTGCCCGGACGAACATGGTGAATACGTTGGAGATCATAAGCAGTGAGAACAGAATCTGAGTCATGTAATTAATGAATGCGATAATATGGCCGACCTGCATATGACCCGCATCGACGCGCAAGCCGCCGATCCAGATCACCGCGGCAATACCGAAGTTAACGGTCAGCATGATGCCTGGGCTGAAGATGGACAGCATGCGCATCGCGCGTGTGGACGCAAGGCGATACGAATCGTTGACGGCCCCGAATTTCTCGGTCTCATATTCGAACCGATTGAACGCTTTGACCACGCGAACGCCAGACAGATACTCCCGCGATACGCCGTTCACCCGGTCGAGCGCCTGCTGCACGCGCGTAAAGAGTGGAAACCCGATCCGCATATTGAACACAATGAGCACGGCAACGAGCGGAACCACAACGGCGAGCACAAGAGATAGCGGCGGATTGAGGCGAATCGCCATGATGAGACTGCCGATACAGATTAGCGGCGCCTTCACGAAGATGCGCATCAATCCGTTCGTAAAGTTCTGAATCTGGGTCACATCGTTCGTCAACCGAGTAACGAGCGAAGCGCGGTCGAACTTGTCGATGCTATCGAACGACAGCGTCTGAATTTGCCGGAACAGGTCCGAGCGAAGCTTGGTACCGAAGTTCAGGGAGACGTGGCTGGAAATAATGTTCCGCAGCGTCGCTCCGCAAGCCCCGATAGCCGTGACCAGCAGCATATAGCCGCCGAACTGGAACACGAAGTTCAGATCCTTATTCGCGACCCCGACGTCCACAATGCGCGACATGAGCGTTGGCTGAAGCAAATCGCAGAACGCTTCAAGCATGAGAAACAGAATAGCTACGGCGAACGGTTTACCAAATTGGCGAAAATACGGCTTCAGAAAGCTCAAGGTTCAGGACTCCCTTTTCTAAAGGTTTCTTCCCTCTATTGTACCTACTGCAGGAAGCAAAATGGAAATCGCCTTATATGTAAAAAAAGACAGAGATCGCTTCTAAAAAGGGGCATCCCTGCCGTTATGAACCGTTTTCGCAGCTTTTTAAATATTAAGCAAGGTACGAGCCTTCTATCTCCCAGATTATGCCTATAGTATACTACTAGTATTCAATTACGAGTAAGGAGTGTGGCGAGTTTGCCTATATGTACCGTGTTATTTGACTTCGACGGCACCCTTGCCGATACGCTGCCCTTGTCTTTCATAGCGTTCAAGGCCGTCTTCGAGCAGTACGACAACCGCAGCGTGTCCGAGGAAGAGATTATCGCCATGTTCGGACCGACGGAAGACGACATTATCGCTCGCAATCTACGCGACCAAGCTGTAATACCGGAAGCAACCGCACTCTACTACGAACTTTATCGAAGCGGACATTTCGCAGGCGAAGACGATGGTCCACTCTCACCCGACATCATACACATGCTTACCGCGCTCCGGAAGCAAGGCATGAGGATCGGTGTCATTACTGGCAAAAGCAAGAAGGCCTTCCTCATCTCCGCAGAAGCGCTCCAGCTCTCCTCCTACTTCGATGTCGTAATCACCGGGGACGACGTGGAGCAGCCGAAGCCGCATCCCGAAGGCATTCATAGAGCGCTGCATATCCTAGGCTCGCACAAGGACGAAGCCGTCTTCCTCGGCGACAGCAACGCCGATATTCGCGCAGGCAAGTCAGCTGGCCTTCGTACCTATGGCGTCCAGTGGCTTTCCACCTACCAGAGCGCAACCTTTGAGATCGAGCCTGATCTGATTTTCACGGACACGGGGGCATTTCTTGCACTTATTCATAGCGAGAGCTAGCATTGCCGATATTATAGACAACTTAGATCTACAAGCTTCTATGAAGAAGGAGACCGCACCGTGACCGCATCATCCCCGCACCCTAGCTCGATTGACAAGCTCAGAGTCATTCCACTATCCGACAGCTTCGCCGAACAGCTGTCTAGCTGGCGCTATGAACCGCCCTTTGACTTCTATAACTGGTCCTCCTGGGAAGTGATGCAGCAGCTTGGCATGGAATTCGGTGATCCGACCGTACGCACACATCAGTACCGAGCAGTCGTAAGCGACGCTGGCGAGATGATCGGCTTCGCGCAATTCTTCCCGTTGCTTGGCGTAACGCGGCTTGGGCTCGGCTTGCGCCCGGATCTGTGCGGCCAGGGACTCGGACTTGCGCTCGTCCGAGCGATCGTAGCCGAGGCAGAGCGGCAGGCGCCCGCCGACGAGATTGATCTGGAAGTGCATGTCTGGAACGAACGCGCAATTCGCACCTATGAGCGGGCGGGCTTCGTTATCACTGACACCTATGCGAAATCTACCGCTGCCGGACCGGTCGACGTTCACTGCATGTGCTATACGCCACAGGCGGCGGACTAGTGCCGCTAGCCGCTCATTAGTCGCCCCTTAACATAACGCTTACATTTTTATCGTGCTAAAAGCATTTCCTCCCGCATATCCGTAGTAGTGTCACGAGTCACTATTACTCAAAGGAGGCGGGTCTCATGAAGGCACTGAATATCGTGAGCTTATTGATCCTCATTCTCGGCGGGTTGAATTGGCTTGTCATTGGTCTGTTTGAGTATGATGTCGTATCGGAGATTTTTGACGGGCAGGATTCCGTCGGCGCCAAGATCGTCTACATTATCGTAGGCTTGGCGGCACTCTACAGCCTATCGTTTTTCGCCAAAGTGGCGTCAGAGGACTGACGGATCGTTCCTCTTGCATCCCGCACACTTTACAAGTACTAATCAAGCCCGCTGTGCGCTCCTCTTGAGCGCCCGGCGGGCTCTTTTAATGCCTTCTTCACGATAGCCGCCCTGCAGCCGTCGTCCACGCCACCTCGCCAATAGAAAAAACGCCGATTACCCGCGTTCGGGAATCGACGTCTTATAGGTCTCGTTATAGCGCCGGGCCGACTCCATGTCGAGCTCCGTTAAGCCGCCCGCATGCCAGGTCGTCAGGCGCAGCGTCACTTTCTTGTAATCAATGGCGATGAATGGATGGTGATTCATCTCTTCCGCTATCTCCGCTACGCGATCCACGAACGCAATGGCAGCTGGAAACGTGCTGAACCGGTAGCTTCCTTGCATCCATTTCTCATCCTGACGGGACCAGCCGGCAAGCGACGCGATTGCAGCATCTGCAGCGTCCAGCGCTATTTTCTCCATCTTCGCCAAGGAAACACCCCGCCCCTACCAAGTTTAGATGAGCCGAATAATTCTACTTTCCTTCTCATCCACCGAAACTTCAATAATATGATGCTTCGGACGGTAAGTGACAATCCCCCCGCCGACATGGATGACAGGGTCCTCGCCAAGCGCGTAGAACACATCATCCGCGAGCGCTTCCATTAATTCGAGCTGCTGAGGCTGCTCAAGCTGCTCCCAATCTTCCGTCTCCATCTCGAAGAAGACGTACCCATCCCCGATTGAATTCAGCGCCTCTTTCAGCTCGCTTAGAATATCGCTGTACTCCCTCGCATGCTTAACTCCCATTTTAATCTCCTCGCTTTCCGCACTTTTTGACACCAATATCTACTATTCTACACGAAATCGGATCAAAACGACTAAAACATCCGAATTCACTCTAATCTGAACGCGCCTTTTGCCGATAAATACTTTAGAGATAGGTCTGCCCGAATTGCGTTTGCATCTGTCATGATGACACATCGGCCTGCCGTCTATTTTATTCGTACATAAGGCTAAAGCGGCCCAGCCGTTTCTTAAATATCCTTATATTCTTACTAGTTGAGGTGTGTCATGGAAAAATCCACTATTATTGGTATTGGTCTTGGGCTCGTTGCAGTATTGCTAGGTATGACGCTCAAAGGCGCCCCGATTTCGGCTCTCATCAATCCAGCCGCTTTTGTAATCATTATCATCGGTACAGGTGCCTCTTTATTCATCGGCTTCCCACTTTCTGAGCTTAAAAAGTTTCCGAAGCTGATCAAAATGATTTTTGTCGTACAAAAGTTGCTCCCTCGCGAAGAAGTAATCGCCCTCTTCATGGAATGGGCAACAATTACTCGCCGTGAAGGTCTCCTTGCACTGGAGTCGAAGGTCGACGAAATTCAAGATCCGTTCCTGCGCAACGGCATGCGGATGATTATTGACGGCAACGACCAGGATCTCGTCCGGGACGTTCTGCTTGAAGATATTGCTGCAACAGAAGAGCGTCATCGCGGCGGCGCGCTTATCTTCTCCCAAGCCGGCATGTACGCGCCAACGCTCGGGGTACTCGGCGCCGTAATCGGTCTGATCGCCGCTCTTGCCGATATGAGTGATATGGGCAAGCTCGCGCATGCGATTGGAGCCGCGTTCGTTGCTACTCTTCTAGGTATATTCACCGGATACGTTTTGTGGCACCCGATCGCCAATAAGCTGAAGCGTCTATCGAAGCGCGAGGTGGAGCTTCGCCTCATGATGGTGGAAGGCCTGCTATCGATTCAGTCCGGTGTATCCACGATTGCCATTAATCAGAAGCTGTCTGTCTTCTTAACGCCGACAGAACGTCTGCAACTGAGCCAGAAGGGGGCAGAGGCCATTGAGCAAAAAGCATAAAACCGAGCACCACGAGGAGCACGCTGACGAAACGTGGCTCATCCCATATGCCGACTTGCTGACCCTGCTGCTCGCCCTGTTCATCGTTCTCTATGCGATGAGCACCTCCGATTCCAAGAAGTTTGAAGAGATGAGCAAAGCCTTCAACATTGCGCTCAACAGCGGCACTGGCGTATTGGATCAATCCTCGCTCGTCAATCCGCTTGAACAAGTGGTTGACACAACCGAGGCGATGGACCAAGAGAATGTGTCCTTGAAGAATAACGGCGCTCCGACGAAGGATCAGCTCGATTCACTGATGAAGAAGGAACAAGAGGATCTGGAGAAGCTGAAGAAGCAGATGGACAAGTACATCGAGTCGAACGGCCTCACAACTCAGCTGAATACGAAGCTTAATCAGTCTCAGCTGACGATTACAATCAGTGACAGCTCCCTCTTCGCACCCGGCAGTGCGAGTGTAAAGCCGGAATCCCGCAAGCTGGCCGTCGCTATTGGTACCATGCTGCAGAAGTATAACGACTACGAGGTCGTCGTCTCCGGTCACACAGATAATGTTCCGATGAATTCCGATGAGTTCAAATCGAACTGGGATCTCAGCTCCATTCGGGCCATCCGGTTCACCGATATTTTGCTTGAGAACAAGAAGCTGAACCCGCACCACTTCAGTAACATCGGCTATGGCGAGTATCGTCCGATTGCGGATAACTCCACGGCGCAAGGACGTGCGAAGAACCGCCGCGTTGAAGTGTCGATTATTCGGAAGTACGCCGATAATACGAAGTTCGTGACGATTCCGGTCAATCCCACGAAGTAAATAAAGAAAACCCGTCAGGCTCTGCGTTGAAGCCTGACGGGTTTTCTTTATGCCTATTGATCTAATTGCGCTGAAGCGACAGCTCGATCGACTTGCGTACAAGTACGTCCATCGCATCAATGCAGACCCTCTTCGTCGCCGCACTAAAAGGAATGATCGACAGCTCCGTACAAGCGATGATAACGCACTGGCAGCCGTCTTCAGCAATCAAGTTATGAATGATTTCTTCGGTTTCCCTCGGGTCAACCTGGAAGCCGCCCTTAATATCCTTGTAGATGATATTCATCACCTGCTGCTGCACCTCGGGTTCAGGCACATGCGGCACCATGTTATACTTGAGCGCCGACTTGCTATAGATTCCGCTGTGCAGCGTGCCGTTCGTCGCCAGAATACCGACCTTGCAGCCGTCGCCATGCTGGGCATGGATCGCTTTCATCGTCTCTTCCACCATATCAATGATCGGAATCGACGTCATCTGCTGCATTTCCTCGATATAATAATGCGCCGTGTTGCACGGCATCGCAATGTTAGCGACATCGGCATACTCCAGAAGCCGAATGTCCTTCTCGATCTCACGGAGAAACGGCCCTGGGTTATTCTCCAGAATGACATGGGTCCGGTCCGGCAAGGAAGCATGATTCAAGATAATCATATCAATATGATCCTGATCTGTGTCGGCTACCGTTGCCTCTATAATTTGATCAATAAATACGGACGTCGCCTTCGGCCCCATTCCGCCTAGAACACCTAACCGCCTTTTATGCTCCATCTTCATTCAACCTACTTTATCCGTTAATCCGTTATCGGTTATTACGCTTATCTTCCAGCTGTTGCTGTACAATCTCTGCCGCCGGATCCATTCCCTGGCAGCCTGCAAGCAGAATCAGATCGCCGCGGCCCGCCTTGGACAGCGCAGTCGCAATCGCATCCGGAAGCTCATTGTACAGCTGCACCTTAATGTCCGCTTCCTTCATGACTTCCAAGAACACATCCGCTTCCTCGTCGGAAACCGTATTGTTCTTGTTCACATGCGACTCGCTTCGCGTTGCGATAATCTCGCGCGTCTCCAGCCGGCTCAGCCATTTCACGATCGCTTCCGCATTCTCGCGGTTCGTAACCGGTCCGCGATTGCCGCGAATGGCATAGACCAGATGGAATTTCTCGTAGTCCATATAGCGCATCGTCTCGAGCGTCACATCAATATTGCCCGGATTAGCAAAATGGTCGTCGATGATAATGAACTCATCCTCGTGGATGAACTCGAATCTGCGCTCCACGCCGCCGAATATACGCAGCGCTTCTTGAATCGTTGCTATAGGAATGCCGCACAGCAGCGCCACTGTAATAGCCGCCATCGAGTTGTATACGGAATGCAGCCCTGGAATGCGCAGCTCTACGCGGAACTCCCCAGGCGTATATTCGATGCCAGCCGCTTTGAACGGCTTCTTGATCTCGACCGTAAACTTCGCGCGGCCTGTTGAGAGATCCAGATCCTTGCAGTGGAGCGTGCCTTCGCTGCTCTTCATGCCGAACGTCACAACTTGCGCCGCGGTCTCCGTAACGAGGGATGCAGCAAACTCGTCATCCAAATTAAGCACTGCAAAGCTATGTTCACCGGCTCGCTTAATCAGGCTTGCTTTTGCCGCAAAATAATTCTCAAACGTCCCGTGCGAGTCTATGTGCTCACGGCTAAGGTTATTGAAGCAGACGATGTCGTAATCAACCGTCTCCACCCGATGAGACTCAAGCGCCGCAGAGGACACTTCCATGCTCACATGGGATACGCCCCGCTCCGCCATCTGCGCCAGATAAGACTGCAGATCAAGCGATTCCGGCGTCGTCAGCTCCGACGGGATCTTCGTGTCGTCGATCTTAATCACAACCGTACCAATGAGTCCTGTCTTCAGCCCATGCTGCTCCAGAATCGCGTTGGTCATATAAGTCGTTGTTGTTTTGCCGTTCGTTGCCGTAATGCCGATCATCTTCAGCTTCTCGGACGGATGACCGTAATACGCGCTGCCAAGCTGAGCAAGCGCAATCCGGCTGTTCGGCACCACATATTGCGCGACTTGAATATCTTCCTGCACGCGCTCCACGATTGCTGCTACCGCGCCTTTAGCTACCGCATCGCGCAAGTACTTATGCCCGTCAGTCGCGTAACCGGTAATACAAACGAAGAGGTTGCCCTCTTGTACCTTGCCTGAATGATAAGCAATGCCGGAGATGCTCGTGGAATCCTCGGCTGCCTGATAAGTATTAGTAATAGCTGTCTCTCGTAGCAGCTCTTGTAATTTGGTCATGGAATAAGTCCCTTTCCGCCCATGAAATCATATGTACGTCCAGCAGCTATCGCTCTCGATAAGGGCTTGTCCAACCCATTACCCGTAGCGGCGTCCTGCTTAAACGCAATTATTTTACAATTTCCTCTATGCAAAGCGTTAACAATCCTTTATAATTTTACTTCATGTTTTCTAGGATTACAAATGTTTGTTTTGCGCAAAAAAAGATCAGGAGCGCCTGCTTGAAGCCGATTCTCTCTGATCTTTCGCTTTACTGCTATTGTATTATTTCCCGGGAAAAGGGTCCTAGAGAACCCTGTCCTCCCTGCCTACTACCTACTGATAGTCGAGCATCGTAAACAAATCCTTCAGCTCACCCTTCGTCAGATCCCGCCACTTACCATAACCTAGCATTCCGAGTTCAATATTCATAATCCGCACGCGGCGCAGCTTTCTCACATTGTAGCCGAAGGTTTGACACATACGGCGAATTTGACGATTCTTCCCTTCCGTCAGCGTAATCCGGAATACCCTGTCGCCTTCCCGCACCACCTTGCACGGCAATGTCATCGCGCCCAAGATACGAACGCCTTCGCTCATCGCCTGCAGAAACCGCGGTGTTACCGGTCGGTCAACCGTTACTACATACTCCTTCTCATGCTTGCCTTCCGCCCGCAAAATCCGGTTTACAATATCTCCGTCATTGGTTAGCAGAATGAGTCCTTCCGAGTCTTTGTCCAATCGTCCAATGGGGAAAATCCGCTCCTGATGCCCGATGTAATCGACAATATTGCCTTCTACATGCGATTCAGTCGTGCTCGTTATGCCCACAGGCTTGTTGAGCGCGATGTAAACGTGAGACCGCTGCTCACCAATCCGGTGGCCATCGACACGAACATCATCGCTAAGCTCTGCCTGGCTGCCGAGCTCTGCAGTTACTCCGTTTATAGATACGCGGCCGGATTCGACCAGCTTGTCCGCCTCACGTCTTGAGCAATAGCCGGTTTCACTAATAAACTTGTTAATTCTCAACTGACTTGTTCACCCCGCACTGTCCTTATTCCTCTATTATTGTAGCAGTTATTGCTCCATTCTCATATATCTGCGTGCTCGGGCGTCCGCCCGTGCCCGGCCGCCCTGCATGGGCGCATTTCACCATGAATGCCGCCACAGCTGCAGCCTGAACGGGACGATACCCACGCAGCCGCCCGACCATCAGCAGCTTCATGAGCGGACTAAGCAGTATCGCCGCCTTCTCGCCTAGGCGGAACTCCTCCCGCTTCCCTAGCAGCAGCGATGGACGAACGATATGCAGCTCCGGCAAGCCCATCTCCGTGAGCCGAGCTTCCATTTCACCTTTGACCCGATTGTAGAAGATCGAAGACGACGCATTCGCGCCCATCGCAGAGACCACAATATACTTGGATGCGCCTTGCGCCTTCGCCCACTCCCCAAGCCGGACAGGGTAATCCAGATCGACCACGCGAAATGCCTCCTGTGAGCCGGCCTTCTTAATCGTGGTGCCAAGCGTGCAGAACACCGTATCGGCCTCCACGCCCGTGAGCGCTTCTTCCATCCGATCAAGGTCAGCGGTAAGAACGGTCAGCTTGCTGCCGTAGGCTTGCCTATCCGGTGACGGACGCAGCGGCCTGCGCACCAGAATCGTCACTGCCGTACACTTCGAGTCAGCGAGCAGCTGCTCCAGCAGCGCTGAGCCGACCAGTCCTGTAGCACCTAGCACCAGCGCGCGGTAGCCGCGGCTTGCTTCACTCATGTCCGTTCACTCCTAGGTATGTTTTGTACAGGATCCTGCTGCTATTGTTTCAGTATAGGGAGCGTGATCATGACCTTCGTACCGACCCCAACCTTACTCTGAATTTCGAGCGTGCCATGATGGCTCTGGATAATCCGCTGACTGACCATGATGCCAAGTCCCGTTCCCATATCTTTATCCGTATAGAACGGGTTGCCGAGCATTGGAATACGCTCCTCCGGAATGCCGATTCCTCCATCCGTGATCGCTACTTTGAGGTGATTCGGCTCTTCGTGTCTGACCTCAATCGTAATCTCTCCGCCTGCCGGCATCGCTTCGATTGCATTCTTAAGAACATTAATAAATACTTGCTTCAGTTGGTTCTCCTCACAGGAGATAATGCACGCCGTTTGCTCGAATGAAGTCAGAAATTCAATATTGCACAGATGCGCCTGGCTATCCAGAAGCGAGATGACATCGCCGAGAATGAAACGGACATCCTTCTCTTCGAACCTGGCCGCTTGCGGCTTCGCCAATATGAGAAATTCCCCGACAATGAGATTGATCCGGTCAATCTCTGACAGCATGAGATCGACATGCCTCGTGTTCAGCTTAGACGTCTCGAGCTGCAGCTGCAGAAATCCGCGAAGCGTCGTCAGCGGATTGCGAATTTCGTGCGCGACGCCTGCTGCAAGCTGGCCAACGGTCGTCAGCTTCTCTGATCTGCGGAGCAGCTCCTCCATCTTGTTGCGGCTCGTCATATCCCGCGTAATGCTCGCAATTCCGCGAATCTCGCCATGCTTGTCGTGTATCGGCGACGTCGTTTCGCTAACCGCGATCCACTCGCCGCTGCTCGTTACTCGATGCGTTTCGCGCGCTGTCAGCGTCTTGCCACTTCGCAGCTGCTCCATGTACGTCTGCTCTTCCTCGATCAAATGCTCCGGTACGAGCGGCAGCACCTGACCGAGTGCCGTTTCCGCTTCATAGCCGAACAACTGCTCGAAAGCACGGTTTACTTGCGTCGTTCGCCCTTCCAGGTCCACAACGTGAATGGCATCGGTTGTATGATTAATGAATGATTCCAAGTATTCTTTCATTGACCGGTTCTCTTCGAACGCCATCTTCAGCTTCGTCATGTAGATGCCAAGGTTCTTCGACATTGCATTCACCCGCTGCGCCAGCTGCCCCAGTTCATCCTTGCGCCGTACTTCGATTGAATTGTCGAACCGGCCGAACGACACTTCGTTTATTTTCCATAGAATGGAGCTTACCGGTCGGAAAAGAAGTCCCGCGAGCCAATAGCTGCAGAAGATGACAAACACAAGCAGCAGAGCGGAGATCATAATCTGATTATTGCGCTGCTCTGCCATCAACTCGAGCATCGGTCTCTTATCGAATACGAGCCCAATGACATAAGGCATCGGTTCCTTGACCATAACAAAACTCTTGATGACCGATCGGTTGTTCATACTTGTATAACGGAATACGGGCTTGCCCTTCAACGCTTCCTGCACACTCTTCTTATCTTGCTCGATTTCTCGGTATCCATAACTGCCGAATGCAATGGAATTGCCCATCGCATCGAAGCTGTTGACGTAATCCGGTGCCTGCGAATCCGGTATCTTCGCAAATGCAGCCGGTTCAAACCCCGTCACTTCGAGAATCGTAGGGTTGCCTGTTTTCATTTCCGTCAAAAATGATGTCGTATGCGCAATTTCCTTATAATCGCTGAGCTCGTCGCTCTGCATATAACAATGAATGATATAATTGCGTCCGCTCTCAGCAAAATAGCTGTCTTCTCCCATCAATTCTTTATCATCGAGTGATGCGACATAGGGCGGCGTCCAGAATGTATTGCTAGAGAGGATGAACTGTTGAAAATCCCGCTCCAGCCCGATCTCTGAGGGCTCTGATGAATGATTGGTGATATAATTCGATCCATGCAGGATCATCGTGGATATTCGCGTAACACCAAGCGTTAGGGCTAAATGGGATAATTGCTGATCCGTAACGAGTTGCGAGGATTGCGGAAGCTGCTTCGCCGCCTCTTGCGAAACCGCCCTCAATTTCTCCGTCAGCATCGTATGTATAAATGTATGTTCCCGTGAATTTTGCATGACATTCACTGCAATTTGCTGACTAACGGACTTCATATTCGCCTCTACGTCGGATCGTAAATTGACGCGTGTCGAATATTCACTCAAAATTACATTCAGTGTAAGCATGATAAATACAAGCAATGAGATCATAATGGACAGCTTCGTCTTCACCGACAATATGCGACACACCCTTTGATGCAGCTTGTGGACATCTTACTTGGATTTTATCATAATTGTCATAAAATGAAAGCAATCTGCAGCACCAATATTAACGAGAAACTTGAAGTTACACCCTAACGCATCATGGTTATGCCATTACTTGTGCACAGGTTTCTCCCCATATTCACAGGGCTTTTGAACAACATGTGCACAGAACTGTGAGTAAACCGGACTTATCCACAAATCTATACACAACCTGTTAACAACGAATATTTGTTCGCGGCACAATTCGACAGTCGATTCATGTCGCAGCTGCATATAACCGGACTTATTGGCACTGGAGGCTTGATTAGATGATAACCACAGAAACGGATTATTTTCGCGGGGAAGATTATAAGTGGATGCAAGAGGCGATTGCCGAAGCACGGAAGGCAGAAGCGATTGGAGAAGTGCCGATTGGCGCTGTGATCGTGAAAGACGGTGAGATAATTGGCCGAGGGTACAATCTGAGGGAGACGAATCTGGATCCGACCGCGCATGCGGAGATGATTGCGATTCGGGAGGCAAGCCAGCACCTCGGTGCATGGCGCTTGCTCGGATGCACGCTCTACGTGACGCTGGAACCGTGTCCGATGTGTGCAGGTGCGCTGGTGCAGGGGCGTATTCAAAAAGTCGTCTACGGCACAACCGACCCAAAGGCAGGCTGTGCCGGAACGTTGATGAATCTCCTGCAGGAGCCTCGCTTTAATCACGAAACGGAGCTGCTCGGAGGCCTTCTACAGCAAGAGTGCGCACAGCTGCTGACTCAATTCTTCCGTCGATTGCGAGGGCGCACCTAGTATTATATTTCGCCTGTTCTTCCTTATGGAGCTGTTGCAGCGTCACAATGACTTCGTCAGCAGCTTCACTTATGGCGATGACTTCAGGGTCGGTTAGACTTCCGCGGGCTTCTGCTATTTCAAACAACTTCATTCGAAGCACCTGCAGCTCATGTAGAAGAATCATTTTGTCATTCATGGCGGCTATGAGACAGCTCCTATCACATTCAATTGGATAAAGGGGCAAGGAAGTGTGCTGCAATCGTGGATGACTAATTGTTTAAGGAAGTTTAATAAGTACTCTATTATTATAAACGTTGAGCTCCAATCTGTTTGTAATACCTTGTCGACAATATATCAATGTATGCGCTTAAACTTTCGACAACACTCTGCACAAAACAGCCCTATTCAGTCCTTTATTCACATTTTATCAAGAATCGGGTAGGTCTTTCGACCTTGTGGCAGTTATTAAGATGTGGATATCTTATTGGCGCCCATCTACCCACATCATCCCCACGATATCCACATGGAAACGTTGCACCATTTGCGCCAATCATGCTATTATTATCCTTACCGCGCGCCCGTAGCTCAGCAGGATAGAGCGACAGTTTCCTAAACTGCAGGTCGTACGTTCGAATCGTATCGGGCGCGCCATTTTGATTACAAACCTTGTGGTGGCAAGGTTTTTTGTATTTTTACGGAGGTAAAATAGACATGCGCATGACGGAAAACCATGTATATATCCGCTTCTTTGAGGATGCAGATGCGGAAGCCTTACTCGATCTAGAGGTGCGAAACAGCGAGTTATTTCAGAAGTACTCACCTATTTTTCCAGATGACTTCTACACCATTGATACGAAACGCAAGTATATTAGCGAATCCATCAAACAACGCGGTGAGGATAAGAAGTATAGCTTCGGCATCTTCCTGAACGAGAACGACGCGCTCGTTGGCAGCGTATCTCTGAATCATATCTACCGAGGGCCGCTGCAGAGGGCCATGATTGGTTATCAATTAGATGAGCAATATAACGGTAGAGGATTAACGACGGAGGCCGTCTCCCTGACCGTCGCATTCGCGTTCAATGAATTAAAGCTGCATCGCATTGAAGCCGGTGTCATGTTAAGCAATATCGGCTCTATGCGAGTGCTTGAGAAAGCAGGCTTTCATAAAGAAGGCATCGAAGTAAAAGGCGTAAATATTAATGGCCAATGGGAAGATCATCAGATCTTAGCCATAATCTCCGAGTGGGAGGATGTTCCAAGGTGATGATTCAAAATCTGTACGAAACCCATATTCAAGTGCAAGATCTGCAGGCTTCCATCGCATTCTACAAGGACCTCGGCTTAGAATTGTCCCTTGTCATTGAGGAGCGCCGCGTCGCTTTCTTCTATATCGGCAAAGATCGGCAGCTGCTTGGCGTATGGGAAGTGCCGGCGGGCACTGAAGTCCGCAGAAGACATTTTGCATTCGGTACGGATCTAACGCAGTTGGAGACGTCCATCGAATGGCTGCGCGCCAAAGGGTTATCCCCCATTCCAACGCTTGGCCGTGAGCCGGTCGAGCCGATTGTCCACACGTGGATGCCTGCTGCAGCGGTTTACTTCAACGATCCGGATGGCAACGAGCTCGAATTCATCGCCTGGCTTCCAGATGAGCCACGCGAGCTTGGCTACGTCCCCTATTTGAGCGAATGGCAAGCACTGCATCAGCGGAGCTAACCTTACATCGAAGAACCGCGTTCATTGGCGCGGTTCTTTTTATTTTAGGCACAACGACTCACAAAAAGAAGGATTTTAGCAAATTTTGTCGAAATAAGTTGTTAGATTTTCTTACATTTGCGAAGGGAACGTGCCACCTATGAAAATGCCTTTCTTCTCTCTAGCCATCAAGCTGCTGGACCGACAGAATTATGCGAAGAAGTTTATGTTGATTGGCATTGTCCTCGTGATTCCCATCGTATTTCTTATGTACTTCTACATTTCCTCGAAGAATGTCGGCATTCATTTCGGCAAGCAAGAGCTGCTCGGCAGCCAGTATAATGCCGGTGTTTCCAAGCTGCTGCGCACGGCTGAGGAGCTGCGCGAACAGACCGATACATACCGCAGCACCCATGGTGACGCTACAGCATCCCAGGCAATTACAGGCTTGCAACAGCAGATGGACACTGCTATCGCTGAACAAGACAAGCTCGACGCTGATCTGGGCAAGGCACTCCGCACGAGCGAAGCTTGGAGCCACATCAAATCCGAATGGCAATCGTATAAAAGCACCGTGCTGCAATCAAGCGCCACCGACCCCCAATATCATAACCATTTAACGTTTGTTGAAGATCTGCTCAAGCTAACAGAGCTTGTCGCCAACAATTCGAATTTGATCCTAGATCCTGATCTCGACAGCTACTATATTATGGACATCACGCAGGTGAAGCTCCCTATGGTCTCGAACTTGCTCAGCTTCTCCAGTGCAATTGCCGAGGAAGCAGGTCGCAGCAACCAACTCTCCTTAGATGCTCGCACACAGCTGCTGCGCTACATGACATTGCTGCAATATAATATGGACGCCGCACAATCCAATCTTCAGACCGCTTTTAACAATAATCCGGCAATCAAGCCGCTCCTTAGCAATCAGCTGGCGGAGACTGTTAACCTTATTCAGCAATTGGAAAAGCAATTCAACGAGCAGCTTCTGAGCAATGAAGGACAACCGAAGCTATCGATTGCTACGAGCGACTACACAGATATTTCTAAAGAGGCAATCGCTTCCATCTTCAAACTAACTGATCAAGCAACCCCAGTCCTCGACCAATTGCTGCAAGATCGTGTCGACAGCTTCACTTCACAGCTCTATCAAGCAATTATAATCATCGCTGCTGTGCTGGCACTGGCGCTCTATCTTGCCGTCGCCTTCTGCATCTCGACCGTCAGCGCGCTGACGAATCTGGAGAAGCTCTCGCGCTCTATCGCGAGTGGAGATCTCTCCGTCACGAGCGATTATTCGCCTCGGGATGAGATCGGCGCCTTCACCAAGTCCTTTAACGATATGGTTGCCAGCCTGCGGACAGTCATCATCCATATGAAAGAAAGCGCCGCTTCCGTCTCCAACGCGTCCAAAGATATTTCGCAAAGTACGGAAGAGATTGCAAGAGGAAGCAGCGAGCAAGCCCGCTCCACGCTGGAGATGAATGAGCTGCTTATGCAGCAGGCGGCTGCTATTGATCTTGTCGCACGCAATGCGGAGAATACCTCGCATCTTTGTATGGATACGAAGCAAATTTCCGATGAGAGCAGCCAGGTTGTGCAGCTCTCCATCGACAGCATGAGTGCCCTAAGCAGCAAAATGACGACGTTGCAAGACGCCTCCATGCGAATTGGCGAGATAATCGAGGTCATCGACGAAATCGCGCAGCAGACCAACCTGCTCGCGCTCAATGCAGCCATCGAAGCAGCCCGTGCGGGCGAGCAAGGCCGAGGCTTCTCCGTTGTAGCAGACGAAGTACGCAGACTAGCTGAGCGCAGCAGCGAAGCTGCGATGCAAATTACCCGCATCATTCACGATATGCAGATTTACAGCACGGAAAGCGTACAAGCGGCGACGAGCGCCATGGAATACTCCAAGCGCACCGAACAATCGTTCCAGACCATCACGCGCAAAATCAACGAAATGACCAAGCAGGTTGCCGATATCGCCTCTGCAAGCGAGCAGCAGTCGATCCAGACCAAAGATGTGCTCCACTCCATTGAAGGCATTGCCGCTTTTAGCGAGGAAGCTTCTGCAGGCTCCCAGGAGACGGCAGCCAATTCTCAAGCACTGCACAGCTTAGCGAACAACTTGACCAAATCAGCGGCAAGCTTCAAATTCTAATCGCCTGCTCCTGCTGATGTAATGAAAAGAAGCGTCCCTCCATCGCGGAGCGGACGCTTCTTCTTTATATTTAGGAACCGCTCGGCAGTCCGAGCATTCCCTGCAGCTGTTCGACGGGGATCGCATCCTTCGGCAGCTCGTATTCGAACTTCACATCTTTGTTAATATCCGAGATCGACATCTCGTAATGCATACCTAGCTTGAGCCCGCCTGCAGCTGGGTCGGTCGACTCGAGCTTCACATTCAATCCTTCATACGTCATGTAATCGTCCTTGATGCCGCCGATGACTTCGAGCTGTCCGATCTTCAGGCTCTTCTTGAACGTATCAACGGCTTCCTTCATTTTGCCCGTATCGCCGCCAGAGAGCTCTTTCTTCGCCGCCTCCAGCTGTTCCTTCTTCAATTGAAGGGCCTTCATGTACGTCTCATTGCTCAGCAGAATATCAATGATCTGCGGCGCTGACTTCTCCATTACTGCTGTCAGGGCAGCGTCCTTATTCGACTCATCGACAGAGAAACGCACGAACTTGTCAGCCTTCTGACCTTCCGGAAGCCCGCTAATATCCGCAGCCTTCGGCTCGGAGAAGAACGTCTTCTCATCCAGACTATCCAGCAGCGCTTTGAGTATATCTTGACCGATGTTCGATGTTGCGGCAAGATCACCAACGCCCTGCTCCTGCTCTAATTTCTTCGCATCAATCTCCACGAACTTGCCCGAGATCGCATCAAGCATCGGATAACCCGGAATTTGCGGCACTTTGATCCATACCTTATCAGTTGTAATAATCATCGGGAGTGATATATTCAGCTTCACATCACCGCTGCCAAGCGTCATATCCATTACCAGCTCCGCGCGCTCCGGCGACTTCTGAACCGCGCCATGGATATTAATGACTGCACCGCTTAGCATCGAAAGTATCATAGGCGCTAGAGACGGCATTTTGCCATCCGAGACAGCTGTTTGAGACAGTGACAGTTCATCCAGCGTCATTTTTCCCTTATATGTCATGCTTTTGATATCTTGATTGTTAGCTATTGCACTCAGCATCGTTTCTTTCGATGATTTGGAGCCGCTGCATCCGCTTAAGACGGCTAATACTGCAACGAACATCAGAATTATACTGACCTTAACGAACTTCATTATGAATAACTCCCCCTTTAACGAAACGAACTCGCCATTTAGCGAGCACCTTTCATTTTACCTGATCCTCGGACCAATCGGAAGAATTAAATGCTGGCTCTCTCATCTTCAGTTCCTTAGCCCCACGCCAAAAAAGCCCCCTGACGATGGACCTAGCTCCATCTCAGAGGGCTTCAAACTCAAACTTAAACTCAAATGATGCTTACCCTTGCGGGTTATTATGGCTCACATGATTGGCCTGTTTCGTTTTCTTCGAGCCCGAGTGGGCTACCGGCTGATTCGAATCATTATTATTCGTACGTGCCTTGGCACGTTGCTCATCCGGGTTAGATACAGGAACGCTCTTGGACTTGCCGCCCATACGGAATAACACCTCTTTATTAGAAATTCATTAACTGCGCGAGTGGAATAAATCTGACGGCTGATCGTGATTCAGATCATCCTGATGACGGCGATCGTTCGTATCCTGCTGCAGCTGTTGGGCATGATGGCTATTGACCGGATTTTTATCCAGGTCTTCGACGACATTGCTCAGGTTCTTGTCCGCAGACCCTTTAACTTTTGTCATGGATTAAGCTTCGCCTGCCTTTCCTTATGCGAGTGTGCGGTTATGACGACGGGATTTATGGATGTGTCAGATCGTGCAGCGCTTGGGCGCATTCATGAATATGACGGGTATAATCCTGCACCAGATCCTGAACGATATCCGTCCGCTCATCGATCGAGCGGCCGTCCCTCTCCACATCAATAAGTGTCGTTTGCACTTCACGGCCATCCACATAGGCAACTTTAAAATCAAAATCATACATCTGGTGCCCAGCCGCATGTATCGTAATGCGCAGAGCTGACGGATCCGCTTCATCAGCCAGCACCTCGGCGCGATCGGCTTCATTGATCGTCGTTGGCAATGTACGCTGCCACGCTTCCGTCAGCTGCTGCTGATCGATTGCGAGCTCATCGTGCTTGCTCATCGCTTACCACCTCCATGCCGATAATATGCGGCTTTGACGGTGTTTTTATGCGGCTGCCGCGACGTAACGCGAACACAAAAAAACCGATTCCCATTAGGAATCGGCTTGTAATTTGTTTTATGGCGGAGAGGGTGGGATTCGCTCCGTCGTACAGCGTCCAATTCGGACGCTATCGGGGCGACTATCACGCCGGGGCCTACAAACACGGTGTGTTTGCTTAACGGCCCGTTCGAATCCCATCTCCTCCACTATACAAAAAAGCCGATTCCCATTAGGAATCGGCTTATAATTTGTTTTATGGCGGAGAGGGTGGGATTCGCTCCGTCGCACAGCGTCCAATTCGGACGCTGTCGGGGCGACTATCACGCCGGGGCCTACAAACACGGTGTGTTTGCTTAACGGCCCGTTCGAATCCCATCTCCTCCACTATACAAAAAAACCGATTCCCATTAGGAATCGGCTTGTAATTTGTTTTATGGCGGAGAGGGTGGGATTCGAACCCACGTGGAGTTGCCCCCTAACGGTTTTCAAGACCGCCCCGTTATGACCGCTTCGGTACCTCTCCAAAATATGAAACGACCCTTTTCCAAAGGTCACAAGATGTATTGTACCACAGGGGAATTCAGATTCGCAACTCCAAATTCACCCTATGGTCGCAATATGCTCTTAGCGAGCGCTGATTACTTCAAGACCGCCCATGTAAGGACGCAACACTTCAGGAATAACGACCGAACCGTCAGCTTGCTGGAAGTTTTCCAGAATCGCAGCAACCGTACGGCCTACTGCAAGACCTGAGCCATTCAGCGTGTGCACGAACTCCGGCTTGCTCTTCGGTTCCGGACGGAAACGAATATTCGCACGACGCGCTTGGAAGTCCTCGAAGTTCGAACAAGACGAGATTTCACGGTATGTGCCGCCGCTTGGGATCCACACTTCAAGATCATACGTCTTCGCCGATGTGAAGCCCATATCGCCCGTACAGAGCGTTAGAACGCGGTATGGCAAGCCAAGCAGCTGCAATACCTTCTCAGCGTTTGCAGTGAGCTTCTCGAGCTCTGCATACGAATCCTCCGGCTTCACCAGCTTCACCAGCTCAATCTTGTTGAATTGGTGCTGGCGAATCAATCCGCGCGTATCACGGCCAGCAGAACCCGCTTCTGAACGGAAGCATGCGCTGTATGCAACGAAATTCTTCGGCAGCTCTTCCACCGACAGAATCTCCTCACGATGAATGTTCGTCACTGGCACTTCTGCAGTAGGGATAAGGTAGTACTCTGTATCCGCTACTTTGAACAGATCCTCTTCGAACTTCGGCAGCTGGCCGGTTCCGATAAGACTGTCGCGATTAACGATGTATGGCGGAAGCATCTCTTCGTAGCCATGCTCATCGCTATGTAGATCCATCATAAAGTTAATGAGCGCACGCTCCAGACGCGCACCAAGACCGCGGTAGAACACGAAGCGCGAGCCGGTTACTTTCGCCGCACGCTCGAAATCCAGAATGCCGAGATCCTGCGCCACTTCAAAATGCGCCTTCGGCTCAAATGCGAACGACGGCACTTCGCCATGACGACGAATTTCTACGTTCTCTTCTTCAGAAGCACCAACAGGAACCGACTCGTTCGGCACGTTCGGAATCGAGAGCATCAGCTCTTGAATA
The DNA here is from genome assembly GCF_056269245.1 of Paenibacillus sp. J31R98. Taxonomy (NCBI): domain Bacteria; kingdom Bacillati; phylum Bacillota; class Bacilli; order Caryophanales; family Paenibacillaceae; genus Paenibacillus; species Paenibacillus sp. J31R98. The sequence goes on from NZ_JBWDNO010000010.1 coordinate 238,905, forward strand.
TCTGCTTCTACAGCGCGAATTTCTTCATCGAGCACCTTAATGCGATCGCCTACCTCACGCATCTCTACAATCAGTGCTTCAGCGTCTCCGCCGCTCTTCTTCAGCTTCGCAACCTCCTGCGAAACCACATTACGGCGATTCTTCAGCTGCTCGGTCTCCTGAAGCTTGTCCCGCCATTTGCCGTCAAGTGCTGGGAAGTTCGAGATAAGATCCAGCGACTTACCGCGGTTCAGCAAAGCTTGTTCGACTTTAGCGTAGTCATTACGCAACAATTTAACATCTAACACGAAAGGAAAGCCCCTCTCAAATTGAAATTTTATTAAAACACGACGAGGTTGAGCGACAAGCCGACATTCTGAATAGGAACGGCTTTGGTGCGAAGCACCACGGGAGAGACCATCAGAATGTCGATGAGAGCGAGCACTACCGGAGTGCCCCTCCCCCGACATAACGGCAAAAAGACTGCTTACGCAGTCTTTTATGCTATGCAGCTATGCTTTAGCCGCAGCTGCTTCCTTCGCCATGTCCAGGAAATAAGCATGCAGACGATAATCGTCCGTAAGCTCCGGATGATACGACGATGCAAGCAGATGGCCTTGCCTTGCAGTCACAATCTCGCCGTTGTACGTGGACAGCACATCGACGCTCGGCGATACCTCTTTAATAAGAGGCGCACGGATGAATACCGCGCGTACCGGTTCGTTGATGCCTTTCACCGGCAAGTCCGTCTCGAAGCTTTCGCGTTGACGGCCGAATGCGTTCCGCGCGACGGTCATATCCATCAGCTGCAGATGTGCATCCTCTTGGCCTTCAATACGCTCAGCGAGGACGATCAGACCTGCGCAAGTGCCGAAGATCGGCTTGCCTTGCTGCGAGAACTCACGAATCGCATCGATGAAGCCATACTTACGCATGAGCTTGCCGATCGTCGTGCTCTCACCGCCAGGAATGATAAGTCCGTCAAGCGCATCCAGTTCTTCAACGCGCTTCACCGCAACTCCTTCTCCGCCAGCGGCTTCAATGCTTCGTATATGTTCTGCTACAGCGCCTTGCAGCGCCAGTACGCCAATCTTCATCGGTTTGCCGCCTTCTTTCCGTTCTTAGAAGCCGCGGTCCTGCATGCGCTCGGAAGGCGCCAGCTTCGAGATTTCAATGCCTTTCATCGGCGTACCCAGGTTTTTGGATACTTCCGCGATCAGCTTGTAATCAGTATAGTGTGTTGTTGCTTCAACGATTGCACGAGCGAAACGCTCCGGGTATTCGGATTTGAAGATACCCGAACCAACGAATACGCCATCAGCGCCCAGGTGCATCATCAATGCCGCATCGGACGGTGTTGCTACGCCGCCTGCTGCGAAGTTAACGACAGGAAGCTTACCTGTTTCGTGAACGTCCAGAAGCAGATCGTAAGGTACGCCGAGGTTCTTCGCTTCATGATATAGCTCGTCCTTGGAGAGGTTCTGTACTTTACGGATTTGGCCCGTAATCAGACGCATATGACGAACAGCCTCAACGATGTTGCCTGTTCCTGGCTCGCCCTTCGTACGAAGCATTGCAGCGCCTTCTTGAATACGACGGAGAGCTTCGCCAAGATCTTTAGCGCCACACACGAAAGGAACTGTAAAGTCGCGTTTCGAGATATGGAACACTTCATCAGCAGGCGTGAGCACTTCGCTTTCATCGATGTAATCCGCACCCAGAGCTTCGAGCACGCGTGCTTCTACATAGTGACCGATACGTGCTTTCGCCATAACCGGGATCGAAACAACCTTCATTACTTCCTCAAGCACTGTCGGGTCAGCCATACGGGCTACGCCGCCTGCTGCACGAATATCGGAAGGTACACGCTCAAGCGCCATAACTGCTGTTGCGCCAGCCGCTTCAGCAATTTTAGCTTGCTCGGCGTTCATAACGTCCATAATGACGCCGCCTTTTTGCATTTCAGCCATACCGCGTTTAACGCGCGAAGTTCCTGTTTCCATGTTCGTAAATCCTCCCAAAAAGTTTTTGCAGTTTCTCCTAGCATGTTGATCGCCGGACTAACTCTAACCAATAATTTTACAGCATAGCGGACTAATCGACAACTATCTACACCTTATAAATAGCTGCCTCAGGCCGATTATTTAAAATAAATCCATAATCCCGTGGAATAATCCCGAGATAAAGCCGCCAAGCGCGCGGAACATCAGGCGCCACCAGCTTGCTTTCTTCACTTCTTCGGATGTAATCAGCTTAACTGTCTTCTCGATGGATTGGCCAGTTGCCGCATCCTTGTAAGTATAAGTCGCCGTACCTACTTCCGTACCGCTTGCAATTGGAGCGACCAGCTCATTATCCTTCTTCACGTCAACCTTCGTCAGCTTAACGTCTGGAGTGGCGCCCTTCTTCACGAGGAACGTCACGTCCGTTGCTGTCATGATTGGCACTTCTTTCGACTTGCCTTTCTTTATTTTTACCGTCTTTGCGCTTTCTACAACAGTCTTCGGCGCAACAACCGTCTTTTTCTCAAAATTTTGGAAGCCATAGTCGAAAAGCTTCGCCGTTTGGATGAATCGCGATGATTTCGAAGAGGTATCCATAACGACCGAGATCAGACGCATATCACCTTGCTTCGCTGTTCCTGTGAAACAGTAGCCCGCTGCGCCGATGTAGCCCGTCTTCATGCCGTCAACGCCGGTATAGGCATATTTCTTCAAGGATGGGATCGATTTGTTCGTCTCCAGCATCCAGTTTAAGTTAATCATTGGCGTCTTATCACGCTCACGGAACTTGTAGCTTGGCGTGCTTGCGAACTCAAGAAACTCAGGGTGCTTCTTGATCAATACACCAGCGAACTTCGCCATGTCACCTGCCGAAATAACCGTCGTCTCAGCAAGACCTGTCGCGCTTGTGAAGTGAGCGGTTGTTAAGCCAAGCTCCTTCGCCGTTGCGTTCATTTTTTCTACGAAGCCTTGTTCTGTTCCGGCAACTGCATCTGCCAGTGCGATCGTTGCATCGTTAGCCGATTGAACCGCCATCGCCATGTACAAATCTTTTACCGTGTGCTTGTCGCCCTCTGCCAGATAGATTGCGGAGCCGTCAGGTGGAATGTCAGCGGCTTCTTTCGAAACAGTGACCACATCGGTCATTTTCAAACGTCCAGCTGTAACCTCTTCGAGTACGAGGTACTCGGTCATCAGCTTCGTCATGCTTGCCGGCGGAAAAGCTTTGTCGGCATTTACTGCATAGAGCACCTGGCCGGTATCTGCATCTATTAGAATTGCTGAACGCGCCTCAATTCCTAGCGAGTTCGGTGTGAATTCTGAAGCATCTGCATGAGCCTTATAAGTGCCTAGAGTCGTTGTAAGCATCGTCGCAATAACAGCCGCACAAATGGTCGGTACGAAGCGTACCAGTCCCTTTTTCCGTTTCAACATTCTCTCTCCTCTTCTATCATCTACTCTAGTATTGTAACACAAAGCACATCGTTTCTAAAAAGAAAGACAGGAAAACGGTGATTCCCACCATCTTCCTGCCAGGTCCGTCATTATCTCATCTATGCTGCAGCTTTGGCAACTATTACAGCGAGTAGTTAGGCGCTTCTTTCGTAATTTGAACATCATGCGGATGGCTCTCGCGCAAGCCTGCATTGGTGATACGAACGAATTGCGTGTCATTCTTCAGCTCTTCGATGCTTGCCGTACCGCAGTAGCCCATACCGGAGCGCAGACCGCCAATCAGCTGGTGCACCGTATCTGCGAGAGGACCTTTGTAAGCAACACGGCCTTCGATGCCTTCCGGAACGAGCTTGTTCTCGTTCTCTTGGAAGTAACGGTCTTTACTACCTTCCTTCATTGCGCCGATGGAACCCATACCGCGGTAAACCTTGAAACGGCGGCCTTGATAAATTTCCGATTCGCCCGGGCTCTCTTCCGTACCTGCGAACAAGCTGCCGATCATAATCGCGCTTGCACCGGAAGCAATCGCCTTCGTCACGTCTCCAGAGTACTTGATACCGCCATCAGCGATGATTGGAACATTATATTCACGCGCAACCGAAGCACAGTCGTAGATCGCTGTAATTTGCGGTACGCCGATACCTGCAATAATACGTGTTGTACAGATCGAACCAGGACCCATGCCGACTTTAATAACCGATGCACCGGCTTGGATCAAATCGCGTGTGCCTTCGCCAGTCGCTACATTACCCGCAACGATTGTAAGATCCGGGTACTTGTCACGAAGCAAGCGAACCATTTCAAGAACATTCTTCTGATGACCGTGAGCTGTATCAATAACGAGAACGTCAACGCCTGCATGAACCAGAGCTTCCGCACGCTCAGGAGTATCTTTCGCAATACCGACTGCAGCGCCGCAAAGCAGACGGCCTTGAGGATCTTTCGCAGCACTCGGGAATTGGATTGCTTTCTCGATGTCTTTAATCGTAATAAGACCTTTAAGTGTATTCGACTCGTCAACGAGAGGCAGCTTCTCGATCTTATGCTTCTGGAGAACAACTTCTGCCTGCTGCAAAGTTGTACCTACTGGAGCTGTCACGAGATTGTCCTTCGTCATGACTTCGCTAATTTTCATCGAATAATCGTGGATGAAACGAAGGTCACGGTTCGTGATGATACCAACAAGCTTCTGATCGCCGTCTACAACAGGCACACCGGAAATGCGGTACTTGCCCATCAGTTCCTCAGCATCATACACGTGATGGTCAGCTGTAAGCGAGAACGGGTTTGTAATAACGCCGCTTTCCGAACGCTTTACACGGTCTACTTCTTCCGCTTGCTGAGCAATGGACATATTCTTATGAATGATCCCGATGCCGCCTTCACGCGCCATAGAAATAGCGAGCTTTGCTTCCGTGACAGTATCCATACCTGCACTGATGAGTGGAATGTTCAACTTAACACTTGGGCTGAGCGTGACCGATACATCAACTTCCCTTGGCAATATTTCCGATTTACGAGGCACGAGCAACACGTCATCGAAGGTTAAGCCTTCTTTGGCGAATTTATTTTCCCACACAGATTTGTTCCTCCCCAGACGATTTACGAGCCCCTTGAATTGTCGGAATTATCGTGAAAATCCCAGTAAAATCAAGAGGTTCGCGTATATTATTGCAATAGTATCAGAGGGGTATTGGGCTGTCAAGATAACGGCGGCAGGGGGATTTTGTCGATATTAAGAACGATAATCATACTTGCAATTCGAACTCCACAGCAGAAACTCATGAACCCCTTGTTCCTTGGCAGCTTGGATCTGTTTATTCACCTGTTCTGCTCCGTACTGTTGATGTGGATGAACCCACTTCGCAGTGAAGCTTTGCAACCATGGTCGAATAGCCGCCGGCGTCTGATCACTTCCACTTGCCTTGATCAGGTTATTACGGTGTTTCGCATCTATCATGGCATGACGAATAATCGCATAGGGGCTAAGATCAGGCTGCTTTACACCATACATGCCCGTTGAGTAATGGGAAGGATAGGTCATCGGAGAAATGACGTCAACCGCACCAGATATAGAACGCCAAGATTGGCCGATACCCATGTCATTCGTAGATGAGGTCACGAGCCCAAAGACATCTGCTGATACCCTGGCACCAGCTGCATGTACGCCATCAGTAGCTTCTTTAAGGAACTGAGAGATCACCTGTGACTTGGACTTGCCACCGCGCGCACTGCTATACTGCACCTCTCGGTCAACCTTCGACCCGTTATCCGGGAACCTCACATAGTCAAACTGAATCTCGTCAAAGCCAATCGAAGCCGCTTCTCTCGCTATGGCTGCATTATAAGCACGAACCCGCTGCTGAAAAGGATCCAGCCACACCTTACCCTGCACGTCTCGCCATACCCCTCCGCTCTTCTGCTGAAGCGCCAAGCTCGGATACGACTTGACGTATAAAGGATCCTTGAAGGTCACGATTCGCCCGATGACATAAATATGCTTGTCCTTCAGCTTACGCAGCAGCGCTTGTATGTCACTTATCGCTGCATGCCTGTCCGCACCAATGGCTCTTACTTCTTGCAATGAAGACTTGTAAGTAAGCTGACCGTATTCGTTCTTTACATCGATGACCATAGCATTGAGGTCGGTGTTGTCTACAAGCTGAATAAGCCGATCAAGTCGCTTCTTACTGCCTGCCACCCAACCGGATACATAGATGCCCCTTACAGGATCTCTTGGAGCAGACAGCTTACGTATTCTGGTAGGTCGTGATTGTGTCTGCTGTGACTTAACCGTAGCAGAGTACGTACGCGGTTTACTTACATGAACATTGAAATTTGATGGCTTCTGCTCTTGCTTCAATGGAGGTAAGCTCGCTTCTTGCAGCTCCGCTGCACTTCCACAACCCGTACATACAAGAAGCGCCGTCACTATAGCAAATGCCTTTGATCTCATACCGTCCACCAACACTTGTTACCACCTCCATCACAAAGAATGACTGCGTTGTCAGTAGTATGTGCCTACGTGTGCGCACAGTTGTGAAGGAGATATGACCAGCTATGGGTGAAAAAGACAAATCAAAAATGGATAACAAAAAACCGACCATATGAATATGGTCGGTTATCTGTGCTTGGCGACGTCCTACTCTTCCAGGACCCTGCGGTCCAAGTACCATCGGCGCTGGAGGGCTTAACGGTCGTGTTCGGGATGGGTACGCGTGGTTCCCCTCCGCCATCGC